>CP071065.1:7515000-7860833 GCA_017164015.1 Nostoc sp. UHCC 0702
TTAGGTTCTAGGTTGAGTGGAGTATCTGGACGTAAAACCTGACCATCAAAGATAACTGTTAAAGTTTCATTCATGAATTTTCTTCTTGAATCATTTCAAAAACATAGACAAGTTCAGTACGGGCTTCATCTGGGGTTTGTCCCCAAGCGTGACAACCAGGAATTGCTGGTACATAGGCGACAAATGTGCCATTGTCATTAGGGCGAATAACGGTGGTGTAGTCTTGTAGGGACTTCATGGGGTTGGGTTTCATAAATAATCTAGCGCGATCGCACTTTTTGAGGTGAGAATGCGATCATGTGAATTGACCTCTCCCCCAACCCCTCTCCGAAGCGGAGAGGGGAGTCAGATTTCTCCCCCTTCCCTCGTGAGTGTTGGGGGTTGGGGGGTTAGGTTGTGTGCTAGATGCGATCGCAGTTCACTACCTTCACTTATCCCAAAAAAGGACATCAGATATTTTTTAGTATAAATTATATACAGAATTGCTGTCTGATGTTTGAACTATGCCTCAGATTCAGCTTTACAAAGCTGGCTTTTTAGTCTCAGGATGTTTTCAAAATCAAAATAATTTTATACATATTATTACTGAATTTAAGACTATGAAAAATAACGTAGCATTACGCAAAACCGATCAAGGCTGGAAATTTATTGATGAGTCTGAATTAGAAACTTTTGTTTGGGATAATTTAGAAGAAATATTTGAACTCAAGCCTTTAACACGGCAATTGTCTATAAAAGGAGAAATTTGTGACATCCTAGCAATAGGAGTAAATAATCAACTAGCTATTATTGAACTCAAAAATACAGAGGATAGATATGTTATTAATCAACTCACACGCTATTATGACAATTTATTAGAAGAACAACCTTTAAAAGCTAATATTAATTATCATGAAGATATTAGCTTGTTTGCTATATGTCCGAGTTTCCATCGCCATAATTTAATTGATGAAAAGCATAGTAAATTAAAATTCCATTTATTTACTTTTTCCATTCAAGCTAAAAATCAGGAGTTTTATTTTCATTTATCTCCAGTTCATAATCAATCACAAAGCAAAAGTATAAAAATTAATTATAAAGAAGTTAATCTTCAAAATCAAGAAAACGATAACATTTCTGAGCCACCAAGATTATTATTAGATTGGCTAGGTTCTTTAACAAACACAGAAATAGATAATTTAACGAAAATTAGGCATCTTATATTAAGTTTTGACCGTAGGCTAGAAGAAATCATAGTGAATAAAAGTATTATATATGCAAGTAAGTACGGCAAGGACAAAATAAGGCAATGTGCCGAGTTTGGTTTTGATAGAAAATCGAAAAAAATACTATTATTTCTATGGTTAATTATTCCCAACCGTCAAAATAAAACTATTGCTAGAATGCAAATTGATACTACAGAAGAATATTTGACATATTGGCGATATGCTCCTGTGAAGGAAGGAAGTATATGTTGGGAAAAATTCTTTAATCGCATTTTTTATACTATTCCAGAAAATAAAGGCAGATTTTTCAAAAATGAAATATTTGTTGAGGACATCAAATCTCTAGTTGATAAGGCATTACAAATATGGCTAGAAAGAGTAAATTAAAATAAGTTTATTTGTAGTTTGTTTTAATGTGCTGAAACTCTAAATTATTTACCTTAACAATCTTTCAATATCCTCATCAGTAAAGCCAAATTGTCTAAAAATTCGCAAAACATAAGCAGGAGACATTTCCCCTGCACCTATATCTATGGGAACTACTCTTCGTTGACCTTCAACTTCACGAGTATACAAACGATGGTCACCTTTTCCTTCTCGATAAAATGTACACCCTCCTTTTTCCAAAAGCCTGATTAGTTCTTTTGGTTTCAGAGAAGGTAGATTTTTAGGCATAAATTTTCCTTAATTCATATATTTCTGAATTTTGCTGTTTTTCATCTAACAGCAAAAACTCATGTAATTCTTCAATAGAAATTGGAGATTTATAAATATTAGTTTCAGATTTATAAACAACTTCAAAAGACTCAATAGCTTCCTTTAGTTTATTAATAGCATCTTCTTGAATAGTACCCTGTCCGACAATTCCATTTTCTAAACACAAAGCAACCCAATAACCAGCGCTTTGCTTGAGTACTACTGTGTAAAAATCCATTGGTGTTTACCTGTTGAAATTGTGGTGTCAGGTAGGCATAGCCCACCCTAATTTAAATAATTGTTAAAAGTCTCTTCTAAAGTAAAAGGACATTCATTAGGAAAGAAGTTTAATTTAATGCCTGTTTCATCAGATGCTTTAAGACGAGCCTTTTGATAACAATCTGCAAATACTTCTGAAATTAAAGGTTGCAAACTAGGGCTATCTTCTAATAATGCTTCAATACAGATGCGTTGTTCAGTAATGCTACTACGCCAACTTTCGCTTCGTTTTTCCGGTTGGTACTGCCATTTTATTAAGTGCATTAACAGTACAATTAATCGGCTTTTTAATTCCCGTTTTTCACTCCTACCCATACTTTCAACTTCTTCAATTAAATTAGGTAAATCTATTTCATTAAATTTATGTTCCTTTAGCTGCTGGGCAATTGTTTGTGTCCACAAATAAAAGTCTTGATCATAGAGATTTTGGCTATTGATAGATGGATCATTCATATGATTAGTGTTAGTTTTTCACTACTATATTTTTAAAATAAAGGTGAGCTAAAAAAGCCCACCCTAATCTAGATTAGACCAATAAAGCCTGCTCCTCCTTAGAAATTACTCGCCCTTCATCCTCAAAACCGGCGATTTGATCAAAGTTCAAATACCGATACAAATCATCGGCAAAAGGATCAATCTTCTTCGCCACAATATCCAAATATTCCTGCACTGTGGGAATACGTCCCAACAAGGCACAAACTGCGGCTAATTCTGCTGAACCAAGATACACTCTTGCACCTTTACCCATGCGATTATTGAAGTTGCGAGTCGAGGTAGAAAATACCGTCGTACCATCAGCAACTCGCGCCTGATTTCCCATACACAAACTGCATCCAGGCATTTCTGTCCTAGCAGCCGCAGCGCCAAAAATGGCATACACACCTTCTTCTTTTAATTGGTGTTCATCCATGCGGGTTGGTGGTGCTATCCACAAACGAGTTTTCACTTCACCGGCACCTTCTAAAACTTTCGCTGTGGCGCGATAATGACCGATATTTGTCATACAAGAACCAACGAATACTTCTTGCACTGGGTCATTAGCAACTGACGATAATAATTTCACATTATCGGGGTCATTGGGAGCCGCCACAATTGGTTCTTTGATTTCGTTCAAATCAATTTCAATGATTTCCGCATACTCTGCATCTGCATCTGCTTCTAGTAACACGGGGTTTGCTAACCATTCTTCCATCTTAGCGATCCGCCGCCAGATAGTACGGGCATCACTATAACCCCGCGCTATCATGTTCTTCAACAGTGCTACATTAGAACGCAGATATTCAGCAATTGTCTCTACACTCAGTTTAATGGTAGAACCTGCACAAGAACGTTCGGCAGTAGCATCGGCAAGTTCAAAGGCTTGTTCGACTTTTAAATCTGGTAAACCTTCAATTTCTAAAATTCGTCCAGAGAAGATGTTTTTCTTGTTCTGTTTCTCTACCGTCAGCAAACCTTTTTGAATTGCGACGTAGGGAATGGCGTTGACGATATCGCGTAAAGTTACACCTGGTTGCAATTCACCTTTGAAGCGTACCAATACTGATTCTGGCATATCCAAAGGCATGACACCCAAAGCCGCTGCAAATGCTACTAACCCAGAACCGGCGGGGAAGGAAATACCCAAGGGGAAGCGGGTGTGAGAGTCGCCGCCTGTTCCTACGGTGTCTGGTAATAACATCCGGTTTAGCCAAGAATGGATGATACCATCACCAGGACGCAGGGCAACGCCGCCACGTTGGGCAAAAAAGTCTGGTAAATCGTGATGGGTTTTGATGTCCACAGGTTTGGGATAAGCGGCGGTGTGACAGAAACTCTGCATCACCAAGTCTGCACTGAAACCGAGACAAGCGAGTTCTTTCAATTCGTCGCGGGTCATGGGGCCTGTGGTATCCTGAGAACCAACGGTGGTCATGATAGGTTCGCAAGATGTGCCAGGACGCACACCAGGTAATCCACAAGCTTTACCAACCATTTTCTGTGCTAAGGTGTAGCCTTTGCCTGTATCGTTTGGTTGTTGGGGACGGATGAAAACGGTGCTTGGTGGTAAACCGAGTGCTTGGCGGGTTTTGTCGGTAAGAGTGCGTCCAATAAGTAGGGGGATGCGTCCACCTGCACGGACTTCATCTAAAATAGTTTCAGGTTTGAGGCTGAAGGTAGAAATAACTTCGCCAGCTGCGTTTGTGATTGTACCTTTGTAAGGATAGATGGTGATCACCATACCAGTTTCTAGCTTGGTGACATCACATTGAATAGGCAAAGCACCGGCATCTTCAGCAGTGTTGAAAAAGATGGGAGCGATCGCACTACCTAAAATATAACCCCCAGCGCGTTTGTTGGGTACAAAGGGTATATCATTTCCCATGTGCCATAACACTGAGTTAATAGCTGATTTCCGGGAAGAACCAGTACCAACGACATCTCCCACGTAAGCTACAGGATGTCCTTGCTTCTTCAACTCAGCAATAACTTCCAAGCTTCCCGGTTGTCTGGTTTCCAGCATTGCTAAGGCGTGCAGAGGAATATCCGGGCGAGTGGTAGCCTGGGTAGCAGGGGATAAGTCATCGGTGTTGGTTTCGCCAGGAACTTTAAAAACAGTGACGTTGATATATTCTGGTAGCTGCGGACGATTAGTAAACCATTCTGCTGCTGCCCAAGAGTTTATCACTTGCTTGGCGAAAGGATTGGTTTTCGATAACTCCAAGACATCGTGAAACGCATCATACACCAACAAAATTTTACTCAAGGCGGTGGCGGCGTATGCTGCTATCGGTTCTTTTCCTTGTCCACCCATTACTAAAGGTGTTTCGGAAGAATCTGAAACTGATACGGTGGGCAATTGTAGCAAGTCAATTAAAGCTTGCACGTTGTAGCCACCTATCATTGTCCCCAACAATTCTACCGCCTCTATGGGCGAAATTAAAGGACTAGTAACTTCCTTTTTGGCAATGGCAGACAGAAATCCCGCTTTGACGTAAGCTGCTGCATCCACACCAGGGGGGACGCGATCGCGCAATAAATGCAATAATGTAGTTTCCTCACCCGCTGGCGGATTTTTGAGCAATTCACATAATTCTGATGTTTGCTTTGCATCCAATGGTAGGGGAGGAATACCGATTTGGGCGCGTTCTACAACATGCTGACGGTATTGTTCTAGCATTTTTGTGTTCTCCATTGGGATGTTCTTTCTTTAATTATGAAATATTTTTAGGCAATTTTTGGCTATAAAAGGTTGCCTGATTTTTATAGCTGAAAGCCTGATGAGTCATCGGTTGCTTGCAATTTTTTTATACCGATTATTTTTAATTTTTCATAGAATATGAACAACTCTGTTTAGTGTTACTGTCAAATTCGATTTGGTTATTGTTGGTTTAACCAAGTTTCTAAATCAGCAATATTAGAAAAGTCTAATAATGCCTCTGCTAAAGTTTCTAATTGTTCAATTGATAAGCTTTTAATTCGCTCAATTAATGATGCATCAATTTCACCAATACGGCGATTGAGTAGACGCAGTATTAAGTCTTGTTCTCCTTGTTGTCTTCCTTGTTGCCTTCCTTCTTCTTTAGCTTGTTCTCTATCTCTTTGATAAAGTGGTTCTAATCGCATAATTAACTCCCGATCATCTGCTTCTAATTCTTGGTTTACTCTCAAATTTTCGCGCAAGTTATAAACTAATTCTAGGGTTGCTTTCTGGTATGGATAATCTAATGGTAACGCTTGCAACTCGATAATTGCTTGTGACTGTACGCTTCCTCTACCCAAAAGCCTCAACCATAATGTTTCTGGTGTCTGCGGTAATTGGTGTATCGCCACAATTGCTGTCCGTAAGGCATCTGGAAGAAAATGTACTCCTGATAACCAACCTGCTTTTTGCATACTTCCAAAGCTAGATAACCTAGTTTCAGATATGGTAGGTGTCAGCACCCACAATTTAGGAATTTCTGAGTCCGGAAGTTTGGTTTTATTGGCTTTAGCTTCTCGTCGCACTAAAGCCTTGATTTCTAATAATTTTAAAATACAGTCGCATATCTCATCGGTAGAGGCTGGATTGCGGAATGGTTCTATGATAGCAGGATGTTCCGCAAATCTTCCTAACAAACCCAGTATTTGTAAATTAGAGTTTTGCTGTTTGGTTGGAGTGAATAAAACATCTATTTCTTTAATCTCTCCTGAAACTTTTTCTGATGCTTTGACTTCTCCGTAATCTTTTAATAATTCTTCTAAATAGTCTTTGGCGAATTTATCATGTATAAAGCGGGTCATTGAATTTTCAGATTGTGGAAGTTCTGAGTTAATGCAAAATTTTATTATATAGTAAAATTTTATTCAGCCCTGGCAATTATAAATCGCGCCTATACAGACAAAACCCGCGCAGGCGGGTTATTTCATGAAGTCCACGTAGGTGGAAAGAGTTTGTGTAGTAGCGAATTATATTCGCCCAATTAATTCTAAATTTCTTTACTTAAACTCTTGTGCAACGCTACTAGGCGGTTATTGCATTTTCATCTGATGTTTTATCTGTACTCGCTTTTAAGCGTGTCAATCTACTTTTACGAATACGTTCGCTGTCTCGAACGCCACCTGCAAGTTCATATTCATTGCTGTTTTTGCCGTACTTGAAACCAACTCCCATCAGCATTTTATCTGTAACCTGACTTAAGGTTTTTTCCATCTCATCTAGCTGTTTTTTAGAAGAGTCAATTTTTGCTATGGCAGCGTTATAATCATCAAGCATACTGTGAAATTTATCTATTAATTGACTCAAATTTTGCAAGTTGCAAGTATCATCAAAATTGAGATTTGGATCAATAGCTTTCAGTCCGGCAACTCTAAACTCAGCTTTTTCTAGAATTCGGGAACTACGTTTTTTTCGAGGCATAAATTTACACTTTTAAAAAGGTTACATAACTATTTTGTCTCAATTAACCTGTATTTTAGTTCAGCAAAAAGCGCATTTTTTTAGCAAAAAATTTTATTTATGTCCGTAATTTCTCTGAATTTAATCACTAAAGGTTGATTTTCAGCGAGATAATATTATGGTCAACTGCGATCGCTTTAACTTTAAGCCTGAATATTGTAATTTTAAGCCTTAGTGTTCTAGCTTTAAGGGTTAATGTTATAACCTTAAGGCTTGATGTTGTAACTTTAAGGCTTGATGTTCTAGCTTTAAGGGTTCATGTTCTAGCTTTAAGGGTTCATGTTATAACTTTAAGGCTTAATGTTGTAACCTTAAGGGTCAAGATTGTAACATTGATGACTAAAGTTTGTTAGTGAGTGCATTATAGCAAGCGTAGTAAAAGAGCAATTTTTTCATGTCTCGCCCTTAACGTAACTTTCAACCTGGCTTTTGCTATCACATTACGACTCGCTGCAATAACCGCGAATTTTGTCTAACGCGCTTAGAATGTCGTGAGGTTTTTCTTTACGCCATTAAGAAAGCACAGGAAAAATATCAATTTAAGCTCTATGCTTTGTGCATTATGAGCAATCATGTGCATTATCTGCTGGAACCAAAACAACCAGAACACTTACCTAAAATTACCGCAGTGCCAGGTATCAGAATTATGAAATGTTGATTACTTCGTAGGAAGGAGGGCGTTTATAAATTTTTATAATTTTCGGAAAACCTTATATGTTAAGCTTTTCCGAGAAAAATGCCAACACAACCAATATACCCCAACCCAACACACACCAAGTAGCACACCCGACCCAACATTAATAGACGAATTATACCCAATAACAAACCCACAAATGACACTTACATACAAAGGAATGCGAACCGAAACGAACTCATTAAACTCATTACTTAAAACTGGCAAGTCTCCCATAGGGGCAACTAAAGGGAGGTGTCCCATAGGGGCAGAGGTAGGGGCTGAGGTGTCAAAATTTATATCAGAATAATTTATCCAACTATTATTCTCTCTCCATCCTACGCAATCGCCAAACTTCTCCCAGGCTTGTTTATAATACTTGCCGTCAGCTTTACCGCCAACGCTCAAGTATATTTCCTTCTGGACGCTGAAGCCAAAGTGTCCATTGCTGTATGTTACCCACAGTTTATCAATTTTGCGTAAGTCAGTGCGAGGAAAATTTAAGAGTTCGTCATCGGTGAACCACTTGCCTTCTTTTTTATCTACAGCCTGAATCATGACCCGATAAGTTTCTGCGTCGGCTTCTTTCCAGTTTTCTTTTGCTAGTAGGTTGCGTAGTCTGGTGTAGTCTATGCCTTTTTCTGAGTCCAGGTTATCTGTTGGAATAGATTGAGGCTGTGTCCTTGGCTTTTTCCCAGCAGTAATACCCCATTCCAATAAAGACAAAGCATGCTCATCACTAATACTTTCAGAGAAACAGATCCATCTAAATTCTTGTAAAAAAATTAAATTCTCAGGCAGTTGTTCAACACCAGGAAGCAAAACTGGAATTACAGGAATATTTCTTTTCACACACTGATTAATTAGGGCTTTTAATTCCCAACTTTGCCAGCGTCCCAAACCACGGACACCAATGAAGATAGCAGCAGATCTGACTAAAGGAATTGCTTGTTGGATTTCATCTTGAAATGTTCGTCCCGGTGGAATTTGTTCATCGTCTATCCACGGTCTTAAATTACGCCGTTTCAATGCTACTGCGATGTATTGAACTTCCGGTTTGTCTAAACTATTGTGAGCTAGAAACACATCAAACTCTGCCATTGTTTACTCCTCCACACCTGCGATAGTCGCCAACGCCTGAGCATACTCTTCTAAACCCACCCGCAAAGCCTCTAACTCCCGTCGCGCCGTCGCTTCAAGAGACCAACTCTGCTCATGTTCCTTGGGACTCACCCCCACAGGTCGCCTTGCTTCCCACGCTTGCAATAACGGATGCCATTTTGACAAAAACGGCCTTAACCCATTATTCAACACAGCGATCGCAATTCCCCCCACTGAATCACGAGCAGCACCCACATCAGGCCCGGCAGTTTTGAGAACTTCGCGGGTCGTTCCAAATAAACTATAAAGAGAGTTCATCGCTTCTCGTACCAAACCCTGGTCAACTTCCAAAGGTTGTACAGCAATGCGCGTCACCAATTCCACATAAAGCGACCAAGCCGCCTTCTGTTGTGTGGTGTTAACTTTCCACGACATGGAACCAATGCCAAAAGGCAGACTTACAGATACAGTCTCTAAAGAAACGCGATCGCGCATATTTATAATAAGCAAATTTAACTAATTTTCTGTGATTATTATAGTAATTGATGAAACTCCTCAACCAAAGCATTTTCAGGATGTTTTTATGAAATGCCATGCCTACGGCAATGCTCCCCCTACGCAAATCATAATCAATCAACAAGATTATGATAGTAATAACATCTGTGCATCCAATCTCAGACGATTTCAATTGTGGGTAAAAACTTCAAACCCTCTCCCCTGCACCCCTGCACCCCTGCACCCTTGCAGTCTCAACAAACAAATAAAATGTCTAACAACTTACCCCTAGCCCCAATCAAGTTATGTCAGTCGCCCAAGAATTAGAACCAGCAGAAGATATAATATTTCCACCAGGAGATATCGACAGTGACGAACCACCATTGGAAAGCGATTTACATCTACGCCAAATTATTCTGTTATTACAATGTTTAGAATTGTGGTGGCAAAACCGCAATGATTTTTATGCTGCTGGAAATCTGACAATTTACTACAGCCAACGTCAACTTAAATCAGAAGAATTTCGCGGCCCAGACTTTTTTGTGGTGCTAGGATGCGAAAGAAAACCGCGCAAAAGTTGGGTGATTTGGCAGGAAGATGGTAAATATCCGAATATCATTGTCGAGTTACTTTCATCTTCCACAAAAGCCACAGACAAAGGCTTAAAAAAACAAATCTACCAAGATATCTTTCGCACGCCGGAATATTTTTGGTTTGACCCGGATAATTTAGAATTTGTGGGGTTTCATTTAGTAGACGCTCATTACCAACCAATAGAAGCAAATGCCCAAGGTTGGTTATGGAGTCAGCAGTTAGATTTATATTTGGGTGTACAGGACAATCAATTACGCTATTTTACGGCACAAGGGCAGTTAGTGCCGACACCGCAAGAATTAGCACAACAAGAAAAGCAGCGTGCGGACGAAGAAAGACAGCGTACAGCACAAGAAAAGCAACGCGCAGAACGCCTAGCCGCTAAGTTGCGAGAATTAAATATTGATCCTGATAATCTATAAAGACAATTCGCTAGCCTTGAATCATATTGTCCCGGCTACTCCTGCTGTCAGTTTTGTTTCCATAATGGTTATTGCTGCGTTTAGTTCAATTGTAGGTTATGGGGTTGTAGCGATCGCGCCCTGGTGGCAAGTCAAAAATCAAAAGTTTATTAATATCTGCAATCTTGTTAACTAACTCAGATACAATAATAAATTTGTCTGCTACATCCAATTTTGGAGTATATGCCCCAAACTTACACCGTAGAAATTAACTTCCAAGGCGAAACTCATACTTTGCAAGTTCCTGAAAACGAAACTATCTTGTCAGTAGCCGATGCTGCTGGTTTAGAACTGCCGAGTTCTTGTCATGCAGGTGTTTGTACAACTTGCGCCGGTCAAATTATTTCAGGAACTGTAGATCAAAGTGAAGGCATGGGCGTGAGTCCAGATTTGCAAAAACAAGGTTATGTATTGCTTTGTATAGCCTATCCCCGTTCAAATTTGAAAATTGATACCGAAAAGGAAGATATAGTTTATCAATTGCAATTTGGCAAAGATAAGTGAATTAATGGAGGGTGAAGGATAAAAAGTAAAATTGTCTACTTGATAGTTGCCACTTTATACTTCATCCTTGATTCAGGTATTGTATAAACTACTAATCCCAAAGATTTACCGCAATGACTACTCATTTTATTAGTGCTGAAATTGACTTGCAAGAAACTCCCACAGAGTTACAAAAAGCAATTGAAGCAGAATTGAAAAAACAAGGTGAACCCCTGCGTTGGGCAATTACCTCTGTAGATACTGAACAGCAAAAAGCTGTTGTAGAAGCAGTTGTGACTAAAGTTGAAAGTTAGGAGTTAGGAGTTAGGAGTTAGGAGTTAAGAGTTAGAAGGGGCGCAACCCTAAAATGCCCGTACAAGAGTTAGAAAATGTTTAATTTTTAACTCTTCACTCCTAACTTAATAACCAAAGAGCAGTGAGTTGTGAATCAACGACCATATACTACTATTTTAATCGTTCCTACTGGCGTTGGAGCAGCCATTGGCGGATATGCTGGTGATGCAATTCCAGTTGCTAAAGTTTTATCACAGGTTTGCGATCGCCTGATTACTCACCCCAATGTCCTTAATGGTGCAAGTTTATACTGGAACATTCCCAATGCTTTCTATGTTGAAGGTTACGGACTTGACAAATTCGCTTCGGGATGCTGGGGTTTGCGTCCGGTTCGTCACAATAAAATAGGTTTACTTTTAGACCAAGGCATTGAGCCAGAATTGCAGTTGCGACATTTGCAAGCAGCGGACGCAGCCAGGGCAACTCTAGGCTTGACCATCACAGATTATGTAATTACTGATGCACCATTAAATGTAGAATTACGCACTGCCCCATCAGGCGCGAGTTGGGGAACAATAGGCAACCCTGATAGTTTGCTGAGGGCTGCTGAGATATTAATAAAAAAAGTGGGGGTAGAAGCGATCGCAGTTGTGGCTCGTTTCCCCGATGATATGGATGAAGAGGCAGTGGAAAACTACCGTCAAGGTAAAGGTGTAGATCCCCTAGCTGGTGCGGAAGCGGTAATCAGTCATTTAGTGGTCAGAACCTTTCAAATTCCTTGCGCCCATTCTCCTGCTCTTGCAGCCGCACCCCCAGAACCAAATTTATCTCCCCGCTCCGCCGCCGAAGAATTGGGCTATACTTTTTTACCGTGCGTACTTGTAGGCTTAAGCCGTGCCCCACAATTTATATTAGAGAAAGAGATAGTTAACTCTTTACAGGATGATATTTGGGCAAATCAAGTCGATAGTGTGATTGTACCTGCAACTGCTTGTGGCAGTAGCGCCTTACTGAGTTTAAGCCAGAGGCAATGCCAAATAATTACAGTGGAAGAAAATAAAACTTTAATACAAGTTCCTCCCGAACCGTTGGGGATCAAATCCATACAGGTAAACTCATATTTAGAAGCAGTGGGTCTAATAGCAGCATATAAAGCGGGTGTTAATCCATCTGCTCTGCGTCCCAAATTATCGTCAATAGTCAATAGTCAATAGTCAATGGTCAATAGTCATTTCTTATTAGTGAGGAGTTAGGAGTTAGGAGACAGAACACAGAAGCTAGGAATTCTTCTGTTGTTCCCCTTGTCCCCCCATCTCCTCATCTCCTCATCTCCCTCATCTCCCTCATCTCCCTCATCTCCCTCATCTCCCCACTCCCTATTCCCGAAATAACCGTGGTTGAACAACAAAAACACGAACCAGAAATTCCATACCTAACACGCATCCAAGTACTAGTAGCAATGGGAGCGACAGCAATCATTTTATGGATAATTGCCAAGCTTTGGTTATACTTTGGTAACGTTTCCCTGTTTAGGTGGCACTGGCATGAAAAAGATTTACTATTGGGGCTAGCGTTGGGGTTAATGATCACGGCTTTGAGTGGCTTAGCTTATCGCTTGTACCATCCCTACCGTCAAAGTGCAGATTATTACCTACAACTAGTGTTGAGTCCCTTAGCTTTGCCAGACTTAATTTGGCTGGGTTTGCTACCAGGATTAAGTGAAGAATTGTTATTTCGTGGTGTAATGCTGCCAGCTTTAGGCTTAGATCATGTGGCTGTGATTGTATCGAGTCTTTGCTTTGGCGTTTTGCACCTCAGCGGTTCCGAACAATGGCCTTATGTAATTTGGGCAACTATTATCGGGCTAATACTGGGGTACAGTGCCCTCATCAGCGGCAACTTGTTAGTGCCAATTGTCGCTCACATCACCACAAATTTGATTTCTAGCTATTTGTGGAAAATGTGGCAATTATCGAAAATGAAAAGTTAGAGGAGTCAGTTGTCAGTTGTCAGTGGTCAGTTGTCAGTTGTCAGCTGTTGCTCCCCCGCTCCCCTGCTCCCCTGCTCCCCCGCTCCCCCGCTCCCCCTGCTCCCCCGCTCCCCCGCTCCCCCGCTCCCCTGCTCCCCTGCTCCCCCGCTCCCCCGCTCCCCCGCTCCCCCGCTCAAGAGCCGCTGCCAAAGCGATCGCCTGTGGTAAAATTCGATGTTCCTCAATTTGAATTCTGGCATGGAGTGTTTGTGCTGTGTCGTCTGGCAATACTGGCACCGCAGCTTGAATCAGTATTGGGCCGCTGTCTACTTCTAAAGAGACTACATGCACTGTACAGCCTGCAATTTTTACCCCAGCTTGCAAGGCTTGTTCTACAGCATTGATTCCTTTAAAACTAGGCAACAAACTCGGATGAATATTGATGATTTTGTCAGGGAAAGCATCAATTAATACTGGTGTTATCACTCGCATCCAGCCTGCCATAATCAGCCATTCTACATTGTAGTGCTGCAAAGTTTGCACAATTTGTTTGTCAAATGCTTGACGACTTTTGTAGTCACGATGATTCAACAAAACAGCTTCTACGCCCCTATTGGCAGCCCGTACTGCTGCTTTCGCTGAGGGATTATTATAAATTAAAACTTGAATTTGGGCGTTGATTTGCCCATCTTCAATAGCTTCGGCAATTGCCTCAAAGTTGCTGCCATTGCCAGAAGCCATAATTCCCAGTTTTAAGGGAGAACTTTGTATAAGTTCTTGACTGGAAATGTTAGGAGAAATTAAGCTAGCAGTAGCAGTATTGATTAGAAAAGATTCATTCATAGAGAATCTATCTTATAACAAATGTGAACCTCTTGGACATTCAACTACTTGAGATTCTTTAATAGGTATTTTTGGTGTAACTGGTGGTGTGGCTGAAGGTTTATCAGTTTCACAAATAGCTGCCTGTGTCAAGAGTTCACCTTGAACTTTTTTAATAAAAACAACACCTGTATAGCTTCTCAGTTCAGGTTTTTTGGCAGTCGCATTGCTGACTGTAATTTTACTTTGCTTTTGGTTGCCTTGGTTAAGAATGCGATAGCGGTAGTTCTCAGTCTCCGGTTTAATCCCAACCTCTAGTTGCTTAATTGTTGGACTAAATTTTCCATTCTCTAAATAATAAGCCTGTTGTCCACGGTTTATAGTGCCAATAAAAACTTCAGCTTCAGATTTTGGTTGATTGCTTTCTGGTTCGCTGCTGCTGAGGTCGATAACTTGAACATTTTCAGGCAATGTCGTAGAGTCGGAAATTTTTTGGAACAGGGAAACTTCAGAAGAAAAAGCTGTGGGTCTGGGTAGGCCAGGATTAGTACCTTCTAATTGCAATCGCAACTGACCATCAGCAGTCAATTCAAAAATTGTCAAGACTGGTTTTTGATTGTTGTAAATTGTAACATCTAGATGCATGGGTTTTGGTATCTGGTTGATGCGATACTTAAACTCGGCAGCACCAGAATTATTAGAATCAAGAACATAAATAAATAATTTGCCTTCTGGGGCAAAGAGAAAGTTGAGCGAGCTTGAGGATATTGGGTCTTTAACTTGCCATTGTCCCAATAATTGCTGAGCAACAGAGTTTTTTTGCTGACTTGGTTGAGATTGAGTTGGTATTGGTGCTGTTGATGGTTGAGCCAGCACAGTTGCGTCGAGAGTCACCATTAATGCTACAAATACGCTAGAGGTAAGCAATTTGCTAGCAATTGGAAGTTGAGAAAAGTTGAGTAAAATTTTAGACATTTAGTTAAGAGCAACTAGATTGACAGGATCTTAGCAAACCTCAGTATAAAATAACCCTACGTCAAAATACCCATGAAAACATCGCGCTTCTCTCGGATGCAGTTGCTAGATAATGATACATTTGCTGCTTGGATTTTTTTGACACCCGCATTGATATTACTGGGTGTTTTCGTCATTTGGCCGATCGCTTATGTGTTGTATCTTAGTTTTACTGCTGGTAGTTTCACTTCAACAGGTATTTATTGGATAGGCTTAAAAAACTACTGGCGCTTGTTACTCACTCCAGATTTCGGACAAGTTGTTGGTAACACCGTTTATTTTAGCGCTGCCACACTGATTCCTAGTTTAGTGATTCCCTTGGGAGTGGCAGTGCTATTAAACCGCTCCTTTGCTTTACGAGGAATACTGCGGAGTGCCTATTTTTTACCTTCAATTATCTCTCTTGTGGCGGCTGGTTTAGGATTTCGCTGGCTATTTCAAAATACTGGGCCTGTAAACGGGCTGTTAAATGTATTTGGCATTGCACCAATTGCTTGGCTAGGAGATACATTTTGGGCAATGCCAGTGGTAATTGTCATGACTATTTGGAAACAACTAGGTTTTAATATGGTGGTGTTTTTAGCAGGGTTGCAGGCAATTCCCTCCAGTCGCTATGAAGCAGCCGAATTGGATGGAGCTAATGGTTGGCAACAATTTTGGCATGTCACCCTACCCGGATTACGACCTACTGTAATATTTGTTGCAATCACCACTGCTATTTTTACATTGCGGAGTTTTGAGCAAGTTTTTGTGATGACAGGTGGCGGGCCGTTGAATTCAACTAACCTACTGGTTTACTACATTTACCAAGAAGCTTTTTCTCAATTTGATTTTGGTTATGCAGCAGCAGCAGCAACATTGCTGTTAGCAGTGACATTTGTACTAGTGTATTTGCAGTTACGTACTTCCAGGGAAGAGTAGGGGGGATGGGGAGATGGGGGGATAAGGGAGATGAGGGGGATGAGGGAGATGAGGGGGATGAGGGAGATGAGGGAGATGAGGGAGATGAGGGGGATGAGGGAGATGAGGGAGATGAGGGAGATGAGGGAGATGAGGGGGATGAGGGAGATGAGGGAGATGAGGGGGATGAGGGAGATGAGGGAGATGAGGGGGATGAGGGGGATGGGGAGAATAACTAATGACCACTGACAACTGACAACTGACAACTGACAACTGACAACTGACCACCCTCACCAGTTGACTTTATTCGCACCGATCTACTTATTGACTATTGACTATTGACTATTAACTCTTAATCCTGACATTTTTTCACATTATCAATTTTTCCTGACCTATGTCAGTATTTTTTGTTGTGCCAACTTCGTTACAAGCTGATTTGACGTAAGTTTGAAATTTTTTCTCAATTTATTACTAATTTTTAGTTAACCTGATTCACGTTTGCGGTGTACGCTCGATATACAGTAACTCTCACAATTAACCTTTGCGATTACTTACACTCTGAGGTGAATACTATGAGAAATTATGCTGACAAAAAGGAATTAATACTGAGTCAAATCAAAGATAAATTTTGTCAGCGCAGGGATTTCAGTAAATGTGACTTGAGTGGTATTGATTTGGAAGCAGTTGATTTAAGTGGTATGAACTTGACAGGAGCAGATTTACAAGGGGCAAATTTGTCTGGTTCTGACTTGAGTGGTGCTAACCTGAGTAAGGCAAATTTAATGCAAGCTACTTTGTGCAAAGCTAATTTATATCAAGCTGCTTTGTCAGAAGCCAATTTAATTAATGCTGATTTAACGCGCACAAATTTATGTAGAGCTTTTTTGTGGCGATCGCAATGTTATGGTATTAAACTTTGGGGAGCTTCTTTGTGTGATGCATATTTAAGTGAAGCAGACCTGAGTGCAGCCATATTAGTTGAAGCATCGTTGATAGAAGCCAACTTAGTCAAAGCAAATCTCGCAGGAGCAAAGCTATGTGGAGCGATACTGCTAGAAGCTAATTTAACTGAAGTAAACTTAACAGGTGCAGATCTCACATGGGCAAACTTAACCAAAGCAAACTTAAGTGCAGCCAACCTAAATGAGACAAAAATATTTTATGCTAAACTGCGGGACACTATCATGCCAGATGGCACAATTCATGACCCCCAAATAGTTATTTTTGAATGAGTTAAAAGTTAGGAATTAGGAGTTAGGAGTTAGGAGTTTGGAGTTGAGAGTTTGATTTAACTATTAACTCCTAACTTTTAACTATAAACTTTTATTTAAAACTCCCGTTTTGAGAAAATGTAAATAGCGATCGCTAACAGCATGACACTGTAAAATAAGCCATAGACAACATTGGCAATTAGTGCTGTTAAATCAGGCAATGCTTGCAAACCATAAACTGCTTCGTTTTTTAAATCTAGTCGAGATAAATCTGGTATGATGAGATATAAAATTTGAGCAAATAGTTCTAGAACTCGGTTACTACCCAGACGACCAAATTTTACTAAATCTTGAGTAATGTTCCCCATTAAGTAGACTGCAAAAGTTAAAGTTATTGCTAATAAAGAACTGGTGAAGACACTAAAGGTAATAGCTACAGCGGCCATTAAAGACAACTGAAAAAATAGAAAGACTGCGGCAATTAAAATACTTGCTGTTTGATGGGGAATCTTACCAAGTTGTAAAAATATTAAATAAATCGTTGTCATCGTCGCAACGAGTACAGCCAGCACTGCTACTAAACCTAAGAATTTACCTGAAATAATTTCACTGCGACTGACAGGTTTAGCAATTAACACTAAAATAGTGCGTTTCTCAATTTCTTTGTTAACCAGCCCTGTACCAACAAATATGGCAATAATCAGAGTAATTACACTCATTGCTGCCATACCAAAGTCTAAAAATATTTTGTTTTCAGTACTGGCTGAAAATTCTGGTAGTACGCGGATAGCGATAGTAAGTATAACAGCATAAAAACCGATAATATACAAGATGCGATCGCGTACTACTTCCTGAAATACATTTTTCGCAATTACAAAAATTTTGGTGATAGTCATTAGTCAATAGTCAATAGTCAATAGTTATTTCTCCCCATCACCCCATCCCCCTATTTCCCCATCACCCCATCACCCCATCGCATCACTGCTGCGGTGGTGACGCCCCACCAATTAATCTATTTAGGCGATCGCAATCGATTTCTGCAACTGTGTTAATATCATCTGATTGACTGATGCGTGTGTTAACGTTTCTTGGAGATGCTGCAACCGGCTCAATGCGACAAGATTTCTTCAAGTAATATCCCCGTGGGTTAGAACTTGGGCCTAACCAGATACTTAGCAAATCTAATATATATCCTGACTTATTATCTCCTACACGCGCTTCAGCACGCCATAATTCCTTTTCTTCATATTGTCCCAGGTATTTATTTATTACTTGATTACCCAAATTCCCTACTCGCGTGTTCGCTTCAGACAGCCATTTTTCGACTTCTGACCAAGGTTTTTCAGCTATTTCTTGTTCTACTCTTGGTTGTAATTTATCTAGAATCAAAAGGCCATTTCTTGGTACTGCTTTTCCATCTTGAGTTATACCAACAAAAGTATTACTTACTGGCTCCTCAATTCTATATACGAAGGTACTACGCTTGAAATTATCTGCCAGCAAACTGGGATATTCTTGTAACCAATTATCCATCACGAAATAAAACTGAAGCCAACAACTTAGTACCATGCAACTAGATACTAAAATTATGTGTCTTTGGCGAACTTCTGGCTTAGGTATCTGAGCTTTAGAATCAGTACCAGTCCCTTCAAAAAAATCTGGAATGATTGTAATTAGTGCCGAAATTGTCGGCCAGAGAACGATTGTTCTTGATGTAATTCCATCTTGTTGATTGCCAAAAGCAAAAACACTGATTAAAAATCCAGTTATCACTGCACCCACTGGCATAAAAGTACCAGGAACTTTTAAAGGATCTTCAGTGGTATACCAAGCTGTACCAGTAATTAAAAATAACCAACCAAAGAACGCAATGATATCTTGTATATAACCTATAGCAAAATATGAAAGAACCCAAGAATATACGCTTAGATAAATAAATGTTTGCCAAGAATATATTTGTTTTGGAATTAATATCTCTCTCAGCCTTTTATAAACAGCATCAACAATTCCAAATAAACCGAATATATCTTTCAACAATGAACCCATAATTTTACCTCTGAATTGCTCAAGCTATCACGATTTATCTACCAGATCAATGATTTCTATCTATTACGAATTAGCAAAATTAGAGTAATAGCACTGTAGCTGAGAGCATTTGCGATGAGTGTAGTGGTCACTAAATTTGTACTTGCAAATCTCACCCTGCTGGGAACTCGCCAGCGGCGACGTTTATATCTTTGTTGAGTTACTGGTAATTCTTCTTTCTTCTTAAACACATCTTCTTTTAAGAAAAATACGAAAACTTGTAAAAGAAAGAATTTCATAATCACGGTTGTGAAGAAAATTATCACAGTCGTTACAATTAATAGGCTTTGTGTATTAGGAGATTTAAAATTATTGTAAAATACAAAATTAATTAATTCGGACTTCCATAAAATTGGTAATACTGGCTCTAATAAAAAAAATATAGTCCAGCCAAGAGCGCTAGAAAAATGATTTACAGAAATTGCATAAAAAATACTGGTCTTTTTGTCAAAACTTAGCCTTCTATTAAAAACATAGGCTTCTATAGGAATGGCAACCAGTAAAAATAAAAAATTAAACAAAATTGCGCCAAGGGGCAAAATTCTGGGAATAGTCAAATCGTCAAACATAAAGGGTCAATGGTAGAGGTAAAGTTTAAAGAGGAAGGGAAGGTAGTCAATGTCAGGGTTTAACTTTAGAGAGTATAGCTGTGATAATGAGTGTGATGGGGGCATTTATCTCATTTTTCTTGTCGTATACCATCTTGGTATGCCAGTATACCCCTATTTATCCTGTTAATAGATCTCGTAGACTGCATTGAATTGGGAGCAGGGGGGATGGGGGGATGGGGAGATGGGGAGCGGGGGAGCAGGGGAGCAGGGGAGCAGGGGGAGAAAATTACAACTGACCACTGACCACTGACCACTGACAACTAACAACTGACCACTGACCACTGACCACTGACAACTGACCACTGACTACTAACAACTGACTCAGCACTACTAACAACTGGTACAAGAGGTTAGGTAAGATTGAGAACTTCCACGTTATAGCATTTCGAGAGTTCACTAACCCCGCCCTAAAAGTGGGGGGATTGTCTAAACCAATTTAGACAACGCAAGAGGTGAATACCACATTGAGACACGGTTTGGTACACACGGCTAAATACTTCCCTAGTTTAGCCTTCTGTAATCCTGATTGGTTCAGGAGTTGGGTAAAGCTAAGACATCCTAAGCGTGTTGTGGGAAGGGACTTAAACAAGAAATTGGGTTATACCAAAATGCGAGTACCTGTTGTAGACCAAAACCATCAACCACTAATGCCCACAACATCAGCACGGGCAAGAAAGTGGATTGCATCTGGCAAGGCAGTAAAACGCTGGTCAGATTGTGGACAATTTTATGTCCAACTGACTTGTGATCCATCCGGACGAGCAACCCAAGATATTGTCACTGGGATTGATCCTGGCAAAAAGTTCTCTGGGATTGGTGTTCAATCCGCCAAATTTACACTGTACACAGATCATTTAATTCTACCGTTTCAAGCAGTACGTGACCGCATGGACACAAGACAATTGATGCGGCGTGGACGTAGAGGAAGAAGGATTAACCGCTCATGTGATTTTTCAAAACGCGCACACCGTCAAAAACGTTTTGATAATCGTCGCCAACGCAAACTTCCACCTTCAATTCGCGCCAATCGTCAACTTGAACTTAGAATTGTTTCTGAGCTTTGTCAAATTTACCCAATCTCAGAAATACGCTACGAGTATGTTCGGGCTGATGTTGACTTAACCAGTGGGCGTAAAAAAGCAAAGTCGGGTATTGGTTTCTCACCAGTCATGGTTGGGCAAAAGTGGATGCTGAGTCAACTAGAAGCCTTTGCACCAGTAGTTAAGGTTGAAGGTTATCAAACTGCATCAACTCGTAAATACTTAGGACTGACTAAGAATAAAGTAAACAAATCTAAGGCTGAGTTTAACACTCACGCAGTTGATGGTGTAGCTATTGCGGCAACGGCTTTTGTCGAGTATCGCCAGTACCACACAACAAAAGTTGATGGGGCTGATTGGTTTGGTAGTGTCACAATTACACCTGCAATATTTAAGGTAATACGTCGTCCTCCTTATTCCCGCCGCCAACTTCACCTGATGGTTCCAACTAAAGGTGGATTGCGTCGTAAGTATGGCGGTTCTACAACCCGTCACGGTTTACGCAAGGGTGATCTAGTTGATTCGCCCAAGGGAATCGGCTACGTGTCAGGTGACACCGAAAAACAAGTGTCTGTCAGCGACGCTAACTGGAAACGGTTAGGGCAGATTGCTTCTAGCAAGGTGCGCTTAATTCGTCGTTCTAACGGGTTAATCGTTGCCTAGAAGATATGTAAAGCCGCCCGTAGCGCAGCTATTGGGCGGGGTTTCAAACCCATTTTTCTGATGACAAGGAACGGCATCGGTATTCGCACAGCACAAGTGCGTTCTGAAAGGCTCACTGGTCAAATTCACGTTTACGATGGTGCGGGAAAAGGCAAATCCCAAGCGGCTTTAGGAGTGGTTTTGCGCTCCATTGGCTTGGGGATTAATACTCCCAGCAATTCCAACCGCGTTTTACTGCTACGATTTTTAAAAGGGCCAGAACGTGATTATGACGAAGATGGGGCTATTGCTGCGTTACAGCGCGGTTTTCCTCATTTAATTGATCAGGTTCGTACTGGGAGAGCAGAATTTTTTGGGCCAGAGGAAATTACTGCTTTCGACCGAGATGAAGCAGCGCGGGGTTGGGATGTAGCCAAAGGTGCGATCGCCTCTGGTTTGTATTCAGTAGTCGTCTTGGATGAAATTAACCCTGTCCTAGACTTGGGTTTGCTACCAGTGGATGAGGTGGTGCGGACATTAAAATCCAAACCCCATGAGTTGGAGATTATTGCCACTGGACGCGCCGCACCGCAAAAGTTACTTGATATTGCGGATTTGCACTCGGAAATGAAACCCCAGCACCACCCAACAGCTAAGGCACTGTTGATTGATGGTATTGAAATTTATACTGGTGCTGGTAAAGGCAAGTCTACCAGCGCTTTGGGTAAAGCTTTGCAAGCCATTGGTAGGGGAATAAATCATCCGGGTTCTACCCGCGTATTGATTATGCAGTGGCTCAAAGGCGGTAGTGGGTATACAGAAGATGCAGCGATCGCAGCTTTACAGCAGTCATATCCAGAAGTGGTGGATCATCAACGCTGTGGAAGAGATGCGATCGTCTGGCGCAATTCCCGCCAAGAATTAGACTACGTAGAAGCGGAACGCGGTTGGGAAATTGCCAAAACTGCGATCGCTTCTGGACTGTACAAAACCATTATTCTCGATGAACTCAATCCCACCGTTGACTTGGAATTACTTCCTGTAGAACCCATTGTCCAAGCTTTACTTCGCAAACCCCGCGACACGGAAGTTATTATTACTGGTCGTTGCCAAAATCAACCGGCTTACTTTGATTTGGCTAGCGTTCACTCTGAGGTTTACTGTCACAAACACTATGCTAATCAAGGCGTAGAACTGAAAAGAGGAGTGGATTTTTAAATTTAGTCATTTGTCAGTGGTCAGTGGTCAGTAGTCAGTGGTCAGTGGCAAATGACAACTGACTACTGATATCATGTCCGCTTGATTAGTTCAGGACTTACGCAAAATTATGAAAAAACGTAGACGCGCTAGCGGCTTCCCAAAGGGTACTGCAAAGGAAACAAAGGCATTCCTCTCTTCTGGCTAGTCCATAGCCTATTATTAAAAGTAGAAGCTTTTTAGTAAAGATAGTAATTATAAGTATGGATTCTTTTAAAGAAAAGATTTGGGAGAAACTAGAACGTCTTCCAGAAAATGCACAGCAGGAAGTTCTAGATTTTGTTAAGTTTTTAGAGTGGCGAAAGGACAATAGCCAGGAATATCAGTTATCTGGTGTCACTGGAGAATTAGCTGAAGAATCTGATACAGGATGGGTAGAGACTGACTTATCAAATTTGGGTAGCTATGAAGCTTATGATTGGCAACCTGGGGAACTCAATCAGGGTTTGCCAGTTAAGTATGTTCCTGGGATGGGAGTAGTAATTATTGATCAATGACAACTCGTGCTTTACAGTTTGGCGACGTTTTAACAGCAAGTTTTCCTCAACAAAACCCTCAAGGTCGTGAACAAGAAGGCTGTAGACCTGCAATTGTTGTAGGGTTCCCAAACCGTTTAGGGATACCACGGTTTTCGTTAATAGTTGTAATTCCCATGAAACTGATAGAAGCCAAACATGGGCAATCGCTTCACCAGATTTATATCCACGTTTTGCAGCAGGAGTTGCTGGTTTAAAATCACCATCTATTGCTTTGTTGGATCAGATCAGAGTTTTAGATGTTAACCGCATTGTCAATTATAGGGGAAGTCTAACACCTGGCGAGTATGAACCTATATTGATTGGACTTCAGCGCATAATTAATCTTTGATTTTACCAATGCGATCGTTGATGATTTGAGGTAGGGTGTGTTATGGCGGAACGCCTAACGCACCACCGCGCCAATCGGTGCGTTAGGCGCTTTGATAATTTTTCCTCACAATCATATCGAAAATATGCGCCTAACACACCCTACAGGAATTTTATTTTTACTTTATAAATAACCTCTTACACTGCGTTAACCCACACTACTAGCTTCTAATTCACTAGGATGAGTTAAAACCTTGCCTAATGTCTCACTGAAATAAACAACTTGATAATTAGGTGCAAGTTCTGTTTGCAATTGCTTCCACAACTTAATTCCTTCTTCTTCAAAAGCCTCTTCAGCTTCTGCACTCAAATCTGGGGAGTTTGCGGGATCTTGCCAATTTAATGTTGCATTGTAATCAGCGGCCCATTTTCTCAAGCGGTCAATACTTTCTTGGCTGAGGGGTAATCTTGCTGGATCAATGTTGCCAATTTTATCAGCATCTGCCCACCATAAAGGGTCGCACCCATAATCAGCCATTAGTTTTATCTTTATTGCCATAGCTAGTCAGCTAGAATCATGGTAATGAGGCAGGGTTGGCTCCAACTATATAACCATTATCACTCACAGTCACTGCTATATACTGTGTTTGTCCATTAAAAATTACTTCATAGATTGGTCGGCGAGGTTCTATCGTTCCCTGATAACCAAGAAGTGTTCCTCTTGTCACAGCAGCCATAACAGCATCTGGGATTTCATTCTCGGAGATTCCACGTTTGGCAAAGTCCTCTTGATGTTTCTCTAAGATGTGTGCTAAACCACTCCCTTTTTTACCAGCTTTTCCATCCTCTAAAAATACGATTTTGCTATCAGCTTGCTTGGCAATCCGCACAACTTTTTCAGAATTGTGGTTAATACCAGCCTGACACAGTGCTGCAAATAATGCCGCTTTGTCATCGTTCATATTTAATTTAGTTATTTTAAATAGTAGTTGAAATAAATATATAAAAATTAATATTAAATCTATAATATCTCATTATTTAAGTTTTTAGGACTTACGCACTGTACAAATTAACCATAATATGTGCGACAGTCTTTGGTCGTTTCAGGCGCATCGCATAACCCTGATTTATTGGGATATTTGCGTAGGCGTAGCCCGTCGTAGACATCGCGCTTGTGCTAAACATGGCTGAAACACCCAAATTGTGTGTAGTACTTATGTACGATGCGTAAGTCCTAGTTTTATCACTATACTTCGTCATTTAAGCAAAAAAAATGAGGGTAAAGAGCATAAATCGCTCCTCATCCCTCAATGCTTTCAACTAATCACTAAACTACGCTCCGACAGCTTCTTTCGCGGCGTACAACACCTCAGCGTTAATTTCTTTGAAGCCACGATCGCGGGCAAACTTCTCAGTATTTCGCTTCACTTTTCCACGCACAAATCCAGGAATTTTATTCAATTCTGCTTGACCATCTTTTGTCCAGTTAAGGTCAGAATCAGCAGAGATTCCTTTAGTAATTACTTCCTTAGTATCGTGACCACCAAATATTTCTAATAAGTGGTCTTCCATTCCCAAAGTGAAGGAATTGTAGATCAAATCTGTAATTTGATTTGTACCTTCGTAACCCAAGAATGGTTTGTAACCAATGGGGAAATTTTGCACGTGGATAGGTGCAGCAATCACACCGCAAGGAATATCTAAACGCTTACCAACATGGCGTTCCATTTGGGTGCCGAAAATGGCGGAGGGTTCCACGCGGGCGATCGCATCCCCAATTTCGCCGTGGTCTTCGCTAATCAACACTTCATCGCAGTATTCGCTTACCTGTTCCCGGAACCAGTCTGCATCATATTTACAGTATGTTCCAGCCCAGACAACGTGAATCCCCATTTCCCGTGTCAGAATCTTGGTGATAGCAGCAGCGTGGGTATTGTCGCCAAACACCACAGCTTTTTTACCAGTCAAGTTCTGACAGTCAATAGAACGGGAGAACCAAGCCGCTTGAGACACATATAAGGTTTGCTCGTTGATGAATTCTTCGTAGTCAACATCAGCACCTTGGGCGTTAATTACCTGCTGAATCTTGCGGATGCAACGAGCAGTTTCCACCACACCCATCGGCGTAATATCTACATAGGGAATGCCAAATTCTGCTTCTAGGTAACGAGCTGAGGTTAAACCGAGTTCACGGTAAGGTACTAAATTAAACCAAGCTTTCGGCATCTTCTGCAAATCTTTCACCGAAGCGCCTTCTGGAATTATGGTATTTACCTCAATTCCCAAGTCACCCATCAGCCGCTTCAGTTCGGTGCAGTCGTGTTGGTTGTGGAAACCAAGGGTAGAAATACCGATGATGTTGACAGAGGGCTTTTCGGTTTTGCCTGCTGGGAGTTCGCCTTTTTTGCGGGCTTTCTCAATGTAGAATTGCACAATTTGATGCAGGGTGCGATCGGCAGCTTGCAGTTCGTTATAGCGGTAATGGTTCACGTCTGCCAGCATTACATCACCTTTTGCCTCCAACTGCGCCCTTTCCACAAAGTTGTGCAGGTCTTCTTGGAGAATGCTAGAGGTGCAAGTGGGAGTTAACACAATCAAGTCCGGGTGTTCTTCGGCATCTTTGCGGGTGATGTTGTCTACCACCTTCTCTTGGGAACCGCGTGCTAAAACGTTGCGGTCAACAACACTGGTTGTCACCGGCGTGAAGTTCCTTTCCCGCGCTAGCATAGAGCGCATGACGTTAAAGTAGTCATCGCCGAGTGGGGCGTGCATGATAGCATGAACGTTTTTGAAGGAACTGGCGATTCGCAGAGTGCCGATGTGGGCTGGGCCTGCATACATCCAGTAAGCCAATTTCATGTTGTTTTCTCCCTTGTCAACTCAAATAACACGAAGTCCGATAAGCAGGGACTATAAGTGCTTGATTATTAATTAAATCGCTTCTGATTGTCGCAAAACTTGTAACCCCCAAGAAGTTGGCAAACTAGCAGATTTTGTCTGGGTTGCGATCGCTAAAACTGAGTTACTGCTTGGGATGTAGCCCCTAATTTCAACAATATTGTGCTGTTTAAGTTAAATAAAACTTAATTTTTCGGTAAAGTTTGTTTTCAATTTGCAGTCATGTACCAAGCATTGTTGTTCCCAGGTTTTGCTTCACATTTTCAAGACTAAGTTAAGTCGGTGGAATTAAAGCTAGCTATGTAACATAATGTAAAATTGATCTAACCCGTGCGATTGCTTCATTTCACTTCGTTTCATTCGGAATGACGCCGTTCTACTTAGAGTTTTTTCTACAGTTTTGCACTGATAAATAGTAATTGCTGAACACTTAATAAGCACTTGGAGTTGTTTGATACTCATTACTTTAAGAGGTGCGACTTAGTTACAAATGAAAAATGTCCGCTCAGATTTGCTAGCCAATATTGATAGTATTTTTCATAAGTATAAAATACTACTGTTGGTGTGTAATTTAAATGTAACTAATTAAAAATATGAGGTAAAGCTATATTGAGTTAGTTGAATTTTTCCAGCTAAGCTGGAAATTTGAACAAGTTTTTGTAGTATTTTAATACTATTAACAAACTAAACAATTATATTTTTTATGCATAGGAAAATACGCCATAAGGTCTATGCTCATTTACTTTTTTTAGTGAGTGGTATTGCTGTTACATTAGCTTTTCCTCTTAAAGCTAATGCACAATGGTATGTCGTTGGTTACGATGATCGAGAAAATCCAATATACATAAATGATGAGTCTGTCTATATTAAGGGTAAATTACGTGGTGCTGAGGTCAGAATTAATTCGGTTGGGCGTGCAATCTTTGTAGTGAATTGCGAAACAAGTGATTATTATCTTCAATCCAATCAGGGAAAGCTCCAAGGTTATGCAGAACCAGGGACAGTTGCAGGAGTCTTAGCAAACGAGGTATGTGAAAAATATCGTTAATTAAATGTTTTCTCCCACTCCCTACTCCCCATCGCCACTTGCATTCAACAAGGTTAATGTGCGTTACCAGGCTGAGCCTAGTAACGAGTAAAATTCACTTAATGTGTCTGGGCTTATTTACGGTTTACTAACTCAGGCAAATTTATCGCTGGATTGCGGCTAAAGAATCCCCTAGGCATTAGCTTAAACCCAACTCGGTGAACTGGCATTACAGGCCAATCTTCTGGTCGCGGCACATGGGTAACGCCCATTGTGTACCACAGCACGATATCTTGATTTATTAAAGACTCGTCATCTAAAATATATTTCGGTAAACCTTGTCCAGGCTGAGTTTGGTTAGGATAATCGCCGCCGGCGTAGAGTTCACTAGGTTTATATTTCGTTACCCAGACATGATGAGTCGCAAATTCAGCCTTTTGTCTGATTTTTGCACCTTCCACGGGGAAAAATATTGAATTGCTGCCTGGCATCAGCATATACCCAGGTGCAGCGCCCAAAGTATTTTTGTTTTCTGCATTCACAATCATCCATTGCCGACTGTGTTTCATGTCAATATCGCGCACAGCAGTTGTTTCTTTTGTTAATACAGTTTCTTCTTGTGCGATCGCATTTCCTAAAGGATTTTGATCATCTATTGGCAGGCCTTTCACATTCATTTCCATCACAGAATTAGCCTGACTATCTACATCCATATCTAAGCGGTAGTTGAAAAAGTGTTGGTGATTCACTCCGAGGATGTTTTTGGCAATCAACCGACCATAGGAATGATTATCACACTGTTTTTCGGCAGCTGTTCCCTGCGCCAGTACGATACCGGTTAATTCGTTTTGTACCTCCAAAGTTCCATCTTGGTGAAAGATCCAATTGATGCTGTAATCATAGTTGTCAATCGCTGCATTTATCGTCATCACTAATTCACGACTGCGACGTACATGATTTTTTTGGGTGTTGTATTCATAATGCTTCCAGAGTATACCGTTATCTTTTTCATAAATCCCAATCACTCCCGGCATTACATAAGGTTCTCCCTGTTCATTAGCAAACACAGCATCCAGTAACAGTCCATTTTCCGGAATTTCCTTACCCAATTCCATCGTGTTTGCTAGCAAACCAAAGTTGTATTCGCCAACATCAAAGGCGTTTCTAAATGACCAAGTGGGATCAGGGTCGCCGTAAGGTACTACCATCTCTGATAAACTAGCGCGGTACAATACTGGTCGGATATTGTCCCCATCTTTGTATGTGACTTGATACAACACCAATCCACTGCGGGGATGCATGAGATAGCGAAACTTCCAACCTTGCCAAGTAATTTCATTACCATTGACGCGGAAACTTGTACCTTGTGGTTGCAGCATCCTTAATATTTTAGGAGGTGAAAGTAATTTGCCCAAAGACTGCAAATCGTAATTCCAGTTTTCTTTGGAAAAAGGCACTATTCGTGTATCTACGAAGCTGGCAATTTTACCTGTGTTTAAATTGACCGTTGCTAGTATTCCTTCAATAGGACTACTGTAATAATTCCAGCGATCGCCTTTATAGTAGAACAAGCCCCGACAAAGACGGCTACCTGTTGCTTGTTCTTGTTTACTCAAAATTCCTGGTGCCCAGCAACTAATTTTAACTTGATCAAAATCTCTAATTCCCCGCTTTTGCATTGCAGTTTGCCATCGCGGGTCAGATTTAAATGCCTGACTTGCTAGTTCATATTCTGAACCAAGGATGGCAGGTTGCACAGAGGGTAAGTGTTTCCAAGAACTGAGGGTCTGGGTTTGCAGGTTAACGACAGCCTCATAGGTTTGATTTTGCAATCGCTCATAAATTATCACAAAAGCTTGGCGTTGAAATGGTTTACCAGGTGTAAAATTAATAACTTGATTTTTATCTGGTTCTTGTAGAGTGATAATTGGAAACGCTGCCATTTCACTTAAAGATTTTGCTTTTTTGACCACTGAAACGGCTGTGCTAATTTCTACTTCTGTTAAGGGAGTTAGAGGATGGGAAATAAAGGGCTGTTGACCAGACAATCTTCCCATCAAAGTTAGAGAAAAGCCAATGAAAACAATAATGGTAATAACTAAACCAAAAAACCTTAGCCTCTGAATCATCATTTACATGCTGAAAATAATGTATAGTTATCTATTTCCAAGCACGAGTGAGGGAACCGATAGATTTAGAGGCTAAAATAAAATTTATTTGCTATTGGTAAGCTACTTAGTTTGTCTATTTTAGTTTGTTAAGAACTTCCAAATAAAAAAAATATCCTAAATTTTCTTGTGGGATGGGTGTCCTCACCCGTCCTTTGTATTCAGGGCGGGCAGGATGCCCACCCCACAAGATGGACATTTTATATCTTGGAAATCGTTTAACTCTGTATCATAGAGATTTATGTAACTTGTCATACTTACACAAATGAAATATTCCAAGTACCATGCTCTCGGAAACGATTATTTAGTCATTGCTCCTGAAGACTTAGCTTTTGAATTAACTCCAGAAAAAATTCAGCGGATTTGTCACCGGAATTTTGGAATTGGTTCTGATGGAATTTTGCTAGGGCCGCTACTATCCAAAGATGCAAAATTTGGATTACGTATTTTTAATCCTGATGGTAGCGAGGCAGAAAAAAGCGGTAATGGATTGAGAATCTTTTCTCGTTACTTGTGGGATAAAAAATTTGTTGGAGATGAAGAGTTTGATATCGAGACAGTTGGCGGAAAAGTGAAAGCATGTGTCGCTAAGTCAGGTAACAGTGTGCGAGTAGAAATGGGTTATGTTAGCTTCCAGAGTGATAAAATTCCTGTTGCAGGACATTTCAGAGAAGTTTTGGAAGAAAGCATCACAATTGATGATCAAACTTTTACTTTCTGTGCAGCCACAATTGGTAATCCCCACTGTGTCATACTGATGCCTGAAGTTACGCCGGAAATTGTGAAAAAGTATGGTTCTCAAATAGAAGTTCACCCTTACTTTCCCAATCGTACAAATGTTCAATTTATGAAAGTTATTGACCGGGGAAATATCCAAATTGAAATTTGGGAAAGGGGGGCAGGCTATACTTTAGCATCCGGTAGTAGTAGCAGTGCAGCGGCGGCTGTGGCTTATCGCTTGGGTTTATGTGATGCATCAATTGCAGTTCACATGCCTGGAGGACGAATTGCAATAGAGATTAACAATGATTTTTTAGTAACAATGACGGGTGCTGTCACTAAAGTAGCTGAAGGGGTGATTTCGATGGAGATTTTTGAATATTTGACTGATGACTGATGACTATTTACAGTCAACAGTCAACAATATTAATGTGAGTTCGACAAGTACTGTTTAGACCTCTCCCCCAACCCCTCTTAAACGCGGAGAGGGGAGCCAAAATCCTCATTTTTCGTTGCTCCTTCCTCTCCTTACGGAGACGCTTCGCGAACGCCTTTTAGGAGAGGGAGGTTGGGAGGGAGAGGTTCGTCGAATTCACGTAATATTAATGTCTTAGTAATTATGCAGAAACTAAGCGTCGCAAAGATTCAGCACGGCGTTTAGCAGTGGCGTTTTTAGGAGCGAATTTGAGTGCTTCTTCATAACTTTGTAACGCCTGAGTATTTAATTTTTTGCGTTCGTAGGCGTGACCAAGATTATTTAAAGCTGTGACATAATCTGGTTTAGATTTCAGAGCTTCTTTATACTGACGAATTGCTAAGTCATATTGCTCTTGAGCAAAGTAAGCATAACCCAGACCATTGTAAATAGGAGCAATACTTTCTTCTCCCTCTTCTTCAGCAGCTTTCAGAGCTTTTTGAAACAATGCTATGGCTTGGGAATACACTTTTTTTTCCGAATAAATACTGGCTAACTCGTAATATTCTTGAGCCGTACCTTTGTCTTTATTCAACTTGTTTCGCAATTTCGACAGAGAACTTTCACGTTTGCGAGTTTTGAAAATCTGGCGAAAAACACTCACAACTGTAAATGTGAGTAGACCCACCAAAATCGAGAGATACACAAGCGCTAGATTGTTATCCATTGCCGTTAATTATGAATATTAAAAGTTGCTTCTATATTTATTATCAGCTTTTTGTCAGTTGTTAGTTGTTAGTTGTCAGTTGTTTTTTCTCTGCTACTGACTAATGACCACTGACCACTGACCAACTCACGGTAAACCCCAATATTTTACACGTTCTTCGAGCCAGCCTTCTGCTATGTAACGAGCGATCGCTTCATTGATCTGTCGTCTTAACTCATCGTACTGCAATCCTTTGGGCATTACGACTGATAAGGGTTCTGTTGATAACTTGGTTGGCAGTAGTCGATATTGAGGATATTGTTGCACCCAACCGCTCAAAACGCTAGCATCTGCGGCAAAAGCTGCTACAGTATTGCTTTCTATTTGCTCTCGCGCTTGTTGATAAGAATTCACTCCTACCAACTCGGCATTTGGCACATAGTAACGCACTTGGGCAATGGTACTAGAATGCTTAATTACGGCAATTTTTCGCTTTGCCAAATCTCTTAATTGCTGAATTGAGGTATCTTTTGTGACTAAAAAAGCGCCATCGTAGTAGTAAGGAACACTGAAACTGACCAAGCGGGCGCGTGAATTAGTTGCTGTCACCCTAGCGATCGCCAAATCGACTTTGTGGTTTAAAACTACAGACAAGCGATCGCGATTTACTACTGGTTGCAACTTGACAGCATCGGCTTTATTTAGCAAGTCAACTGCCAAGCGCTTTGCTAAGTCAATTTCCAAGCCTTGCAAATTCCCGTTAGCATCTCTAAAACCCAAAGGACGCAAGTTATCTTTGACAGCAATATTTAAATAGCCCCGGCGCTGAATTTCTGGCCATTGGGCGGCAGATGCGCTAAATCCTGTCCCCAAAATAGTAAAGCACAAAATGGTAAAAATGGCAGCGGATAATACCAGATGTAACCGATTAATTGCTAGCCATCTGTTACATCGGTTATTCATCCGTTACCACCTTTATCCTTTAGCTTGGGTTGCCAATTCCGCGACTTTGCTGAAGCTAGCAGGATCAAGAACTGCTAATTGTGCCAACATTTTGCGATTTAATTGGACATCAGCTTTTTTGAGATTGCCGATCAACTGGCTGTAACTCAAGCCGTGTTGCCTTGAAGCAGCGTTGATACGGGTGATCCACAGCCGACGAAAATCGCGCTTTTTCTTTTTGCGATCGCGGTAAGCACTGCGGAGTGCCTTCATCACTTGTTGGTTAGCGGTTCTAAACAAAGTTGAGTGGGAACCGCGAAAACCTTTGGCTAGTTTGAGAATTTTATTGCGGCGTTTACGAGCTACGTTACCGCGTTTTACCCGGGTCATAATTTAATTCCTAAAGGACTTACAAATATGGGAGCATCAAGCGCACATTGTCTTCGTCGCGTTCGTGTACAAGTGTAGTCTTGGACAGGTTACGCTTTTTGTTGCCACTCTTGTGTTCTAGAAGGTGGTTTTTGAAAGCTTTCCGACGCACGATTTTACCAGTGCCAGTGGCACGGAATCGCTTCGCTGCGGCTTTACGAGTCTTGAGTTTAGGCATGATCTGGCTTTAATTCGACACGATCCATCATTATATACTAATAAACCTGGTTTCTAATGCCCATAGCACAGACACAGAAAATTCAGTTAGTGGTCAGTTGTCAGTGGTCAGTTGTCAGTTGTCAGTTGTCAGTTGTCAGTTGTTATTTCTCCCTCATCCCCCTATCCCCTCATCTCCCCATCCCCCCATCTCCCCCATCTCCCCTGCCCCCCTGCCCCCATCTCCGGTACTATATATTATGAACACTACCTAATGCTGCTCCCTGCACCAATGTCAGAGCATATTACTCTTCCAACAACCAAGCCTCGCGTTCCTCATTTCTCTTCCGGCCCTTGTGCAAAACGCCCTGGCTGGTCTGTTTCTCATCTTCAAAACGCCTGTGTAGGTCGTTCCCATCGTTCTGCGGATGGCAAAGCCAAATTAGCAGAAGTTATAGAACGTTCTAAGAAAATCCTGGGTGTTCCTGCTGATTATCGTTTGGGCATTGTTCCTGCTTCTGACACTGGTGCAGTAGAAATGGCATTGTGGTCACTTTTAGGACAACGCCCCCTCGATATCTTGGCATGGGAAAGTTTTGGTCAAGAATGGGTGAAAGATGTCACAGATGAATTGAAGTTAGCTGATGTTCGTTTGCTCAAAGCACCTTACGGCAGTTTACCGGATTTAGACCAAGTTGATTTTAGTCATGATGTAGTATTTTTGTGGAATGGTACAACTTCAGGTGTGAGAGTAGCCAATGGTGATTGGATACCCGATGACCGTCAGGGAATTACCATCTGTGATGCCACATCTGCGGTTTTTGCGATGGATGTACCCTGGGAAAAGCTGGATGTAGTTACTTACTCCTGGCAAAAAGTCTTGGGTGGAGAAGCACAACATGGTGTCATCGTACTTTCACCCCGCGCTGTGGAACGACTCGAAAGTTATCAACCAGCTTGGCCAATACCTAAACTGTTTCGTCTGACACAAAAAGGCAAACTGATTGAAGGCATTTTTAAAGGAGATACGATCAATACGCCATCGATGTTGTGCGTAGAAGATGCCATTGATGGGTTGACCTGGGCAGAAAGTATTGGCGGACTTCCTGGTTTAATTAATCGTAGCGAAGCTAATTTAGCAGCGATCGCTAAATGGGTAGAACAAAGCAGTTGGGCAGACTTTTTGGCACAGCAACCAGAAAATCGCTCTTGTACCTCAATTTGCTTGAAGATTGTGGACTCTTGGTTTACTAGCCTCACTCCAGAAGAACAAGCTAAATCTGCGAATAAAATAGCCAAAATTCTCGAAAAGCAAGAAGTGGCTTACGATATTGCATCCTACCGCTCTGCACCACCCGGATTACGCATTTGGGGAGGAGCAACGGTAGAAACCGCAGATATTGAAGCCTTACTTCCCTGGCTGGACTGGGCATTTGCTACTGTCAAAGCTGAGTTGGTTGCTGTGGCTTAATTTAACAAGGGGAAGGGGAAGGGGAAGCAAAAAAGGCAAATAATCTTTAAGCCTCTCCCCGTTGCGGGGAGAGGTTTGGAGAGGGGTTCTTCAAAATCTGTCAAACTCACGTATTCTTAATTTTTTTCATAATTACGAATTATTTTGGGTTACTTCTAGATAAATATGCTCTAACCTTATGGGCTGGCGTGCAATGGAATCAATTGCTATGCCTTCAAAGCGTGCAATAATTTCTTTTAATTCCAGGTGTTCTGATAACCAAAAAACTAGCTCGTTACCATAACGCCTGTGGATGTAGCCGTATTCTTTGGCGCGGGCGATCGCTTGTTCTTCTTGTGCAGTTTGTACTGCTATAATTTCTTTTGCTGGAATCAAAGCGCGTAACTTTGCTAAACTACCTTCAGCTATAATCCGACCATTTTTCAAAATTCCAATTTGATCACAAAGACGCTCAGCTTCATCTAATAAATGAGTTGTCAGCAAAATTGTAATTCCCTGATTTTTGAGTTGCCGAATTAATTCCCAAATTTCGTATCTCGCCTCAATATCTAACCCAGTAGTCGGTTCATCTAAAATCACTAACTTCGGCTGATGTACCAAAGCTACTGCAATATTTAACCGCCGCTGCATCCCACCACTCAGAGTTTCTACCGGACTTTTAGCTCTATCTAATAAGTTTACAGCCCTGAGAGTTTCTTTTATAAGTCTATGACGAGTTTCTCGGTCTAAACCGTAAATATCAGCAAAAAATTTGAGATTTTCCTCACAAGATAGAGTTTTGTATAATAAATTTTCTTGAGGTGCAATACCAATTATTTTTTTTGTAGCCTCAGAAACAAATTGATTGTTGATTTTAACCTGACCACTATCAGCTTTAAGTAAATTACAAATAATATTAATTGTCGTCGTTTTCCCGGCTCCATTTGCCCCTAATAAACCGTAAATTTCACCTGAATCAATATGCAGAGTCAAATTTTGTATAACTTTTATTTGTCCATAAGACTTAGTTAAATTTTCAATTTTCAACATAATTTAAATAAACTTCTTTGCATCTCGGCGTTGGTCTTTATTATAAGTGTTTAACCAAAGATGGTATAACTCCAGCAGCAGACAGTTCGGAAGAAGGGTCTTCCAGCACTGTGTATGATGTTACTAGCAGTTGGAGGATGGAAGCAATGACTACCTACAAAATCGAATTAAAAGACGGGATTTTGCGGATTAATTTTGGCGAACCAGCGCAGAATGACCAAATTGTGAAGGATGCAGCGGCGCGGTTAGAGGAAATGGCCAAGTCGGGAGAACTTGCAGGAGGGCCACTACTAAAGATTAATGGCCCAGTCTCTATACCTGTAGCATTTGTCCTAGCGCATAAACTTGCACATATTTACGGTGCAGTTGCTTTTTTCGATCCTAAGTTAGGTAAGTATGTGGTTTCTATCACACACAATCCCACGTATAAATTAGGTGACTTAATTGATTAAATCAACCTGGTCAAGATGTATTAGGGCGTGCCATAGTGCAGGCTACAACACTGTTATTGGTGGTGGTGGCTGTGAGTGGTGAGTAAAAATAGTTGAAGAATATTTACATTTTAAAACAAATAATATGGAAAATACACATTCTATTACTATAGCGATCGCTTGGTGTTTAGCTTGGGGCGATGAACGAAAGCCTAATCATGATTTGGCAGTTTTGCAGCAAATGCGCCAGGCTTTAAATGAGGGGAAAGAAGTCCCTGAAAAAGTTCAAGCGTTAGTTAAGCAAGTTAAAGAATTAGATAACATGAAATTCCCAGATACTTTAGAGAAACTAAAGCAGTATACAGAACAATATCCTGATTTGTGGAATTCTCAAATTGGTTTAGTTTATGGTGGTGCAACTAAGATTAAACAGTATGTATTTGAAGAATCTAAATTACCTGATATTCGGGGTGCTTCAGGAATTTTAGACCAAATTAATTCTGTTGATTTACCTGCCTTTTTTAAGAAGAAACCAAACTCCAACCTTTACAGATTTTATTATTCATAAATTAGAGAATGGTTCCAACAAAATTTTTATTTTGAACCATCTTTACTTGAAGTATTAATTCCCGAAATGATTATTTATTCTTCAGGTGGTAATATTTTAGCATGATCAAATAATTACTACTTAATAACGCTCACCTCTGACAAATTACAAATTATTTTCTTGCCTAATTGGGCGTAATTTTCTGTTTGAAAAACAGGATATAGGGAAAGAAAGTTGTATTCCCTTATTTGCCCAATTCGGCATGGGTTTCTGTATCTACAAGTAGTCCTCTACTACTGAGTGTTTCTACGCCAACGGATAAATAACTTCTCTAGTTCAATCCACACAAAGGTAAGTGCGCTAAAACCAATACAAATCATTAATTCCATGAAGGTGAGGTAGTGGGTGCTGAAGAAGTTTCGTAATGGTTCAACGTAAATCAATAGCAGTTGCAGTATTGATGTCAATATTACCGATGCCAGAATATAGGGATTAGAGAAGGGATTAATCTCCATAAACAGACGGGTGTTAGAGCGAATTGCTAGAGCGTGTCCCATCTGTGACAAACACAGAGTAGTAAAGACCATTGTTTTCCAACGGTCTGGATCAAGAGTACCACCCGCCGTATTTGCTTGGGTGTATCCATAAGCCCAGGACATCATAGCGATAGTAATGACCGCTAAAACAATTCCAATCCGAATCATGTATGATCCTAACCCACGGGCAAAAATATTCTCCTTGGGATTTTTGGGAGGTTGTTGCATCACAATTGGTCTACCCGGTTCCACAGCTAGTGCTAGGGCGGGAACTCCATCTGTAACAAGGTTCATCCAGAGGATTTGTAGCGGTGATAGGGGTACACCACCTAAACCCATTAGAGGTGCAGCAGCAATCGTGAGTACTTCTCCAATATTACTGCCGAGTATATAGCGGATAAAGCGGCGGATGTTGATGTAAACGACACGTCCTTCTTCTGCTGCTGCTACAATAGTAGAAAAGTTGTCATCTAATAGCACCATGTCGCTGGCTTCTTTACTGACATCAGTGCCAGTAATACCCATTGCTACACCAATATCTGCTTGCTTCAGAGCCGGAGCATCATTAACGCCATCGCCAGTCATAGCCACAACATGACCCCGATGTTGGAGTGCTTGCACAATCTTCAGCTTGTGTTCTGGAGAGACGCGAGCGTAGACGCTAACGCGGTCTACATGTTGTTCTAGTTCTGCCATGCTAAATTTTTCGAGTTCTCGACCTGTGAGGACTTCATCTTTAGGACTGGCAATACCTAAATCTTCAGCGATCGCTTTTGCTGTCAGTTGGTGGTCGCCTGTAATCATTATCGGACGAATCCCCGCCGTGCGACAGCGAGCAACTGCATCCCGTACTTCTGGACGAGGAGCATCCAACATTCCCACTAACCCTAGCCATGTGAGAGCGTTTTCGGAAATATCTTCAGAACCTTCTGGTGGTAGTTCAGTTAATAGTTTGTTAGCAAAGCCGAGAACCCTTAGCCCTCGCATTGCCATCTTGTTATTTTGCTCTAGAATACGGCTTCGTTGTTCTGCTGTTAGTGGCTTGACATCGTTACCAACTTGAATGTGAGTGCATCGTTCTAAGGTCAATTCGGGAGAGCCTTTAGTAAACATCAGATGGGGAGTTGCGTGCAAATGGAAGGCGCTGATACCTGCACCAGATCCTTCTGCTTCCACCATAACGCTCATCCGTTTGCGTTCTGAGGAGAAGGGAAACTCCGCCACCCGTGCAAAGCGATTATCTTGCTCGTCTTTGCGGAAAGAACCTTTACCTGCCAATGACAACAATGCACCTTCTGTGGGGTCGCCCAAAATTGACCACTCGCCATTTTCTTTTTGTAAGATGGCATCATTACAGAGTACGCAAGCTAGTAATAAGGCTTGCAGTTCTGGGTGAGCTTGGGAAAGATGGGTTTTATCTTGCCATTGAAATTCACCATTAGGAGTATAGCCATCTCCGGTAACGTGGGCTGTATTGCTGGCTGTGCAAACAGCTTGTACTACCATTTTGTTTTGAGTCAAAGTTCCAGTCTTATCAGAACAAATGACGGTGACGGAACCGAGGGTTTCTACCGCCGGCAATTTGCGAATCAGTGCATTTCGCTTCACCATGCGCTGTGTTCCTAATGCCAGCGTGACTGTAATCACAGCAGGTAAGCCTTCCGGTACTACCGCTACCGCCATACTCAAAGAAACTTTTACTAGTTCTTCAAACAAACTGGGATTGAAGAAAGTACCACCAGCAATTACAATCACCACCAGCACTAATGCACCTGTGACTAGGACATTACCTAGTTGGGTCATACGTTTTTGGAGTGGGGTAGGTTCCGACTCTACCGACTGTAAAGCACTGGCGATTTTTCCTAATTCTGTCTGCATTCCAGTGCTTGTGACTAGCACCGTTGCTCGACCTTGCACTACTTCCGTACCTGAAAAAACTAGATTGATGCGATCGCCTAATGGTGCATCTTCTGGTAATTGTACTTCGGCTTGCTTGTTAACTGCGTGAGCTTCTCCTGTTAAGGCAGATTCTCGCACTTGCAAGTTCACCGCCTCCAACAATCGCCCATCAGCAGGAACCTTAACACCGGCTTCCAGTAGCATGACATCTCCGGGCACTAATTCTTTAGACTCCACCTCTAGGGTTTTGCCATCTCGAATTACCCGTACTTTAGAAGATGCCAAGTTTTTCAGGGCTGCTAAAGCTTTTTCTGCACCGCTTTCCTGTAGGTAGCCCAATACGCCATTCAAAATCACTACTACAAAAATGGCGACGGCATCTTTAGGAAAGACGAATGTTCCTTTAGTTAAAGCTTCCCGCACATCTAGAACAGCAGAGATAATTGCCACAGCAATTAACATCAACAACATGATGTTTTTGAATTGATCCCAGAGGATTTCTGCGGGGGAGCGGGTTCCACCTTCTGTTAGCTCATTTGAGCCATAACGGCTGAGATATTCTGTAACTTTTGAGGTCGTTAAACCAAATGTGCGATCGCTTCCTAATCGCCTGAGAGCTTTAACAACTTCTAAGGTATGCCATGCAGACGTTTCAGCTGGTTGAGTGAACCCAGAGTCTGACGTAGTAGAAGTCATAGATATTCTCTTTTAGATAAAAAAGTTGAACTCACATAGCACTATGATTAAATGCTATGAATCCGCTTATTGCCACTATTAGATATTACAATCTTTATTGAGTCAATAAGACAATGTAAAGATAAATAAATATAAAAATGAAGGCAGAAGGCAGAAAGCAGAAGGGAAAACAATAAAGTTGAGCTTAGCATTTTGGCTGAAGCTTCGGTTGACTTAGATTCTGGTTGGCGGTTTCCACAAATGTAAAACGTTCCCATTCGCCGTAGAAAGTTTCAGTTCGGAAGTGAATTTGATTAGCAGCCAGATCTAATCCTTTAGAGGTGGCACAAGTACCAAACATATGCATAAATGTAGGAACAGCCGCTATACCTCCTGGAGTCAAGCCGGCAACAGCTGCTCCGGCTGCTGCAAACATGATGCATTGTCCAAAAGCTTTCCAAGTTTCCTCATTAACATTATCAGACCGTTCAATACTCACAAAAGCTTTGAGAGTTGTTTTTCTGGTTTCAAGTACTGGTGTTGGTAAAAAGCCACTACTGTCCATCACAACTCTCAACTCTGGCAAACCGTCCATATTCCCCAATTCAAAATCTCTAATAGCCATTTTTGTTGTCAGTTGTCATTTGTCATTGGTCAAAAGTCAAGAGTCAAAAGTCAAGAGTTAAAACCTTTCCCGTTGTCCCCTCCTGCCTCCTTAAGTCGGGTCATAAAAGAACAAGACACTAATAACGCCAAAGAAAATCAGCATTTGCAGTCCATTTAACCAATTACATCGCCCATCCTGAGAAATTTGAGTCATGATTAGAACACTACCGATAAGCGCAGCGATTTGCGGAGGTGTGAAGAGAAAATCAACGGGTTTACCCACCACAGAAGAGGCAATAATTAGAGTCGGAATCACTAACAATGCAACTTGAGAAGCAGCATTCATGCCAATCTCAAAACTCAGATCCAATTTATTTTTATAAGCAACCAGAACAGCACTCATAATCGCGCCCACATTGCCAATAATGCCAATTACGATCGCCCCCACAAACATCTCAGTCCATCCCAGCCCAACAGTAACAGAATCTACGCAATCAGCAACAAAATTAGATAAAAAAGCCATTAAGACGCTAGAAGCGGCAAGTACGCCAATAGAAAGGGGGACACCCCAAGACATTTCTACATCTTCTTCTGGCACAAAAACGTCCGGGAGATTTTTGGCTTGTGGTGCTGACTCGGAATGCACAAAAGCTCCCACAAGATTCTTGGCTTGCAGTGCTGATTCCGAATATCTAAATCTAGCCAGGGTATAGATTATGCTCCCGCCATAAGCCATGAGCAAAAATACAGATAACCAAACAGAGACATTCTTGATTACATCAGCAGCACTTACACTTTCACTAGAAAAATCAACTGCATGAGCATAAACTGACGGCATAAGAATTGCCACCGCCGCAATCATTAATCCTGCGGCTGCATCTTTGGCTCTATCTAAGGGAAATGTCACCGTACCAAAGCGATAGCCACCAACCATAATGGCTGCACCAACAGCAACCAACATATTGCTGATAATTGCACCTGTCCAGGCAGCTTTTGCTAGCGGCCCTAACCCTTTAGCTACGGCAATTAAACCAAAAATTAGTTCGGGTAAGTTACTGAAGGCAGCATTCATCATCCCACCCCATGTGCAACCAACCTTGTCTGCTAATTGCTCTGTGGCATTGCCAAGCCAGTAGGCAACAACAACCATCCCCAGGCAGGAACTAAAGAACAGGAATATCTCATTCCGAAGTCCTGGCAGGTATGCTATCACTAAACTTATTGGCAGAAAAATTGCTAACCAGTTAATACTAGGTTGGCTTAATACTTGCTTAACTTCTTGAAGCTGCATAATTTCAACGCTCAAGCAATAACATTGTTAAAAATTGCTCTCAAAATTTCTACAACGTTGAATCATTGTCTAGATTGATTCAGATTGTGATTTTGAATTGCTTATCCTGCTACGGTAGGATGTAGGAAGAATGCTGTGGCTAGCATTAGGTAAGTCATCAAGAGCATGATTCCTTCTAACCAATTGGAACGACTGTTGGGTCTGACTGAGTTGGTCATCAGAACGGCAATACCCACTCCTAGAACTGTAAAGTTATCAAAGTCTAGGTTCATCGGTTTGCCAATTATGAAGCCAGTAAAAACCAAGATAGGTGTGACGAACATTGCAATCTGTAAACTGGAACCAATCGCCACTGAAGATGCAAGATTGACTTTGTTCTTAGCGCCACAGATCCCACAAGTGATGATTTCTACGGCTGCACCAAAAATGGGAAGCAGAATTACTCCGGTGAATAAGCCACTCATCCCAGTAGTAGCGATCGCCTCTGATAAACTATCTACCATTACTTCGGAGACAAACACCAAAACAATTGTTGTGCCTAAAAGCAAGCTAATATGCAGCTTTAATCCATATTTCTCACCTCTAGCTTCACTACCGTAACTCTCTGGTTCGGCATCCTCATCTAGTCCATAAAGATGGCTGTGAGTCTTCATAGAGAACAACAGCATTAGGATGTAACTAGTTAAGAGCAGTGCTGATGCGATGTAGGAAAACGCGTTAGTTGTCTGGAGGTGTAGCGCAAACGAAGTCACTTCAATGGCGGTGGGTGCTAATAAAAAGACAATCACCAAATTAAGCAAAGAGGCATTGACACGACCAACTGCGCTCAGATGTTCTGGGTTAATGCGGGAGTTTTGCTGATTGATCTGCAACCCTCCAAAAAACAGGGCAATACCCAAACCTAAGAGCAGATTAGCAATCATCGAACCCATCAAACTGGCTTTGACTACATCTATCAGTCCGGCTTTGAGAGCAACAATAGAGACAATCATCTCAGTAGCGTTGCCAAAAGTAGCATTGAGCAAACCACCTATAGCAGGGCCAACTCGAGAGGCGATCGCTTCTGTAAAGTTAGCTGTCCATGCTGCTAAAGGAATAATCGCCAAACCTGCTGTCATGAAGACAATTTTGGGATTTACATTCAGGTGGTGCAAAATCAGGCAGATGGGAACAAAAACCAGCATCCGTAAGAGTAATGCATCCTTACGGGACATTGAGCTAGGTTGCTTGGTTTTTTTGGTTGTTGGTGAGCGCCATAATCTGCCGGGCTTTGTAACTGACATTGTTCAGCCTCCAAGACCTTGTTCTTTGTCGAGATGGTATAGAAATTCGGTGGTCACTTCGCTAGTGAGCGATCGCAATTGGGAGCAATCTACTGATTTGATGACATTAGTTTTAGTCTTCCGGGCTTCTGTCTCGAAAGTTCATAAATTCATAGTCTAGAGTTGCTCAGGTGAATATCTGGTACTCTGACCGAGAAGGCGTATAACGCTATGAGTTTATGGGGTAAAGGCTATAACCCTTGCACTTACAAGGTACAAGTTTAAGGCTAATTATGGATGAGATGACCGAGCAATTTTAGATATTAGATTTTGGATTAAAGTCAAACTCTCAAATCTAAAAAAAAGGTTACAAGCCTCTCCATTTATGAAGAAAAAGAACAAAAAATTTATTGTCTTGAAAAATCGGGCGGGAGTTGGGGGAACCCCAACTCTATGTCTACGACCGTTTTTCGCTATTGCAAGCCTCTCTTTTAAAGGAGAGGTAAATCCAAAATACGCTCCTGCGTCGCTAACGCTACGCTATCGTAAATCCAAAATCCAAAATCGAGTGACCTTACACCCTGACCCTCTCATACCCCTATTTTTTTGGATACTTTTGGCTTAGGTTTGCGTCCTTTTACAAATAAATTGAACGATAAACTCCTACTTTAGGTCAACACAATAAATATTACTTATTGTTAATAATATATATAGATGCGTTTGCCTTTGGATAACCCACACAATTAATCTATGGGTTGGTAATCACCGGGAGATACTAGTTCAATCTTTGAATGGGTACTTACTTGTAGCTTACAGTAATCACCGAAAGAAAGAGATGATGAAGTTGCTTACACTGATACAAATTTTTAATCAAAGATATAATGTGAGGCAGACATCTTGCTTTGAAGACCCACATAACACCTGAGATATATTGACTGCTGACAGGTGAGCAAATAGTTATTAATTCGTAATTAAAAGAGTACAAGCCCCCTAGAAGTGCAGCTACAAATTACTTAGCTTGCTTGTCGTGGAGCGAGTATTATTAACTACAAATTATTTTGACTATCAACTGTAATATCAAGTTCGGCTAATTACTTACGATATAGTCGGTTTGCTTGGTAATAGGTAATGGGTAATGGGTAATGGGTAATGGGTAATAGGTAATACTCAAAACCAATTACCAATTACCAATTACCAATTACCGACCTCCACAGATATCATAAGTGTTTAAACGGACATGATATAAACAGTCTATACGTTAAATATGCAACTAAAAAGTGTAGCAGATAATACTGATTGCCTTTCTTGAACACTTTCAGCACCAAGTTGTTCTGGGTTTTGTATGATGAGTACTGAGCAAGGAGCATAGTGGGTGACATAGTTGCTGACACTGCCCAAAATTAGTTCGCTCATACCAGAAAGCCCCCGCCGACCGATGACAATTAATCCAGCCTCCCAGACGCGCGCAGTTTCGCAAATAATATGACCGGGTCGGCCTAAACCTTGGTAATATTCAGTCGATACTCCGGCAGCGATCGCTTGTTCTGTGAGAGATTTGAGTAAATCCAGACCGGGTTCTTCAAACTCTTCCCAACGTTTTTTATTCTCTAGAGTATTAATCAAGGTCAAGATATTTGGGCTTTCTTGTTCGTCAACAGATAAAACATGGAGCAGCTTTAAAGATGCCTTAGTGGCTTTTGCCAACTCCAGTGCTTCTTGAAAGATATACTTGCTGGTATCGTCACAGCGATGGAGTGCGACGAGAATTTTACGAAACATAAAGCCTCATAAGCAATTTAAAATTCAAAAAAAGGAATGGGTACTCCAGAGTACCCAATATCCTCTAAACCATGTTTGCTGTTTCTGATTGAGACTCACTCACACCTAAATTATTAGTCCGAGGTTCTTCCACATCAGACGAAAGAACCACTACTTCAGTCTCTACTTCTATAGAAGTTGGTAAAACATTAACTGCTTCGGATCTATGAGCACGTTCTTGTAATCGCTTTTCTTCCTCAGCAATTTCAGCTGCACTTAGCTGATGTCCTAATGGCATAGCTTCACCAGGGCCGATCAGCGGACGTAGACCATTGAGTTCTGCCAGGATAGCAGTACCATTGTTGATTACTACCGCTAAAAGGGGATCGAGAGCGAAGAAAATACCAGAGATCAACGCACCTAAGTTGGGAACTGCCACGATCATAGTGTTCTGCCAAATAATATCCATTGCTTGACGCGCACATTTAACCGCCATGATTAAGCCGCGCAGGTCATCTTCCATCAGCACCACATCGGCTGTTTCTCTAGCGATGTCGGTGGCACCTGCAAAGGATATTGAGGCATCGGCGTAAGCCAACGCGGCAGAGTCGTTAATGCCATCGCCGCAGAATGCCACAATCTTACCACTGTCGTGTAATGCTTTAACTACTTCTACTTTCTTTTCTGGGAAAGCTTCAGCAGTGACATTTTCGGGATGGATGCCGAGATTATTAGCGATGGAGTTAGCAACCCGCGTCACATCACCTGTGAGCATATGCACAGTAATGCCCATCTCCTTGAGTTCGCGGATGACTTCTTTGCTTTCTGGACGTGGTGGATCACTGTAGCGGATCACGCCCAGCAGTCTCCCATCGCCTGCTACGTAAACTAGGGATTGACCGCCTGATTTGGCATCGGGATAGCGAATGTCGTATTCCTCCAAATCCACGTTTTCTTGCTTCATGAATCGGGGGCTACCGACAAGGATATTCATACCATCGATTTTTGCCACTGCACCTAGACCAATCTTATATTCCCACTCTTCGCATTCTTTGAGGGAAACACCTGTGTCTTTGGCGTGATGAACGATCGCCTCAGCAATGGGATGGGTTAGACCTTTCTCAGCACTAGCCGCGTAACACAAGATTTCATCTTTGGTTAAGCGGACTTCCATAACATCAATATCGTTGACACCTGCATGACCAATAGTGAGTGTGCCTGTCTTGTCACAAACAACGGTGTCAATGGTCGCTAACATTTCAATAGCGCGACCACTGCGGATCAGAACGCCATTGCGAGCCGCGTAGGTGAGAACCGATAGAATTGTCGTAGGTACAGAAACCCGAATGCCTGTACCAAAGTCTAAGGTGAGCAGTGCGATCGCTCGGTTCAGGTTGCCGCTAAAAATGCCCACACCTGTACCAATTAACAAGGTGGGAATTACCATTTGATTTGCCACTGTTGCTGCGTAGTTCTCAACCCGTGTATCATGCACAGGCGCAGCCTGCATCAGGTTGACAATCACACCAGCACGAGTATTGTTGCCAACTCGTTCTGACAGGATGGTTAATGTACCATCGACCAATAAGGTAGAAGCAAAGACTTCTTCTCCAACTGTGCGCGTTACGGGTACTGATTCACCCGTGAGTTTGCACTGGTCAATAATCCCTGTCCCTTCTACAACAACGCCGTCAACAGGAATCTGGTCACCGGGATAGACTACGACATGATCACCAACAATCACATCTTGAGTGGGAATCTCTACAACTTGTCCATCGCGGATTACAAAGGCGGTCTTACTCAAGCAATCTAGTAGGTCGAGGGATGCCCGTTCACTACCCCGCGCCGTCATATCCCGGATGACTTCGCCTCCTTCTACCAAACCTAACATGAAGGATGGAGCGAAGAAATGTCCCGTCGCTGTGTGCAACGCGATCGCTAAACCATCCAAGAAGTCAATAGTTAATTGGCGCTCTTCTTGGATAGCATCCCATGCTCGTTTGAATACTGGAATTGCACCAACAAATACAACAGCACCAATCAAAACAGGAGGAATTGGCAGCCCAATCATCGCACCCAAACTGAGTACTAAACCTGCTACAGGAAAGCCTAGACGTTCTACAAAGTCTACTTCGTTGTTAGCTTTTTCCTTCTCTTCACCAGTCCATCCTATAGGAATTTCAACAATCGATGCCTGCTGAATTGCCTTAAACAATTTCTCTTGAATAGTAGCGATTGCTATTGCAGTTGGCTCGTGTTCGTAGTTAACAATTAACGAACTAGCCATAGGGTTAATTTGAATTTCAGTTGCAAAATCCAATTTACCTAGAACATACTTCAGCTGTTGAGTATATTCTTCATCCCAGGCAAGTTGGGGAATCCGAACGCGAAACCGCCCCGGAATCCAATGAACCACCTCGTAATGTATTGTTTCAGCGTGACTCAATGGATAAGTATCAATAACGGTTATAGCAAGCTTTTCAGCAGTGGTTTGGCCTGACATAGGGCTTTGTGTTTGTATTGGGTTTGTGTACACATTGAGGAAAATTGCATAGCAGTAGCTAGGCCTGAAATCCTTGGCACAGCCTATTCACAAATAGGACACGTTTACCTGAAATTCCCGATACCAAAAGCTAGTAAACAACTATTTCCTACTTTGATATCAAGTTCGGCTAATTACTTACGATATAGTCGGTTTGCTTGGTAATAGCTAATAGGTAATGGGTAATAGGTAATACTCAAAACCAATTACCAATTACCAATTCCCAATTACCGACCTCCACAGATATCATAAGTGTTTAAACGAACATGATATGATTGGTAAAATTGTCAGAATTACTGATTAGCAAGCATCCCGTAACTTAAGATTCTCAAGTCATCAAATACTTACCATAGTAAAGTTCTATTGCTCTCCTCTTCTGAAACACATTTTGCAAGCCTTGAAATTCAGGGTTATGGAAGATTGTGTTTCTTTCATAATGTTGCTATTGGGGTTTGCCGCTAGTTGTCGGCTGATCTTTGCCAAAATTTGGCTCTCAGCTAAACCAAACACAAACAATATTTAGGTTAACAACAAGAGGTTAAGCACATTTCTATAGAGTATGGTATCACTCTATTGTTCTATTGCTAATAAACAAAGTTTACAGTATATTTCGGTTGAATAAACACAATGTTTACGAAAGTCAACTCAAGTATAAAGTATGAAACTTTTTTGCCTACTGGGAGCGAGGTATATATCGATTTATTTCATCCTTTTTCCTTTACACTTCAGACTTCTTTAGTCAATACAGCCTTAACAATTCAAAATTCAAAGTTTGTCTTGGAAAGTTTTGAGTCTCGCTCTGCGAGACTCAAAACTTCGGACGTAAAGCCCTACGGGCATGGTGTCTTGAACCAAAAAGTTTCAAGAAAACTGTCTCATCAGTATCAGCATATTTTGGTTGATGTAGACTTCGACTTCTGTGGAAGTAAAGCTGTAACCATACTCTGCACCTAATTGTACCGTTAACTCTACAAATTTTTCTCGGTCAGATGCACTTTTTAGCTTCTCCACTAGAGTTGGATTTTGGCTAATCAGTTCGTGAAATTGTTTGACCTGTTTTGACATGTTTATCCTCACTTAATTAGTGCTGAGTTATCATTTGTTATTCTCCTCTGCCCCTTGCTTTGCACTAGAACAGACTACTCGAAAACCAATACCACTACCCCCATGATCAGCTTTATCCCAATGGCGCTGAGCGGCACGACAAAGGCTTGGTAGACAATACCAAGAACCACCCCGCAAGAGGCGATGCTCTTGAAGTTCAGCTTGTTCCCAAACGCTACCGTCACAGGGAGCTTGTTGATAGTTGTCGTGCCAAGCATCGGCACACCACTCCCATACGTTGCCATGCATATCGCATAGTCCAAATGCGTTAGCAACTTGGAAACTTCCTACTGGTACTGTCCGTTGGCGATATTGACCTACAGGTTCTAAGTTGTAGATGTAATTGCCATCATAATTAGCTAGTTCGGGTGTAATGGTTTCACCAAAATGGAAAGGTGTTGTTGTTCTGGCGCGACAGGCGTACTCCCATTCTGCTTCGCTTGGTAAGCGATAATCTCGTCTGGTGAGTTTGGTTAGTCGGGCACAAAATTCGATCGCATCGTGCCACGAGACTTGTTCTACAGGTTGGTTTTCGCCTTTAGTATGGGCTGGGTCAGGATCGAGAGAGCGATTAATAGTTGGTAAATTAGCGATCGCTCGCCATTGTGCCTGAGTAATTGTAAATCTTCCCATACAAAAAGGCTCAATTGTTACCTGATGTTGGGGTTCTTCGTGACTTTCTCGCCCTTGTTCTGCCTCTTGGGAACCCATCCAAAAGACACCCCCTGGCAGAATAATCATATCTAAAGCAACATTCTCTAGTTCTTCCTGGAAGTAGTGAGCTTCACTTCCATAGCAATTAGCCAGTTGTCCTTGTGTATCAACAGTCACTACCTGAAAAATCAAAGTTTGCACCTTGATTGGTAAAGCTGTTGTAATTTGGGATTGTTCCAGTTCTAAAAGGGTTTGACCTTGAGATTCTGCTTCAATGATCTCTGGTGTTGGAGATTGAACTTGTACTTGATTTGTTTGCTCTAGTTGTCCCCGGAAGTCGCTTAATTCATGGTTTAACTCGTCTGATTGTGAAACCAGACGTGCTAAATCTGATTCTCGTTGTTCTAAGGTGGCTAAAAGTTTTTGACATTGTTGGTTTGCTTGCTCTAACTCAGAATGGAGTTGAGCGATGGTTTGGTCTGCTTCTTGAAGCTGGGACTGAAACTGCTGGATTTGCTCACGAACAGGTTTGACCGTTGCCCAGATCTTTTGTGCCCATTCCAACCTCGCCTGCTCTTTCGAGGAAACTTCTGGAATCAGCCCAATTATTAAAGAGTGCGCTTGGAGGTTCCAACCACACACTGAGCAATTCTCGGTTTGATCTGCAACATATTTCGTTTGGCAAACAGGACATTGAGGCATAATAATTTCCTCTGAACCTGAAGCAGTATTTACATTGATGAATAACTAATGAAGCATTGTACGATGAAATCGCTTATATTCCACAAAAGTTTTGACAAATTATTAACTGGGGACTGTGGGCTGGAGATTGGGAGTAAGTATTTGAAATTCTCTAGAATCAGCAGGGGGTTTAGCAGATTTAGCAGGGCGTTTAGTATCGGGTATAGATTTTACCACGACTGAATCGAAGCTAGGAGCGGCTTGGGTATTAAACAGGGGGCGGAAACTGTTCAACTCGGCAATCAGGGCTGAACCATTACTGACGATGACGCCTAAAACTGGATCGAAAGCAAATAAAATGCCTGCAAGTACTACACCAATATTTGGTATAGCAATGAGGGCAGTATTTTGGTAAATAATATCCATTGCTTGTTTTGCGATCGCAATGGCATGAGGTATGCCCCGCAGATCATCATCTAAGAGGACTATATCGGCGGTTTCTCGCGCAATATCAATACCACTAGCAAAAGAAATGGAAACATCTGCATGTGCTAAAGCTGCGGCATCATTTATGCCTTCTCCAATGAAAACTACAGTCCGCTCTTGGCTTTGGAGTTGGCATATAACCTCGACTTTTTGGTCAGGAAACGATTCTGCATAAACATGACTACTTTTGATGCCCAACTCCTGAGCTACACGATTAGCAACTCGTTGGCTATCGCCACTTAACATATAGATCTGCTGACCTTGGCTTTCTAAGGTGGCAATTACTTCGGCGCTTTCTTTCCGGACGGGGTCTGTATACAAAATTACGCCTAACAATTCACCACTCATGGCGACATACACTGTAGATTGGTTACCTGTTCTTAGCTCTGGATGACGTTGATGAGTGGGATTAATATCTATGCCTTCTTGCAGCATCAAACGATAGCTACCGGCTAAAATCCGTTGTCCAGAAATTTGGGCAACAACACCAAAGCCAATGCGATAATCCCAAGCTTCACAAGGTTGAGTTTTGATATTATTCTCCTGGGCATGACGCAGAATCGCACTAGCTACAGGATGAGTGTTACCTTGTTCTGCCGATGCCGCAATTTGTAAGACATAGGCTGAAGAAATTTCTGGTCTGGCGGTTTTGACCGCTACAACTTCCGCATTACCTTGGGTTAGCGTTCCGGTTTTATCGAAAACGACTGTATCTGTCCGTGCTAATATTTCCAGGGCACGTCCGCTACGGATGTAGATGCCATGCCGCGCAGCATAGGTAAGCGCTGCTAGAACCGTAGAAGGTACGGCAATGCGAATGCTGTGGCTAAAATCGAGGTGCAAAGGAGCAAGCGATCGCGATACATCTCTAGTGAGAGCAAAAATTGCGCCGCTCAGGACGAGGGTTGGTACAATAGTCGCATCAGCAACTTTGGCTGCATAATCTTCAACGCGTGTATCATGAACTGGAGCAGATTGCAAGAGTTCGACTGTCACTCCTAAGCGAGTATTTTTGCCAATTCGTTTTGTTAGTATGCAAATCTTGCCTTGTAACAATAAAGTTGAGGCGTGAACTACCTGTCCTTCAGAGCGAGAAACTAACGTAGACTCTCCCGTAAGTTTATGTTCATCAATTAATGCTGTACCCCGCAGTACTCGACCACTCACTGGAATCATTTCACCTGGATAGACAATAACGCGATCGCCTTTTTGTACATCTTTTAGGGGAACCTGCACCTCTTGTCCATCCCGTTCCACCTTGACAGATTTATTCATATCCATGAACAAATCCATAAATTGCCTCTTTGAAGCGCGGGCGGTGGCATCTCGCAGCACATCCCCTGTTTCCATTAAACTCAACATAAGTGACGGCCCTACAAAGTCTCCTTTAATGGTGTAAAGACCTAGCCAAAGTGCGTCAAGAATATCCGCGTCTAGTCGTCGTTCTTTTACAGTTGTTTCTATCAGCCTAGTCACAAAGGGTGCAGCAGCCACAGCAATTAAGCCACCAATTACTAAACCTGGGATAGGTAGCATCAACTGATTAGAAAGCACAGCCAAACCCAAGCTGATCATAGGTAGTCCAAGCCGCTCTATCCAATCGATTTCTGGTCTTAGTTCCGTTTTTATTGGCACTGTCCCCGGCGGAAGTTCAACGACGCTAGCTTGCTGAATGCTATTTAACAAGCTTTTTTGTACCGTTGTTAAAGACACGTCAGGTTCATAATAGACAATTAACGAGCTAGATGGCTGGTTAATTCGCACACTAACAATAAAATCAAAAGATTCTATGAGCCAAGTCAGCGAACTTGCATACTCTGGATCATCCGCCAGCCGAGGTATACGAATCCGAAGTCGCTCCTGAGTAATGTGGACAATTTCATAATCTATTTCCTGAAATTGATTTTTTATGGGAATTTCATATTCTGTCGGTGCGGGCATAAGGTCTTACCTCTTAGGGAAAATTAACTAAAAGAAGTTTGAAGTGTAAAAAATAAAGGATGAAATAAATCAGTAAATGCCGGACAATGAAAATTCGGGTCAAAGGGTATGGAAAGTCCAATTAGCATAATAATCCTAGTGATATTTATAAAGGTTTACACTGCTTGGATGTTAGAAGGATTATACATTTTTTCATAGGTCGTGGCTTCTAGCTACAGGATGAAGACTGAAAACGGATTAGCTAGTTGCAGCATTAGCAATCTTTACATTGCTTAAACAGCTTGATTACCTACTCAATGCTGAGTCCTGAGTGATGAGTAAAGTAGAAAGTACTCAGCACTCCTCATTACATTGGCTGAGAAATGATTGTTCTTGGGAAGTCTCTTAAATCTTTAACTACAAAGACAGGACATTTCCAGTCCTTCTTCCAGACTAAATACCTTTCCTGCTTACGGTATGAGAAATTAACCGAGAGATACTGTTGTAATTTTGCTAATTGATAAGTATTCTTAACTTAAAGATTATGCCATAAAAGGCGTTACGTTTTTGATACAAAGCTTTTACAACATAGTTAAGTTGATATTATGAATAAAAACTAAATTTATCAAATTTGTGGGCTTCAGTTGCAAAGAGCCGCTTTCAATTTGGAAAATTTTGTGATGTCTAATAGTACCTATATACTAAAAAGTATAGGATTTCACAATTTAATAGCAAGTAATTGTGAAGAAAGATTAGTAGAGTTGTTTTTTGCTATATTTTCTATAATCTTCATAGTCTCTCTCTATAATCCCATAATCCCAGTTAATTTTTTGGTAGCTTTTATGTCCTTTATTGCCATTGATAGGGTTAGTATCCAGCCCAACAGGCGTCCTCTGAACGACCAAAAAGTTGCTGAGTTGATGCAATCTATTAAGGCGAACGGACTCTTGAACCCCATAACCATCGATCAAAATTTCAATCTGATTGCAGGACTGCACCGCCTAACTGCTTGCAAGCTCTTGGGGCTGGAACAGATTGAATACCGGATTATGACTTGTGAAGACGAAGACCATGCCAGATTGGCTGAAATCGATGAAAACCTGATTCGTAATGAACTAGAAGCCTTAGAACGATCTGAACTCTGGCTAGAGAGAGACCAAATCTTAGAACGGATAGGTCTGCGTGCTCAATCTGGAGAGAACCAATACACCAAAAAAGGGGGTGAATCAATTTCACCCCCTGGTAAAACGACAGTACAACTAGCTCAAGAGGCAGGTTATAACAAGCGGACATATCAATTAGGAAAGCAAATTGCTAAAAATATTCACCCAGAAGTTAAGGAGGTGATTAAGAAAACACCTGTTGCCAAGAGTCACTCCACTTTGTTAAAAATAGCCAGAGCGGGTAGTAAAGAGCGCGAGCAAGCAGAACAGGCAGAACAAAAAGCACAAGAAGCGAAGCGTCAGCAAAGGCAAGAAGAAATGGAAACACAAGCCAAGTTAGCAGCAGAGGCTAGAACTAAGCTCAAGGAACAGCAATTGATTGTACTACAAAGCTCTACTGCTCAAAAGCAGGCAAAACAGTGTATAAAATCTGCTAAGCCACAAGTTGAAAAAAAAATCAATGCTACTCCAATTCTACCAAGGGCAGAGTTAGGAGATGAGTGGATACTTGATAAGCATTTAGTTTACTGTGATGATACGGCTGAAGATAAATTTATTGACCTTCTTCCTTCCAATGCTGCTTTAGCGATCGCTACTCTTTCATCTGAGTGGAATCACGATTATCTCATTAATGAAGCTCACGTTGTTGCTGTGCTAGCTCGTGAAGGACACATCCAAGATTTTTGTGCTCGCCATCGTATGCCCTTTAGATTTGAGTGGGTCTTCGGTGAATTATATGTCGGGATTTACTCTCAAGCTCCCATTCTCAAACCAGAGAAGCCTGTTGGCATTGAGGGTGTAGAGGGAATTGTTGCTTATTTAATCAGTTTGTATACAAAACATGATAATTTTGTGATTGCACCTTTTTTGGGACATGCTGAAGTATTAATTGCTTGTGAAAGGATGGGACGCATCTGCTTTGCTGGTGACAAAGCCACAGAGAATGTTGACAGAGCGATCGCTCGGTGGCAAAAATGGACAGGACAAGAGGCGAAAAGAGAAAAACACTGTTATACCTAGAGGCTTTCAAATACAAAATATCCTATTGTCTATGTTGACAGTCAACCGTCAACAGTCAACCGTCAACAAAATTAATTAGTTTTTACTAAGCGAGAGTTACGAAGATCTGAACTTTCGCTTCTTTAATATTGCAAGTCCAGCAGTCTATAATATCGTAATTCGTGAGGAGAAACTATCACTAGAATTACTAAGACTGCTTTTTTTTGTTTTAAAAATCCGTTATAAGGCTCAGTAGGTAAAGCAAGGGAGGTAATTATACCTTCAATAATTGCAGGCAGACTAAGGAATTTTTGATGCACAAGTTAGAGAATTATCTATCGTCCACTTTACTTGGAGATGTACGGAAATATGGCATTTATTAAAGTTGATAATATGATCATTAATACCACTTATATTGCTGCTGTCAGGCTAGAAGGTCAAGACGCCTTTGGAGAAGAAAAAGTTTCTCTATTAATTGCAATTCCTACTTTTCCTGTGAATAAGCAAGAAAAGGCCTCTACCACTTCTACTAATTTTTATCAGTATGAATGGGTCGAATTTCATGGTTTTGCTGCCATTGCTCTGCAAGACTACTTCAGCAGCTTTAACAATGTGATTGATTTAATGCCCCAAAATAACCGACGAGTGCTATCGAATTCTAAGGAATATTTGGGAAGTTAAGTTAAATCTCTAGCAAAAAAGGAATATTTACTCATGAAAGATGTGAGGTCTAAGGAATGTGGACTTATTTAATCCACATTCTTTAGTGTCTTTGGCATTATCATCTGTTATTAATATCCAAGAATGATCACAAAGCTAAGGCATAACGAAATATTCATACACCCCAGTGATGATAACCAGAGCTGCTGAAAGGATACCAGCCCGAAGTCCAGATATCTTGGTCGTAAAGCGATCGCCTAGAAAGTAGCCGCCTGATATTCCTAACAAGCTGAGGGTAAAAACTAAAAAGGTGGTAATAGCCACATTTAAGTTGGAAATTCCACCACCCAATCCTGAACCTAGATTATTGAGAGTCAAGCCAAACGCCAGAGCAATAGATTCTTGCACATCAATATAACCTGAGCGGTCTACATCTGCTTTTTCAGGATGTTCCAAGAATTTTTCGTAAGAAAACTCTTGCAAGAATTCTTGAGAAAATTCTTGTGATAAATCGCCGTGGGAGCTATTAGATATGGCCCGGTTTGAACCTGCTGCAACTAAAAAACTCATTTCTTGACGCATCCTGACTTTTCGACGTTGGCGTTTGAGTGTTTTCCAAATACTCCAAATTCCGACGGCTATCAAGATAAAGCTACCCAATACATTGGCGACATTTACAGACAAGTAATTCTTAATGTCATTCCCGACGGAAATCGCCAGATATGTGCCAGATGCAGAAATTAAACCAATAAATAGGTTAGTAAGCCAGCCGATTTGGATTTTTTTAATTCCGTAAGCGATACCAACCGCAAAATTATCGACGTTAACCGCGATCGCAAGTAATAAAGCAGATAGGATATGCATATAAAGGATGAAGAAGTGAAAATTGTTGAACAGTAGAGTTACATCAGTCCAGAAATAATGCTGATCGTTAGAGTGAGAATGACGCTGTAGAAAAAGAATGACATCACTGTATGTCCTAAAGCTAGTCGTCGCATGGCAGATGAGACAAGTGCTGTGTCCGAAGTCTGGGAGGTCATACCCAGAGTAAATGTGAAATACATAAAGTCTAAATAGTCAGGCGGTTTTCCACTAGAAAAATCTAGCCCTCCTATATATTCTGCCTCTGGAGCAAAAGAATGCTTACGGTAATAAAATGCGGCATAATGTAGCACAAAAGTAGTGTGCATCAGCAGCCAAGAGCAGATAATTGCCACTATGGACAGCCCAACCTCAGCAGTAAAACTATCTTTATGTTTTGCTAGCACTGCTGCAATAATAAACAAACTAGCAAAAGCTATAAAAACAACCAAAATAAAAATTGCCAAATGGTCAATTTCCTGTCGCTGTGCGCGATGGCGTGTCTGTTCATGATTCGCGCCAATCATCATTAAACCCACTAGTATTAAAAAACATAAAATTCCTGTATCCCAAGCGGCAAGCAGGCGAAATTCCAAGCTTGCAGGCGATATCAACATAAAAACGACCCCGGCCAGTACCAACGATAACAGCAAACGAGGTTTAGAATTTTCAATCAGACTAAGTAAAATGCCAAATTCCATAACTTTTTCTCCCAATCATCATTAATCCACCGCTTTAAATCAGCCCCGATGCCACATTCACGCCCGAACCTAAAATCACCATGTAGAAGAAAAAAGAAATCATTCCATGTCCTATAGCAAGCCTTCGCATTCCGAAGGCTGGAAGCGAAATATCTGAAGTTTGAGCTGTCATGCCTATGGTGAAGGAGAAATACATAAAGTCCCAGTAGTCAGGTAACTCATCCCCTGGAAAACTCAAGCCGCCAACATATCCTATCTCCTCGTTCAAGAAATCTGGATGGTAGTAGCAGGTGGCATAGTGAAGCGCAAACATAGTGTGAGTCAGAAACCAAGAACAGATCACAGCTACTAAAGACAGCGCAATTTGCAGTGCTAAGGCAGATTCAGGAATATTTTTGCTGTCGTTAATTGCTTGCATTAGCCCAATCGCAAAGATACTTGTACAGGCAGTAATGACTACTAAAAGAAAAACAGCTAAATGCTGAGCTTCTTGGCGTTGAGCGCGATAACGCGTTTTTTGGGGAGTTGCACTGCACATCATTAATACTACTAATGTCAAAAAGCAGAAAACTCCTAAAATCCAAGCTGTGAGGATGCGATTGGCTAAATGTATGGTATTTGGCAGTCGTAAAAAAACTGTCATTGCCAACATAATACTTAACCCCAGGCGGCTTTTTGAATCTAAATGCGACAAACTATGTCCAATTGAAAGACCAGTCATCAATACTCTACTCTTCGACTTCAGAGGAGATTTAGTATTTTGATGGGGTTCAGGATCAGGTGTCTTGTGTTGTGTAGTTGTCACAGTTTTTACATCTCATCTATTTTTCTGAATATGAAATACTGTTTTAATAGGTCTTGATTGATATTTGGCTGGGCGATCGCTTCCTAACTATCAAGAAAGCTACATTACGGACACCAGCCATCGAAAAGCCTATTAAATTCAGTAAATTATTGCTTGTCTATTACAATTACGGGCTATTAATGATACCTTAATGCCGTAAATACTTAATAGCTGTTGGTCTTCACTATGAGAGAAGAGTACAAAATCTGGTTACGCTTAAAAAGATTATATGATACGAGCTTCAAAATAACAAAAATATCTCAACTCATTTTTACCTATTATTCTATTAACAATATCAATCATCACTCATTATTGATGGCATAACGAAAAGCTATTAATCTTAGCTGATTTGAGAGGTTGCATAACCATTAACATTGTGCCATCAATGCTGGAGACATAGTACTTTGAGCGATCGCCACAAATGACACATACCAGACAATACTACTAGTAGTATTAAGTAAGATTACAGTAAATTGTAATCTTATGTATAGATATACTGACTAATATTTATAGACTTAACAATTTTTCATTAATACAGCATCTTAATTACTTGTATCATTGGTAGGTATGGATGTAGAATCTAATTCAAGAAGAGATTCTTCCTACCTGCTAATATGTTTCGTACAACCACCGTCAAGGGCGTGCAGTGTTCTGTTCCCATTTTTCTATACATGGTTTAATGAGGTAAAGCTAACTCAGACCTGATGATGTTTGGAAATCGATACCGTCATATGTAGCGCATGGTGGCAAATACGAATCATGATTAGCGATATACCTTTTTTGGAGACTATGTAGAATGTTTGAACTAGAAGCTTTATTGCTAGGACTAGAGCCAATAACTGCTGCGGTAATTGGTCTTGGGGCACTAGCTATTGCACCTATTATTGGTGCTGTAGATGCTGCGACGGGTAGCAATTTATCTGACTCAGCGCGTTCAACAGCTAAGACTGGATTAGTTTGGGCTTTTGAAGCCTTTGACAAAGTGCAAGCTAGCGCTGCTGAAGCTTCTGAATCCTTCCAGGATTTGATTGCAGAAGCCAAATCTGATATTAGGTCTTCCAAGAATGGCAAAAGTGAAGTAGCTCCTCGTGAGGTAACGATTGGGTAAGCCTTAAAGAGTAGGCAGTTGCTCAATTGTGAAAAGTTACAAAGGCTGATGACTTGTCGTTTAGTCGAAAAAATAGGAGTGTGAAGGAGTAAGAGTGTAGAGGTGTAGGGTAACTCCATTAATTAAATTGAGGCGGCTCAAACCTTTTGAGTCTTGGGGTTACATAGCCTTTCCCCTAAACCTTATATTCTCAAACTCTTACACCCCTTTTCGGTCAGTCGTCAGTCTTTATTTTTCTAAGATTAAAGATTTTGCGGAATATGGCAGTTATTCTATAGATGCAATTTCTATAGATAGGCGTTGCTAAATCAAGAATTGAAGGGGAGTAATTCTTAAAGTCTCTCTCCTATAAGGAGCTACGATGTATAGACAAAGTGGTTCAATTAGCCAAAATTTTTGGGAAACTTCACCTTATCCTAGAGAAATATCTCTCCAAGCCTAAATACGGTGTACAAACAAGTCGAATTACGCCCCTTAATCCCCCTTATCAACGGGGGAAACAGAAAATTTAGTTCCCTCCCCTTGATAAAGGGAGGGTTAGGGTGGGGTAAAACTAACGCTAAAACCTTAGTTAATCAATTATTTTCAGACTTGTGTATACACCGTAGTTGCTTAAGGAGAGGTAAAGGTTTTTGCACAGCAAAAAGCGAGGGTGGGGTTTTTGTAGATTGTGGATAACCTAGCAAACTATCAAATTGCTTGGAAACATACTTGTATATACACGGTGGCCTATAAGTGGGGGGTGAGAATACGTTGCAACATGAGCAACGCTATATTAACCTTCTCTGTGTATCTGGAGCGTGGGCAAACCATACCGTCATTCAGCAACGTCGGTAACTGCTATTGATGACAACAATTACTTTCTCTCAAATAGACATCGTGCTTGATAATCCAGATTTCTTAAACGTGCGTCAATTAGCATTTGCTCTTGCCCTTGGCCCCTTGGGTTTGCTGCTGCTATTCTTTATTCTTGACGTTACACTGCCTCACGGTAAATTATTGCAAGTTTCAGAGCGATCGTGCTTGACAAGTGAGATGACAGCAAGTGTCGCAACGCTGAACACAAATAAGTGCGATAATTGACATACTCTCATCACTAACTAATGGTGTAGTTTTTAGTTTAGGTTGAACTGAGTTCAACCTAACAAATCAAAAAAATTGTGTTATGCAAAGCAACACACTCACTCAATCTACAAATTTTTAACAGTTATCAGTGTCTCCATTCGAGTTGCTCGTTTCCCAGCATACGCAGTTTGCAGCTGATAAGCTCTAAAGCCGATCTAAATTGCATAATCACCTCTTAAGGTCGTTGACCGATGACAGTCATCAATTATCAGGAGCCAGCGCCGTGGTGAGGCAGTCCGATCTTGGGGGTTTCCCCCAGGAGGAACTGCCGAAAGGGTTTCCCGACTTGAGGCGACTGGCGTTCATCAGTCAACACAATTAGATATGCAATTTAAATGCACATTAGCTTAACTGTTCACTGAATTGATAGTCAAATCTCCAGTACTTGATGCACAGGCAGATTATCCATCACCCCGGTTGTAGAGCAGCCGGGGTGAAATAACTTCTTGGACATAGGACACAAAGAGAATTTTTAATTTTCTTCTGCCTATATAGTGATGGAACAGTAATCATGGTAAACATATTTCCACGAATTCCATTCTCAAAATTTAAGATTGGTAAATGGGGTACTAAAATAGAAGACGAGAAGTGGATATCTTCACAACCGATCGCCACAACAACAGCAGCAGTTATGGAGATTTTAGCAACTGTACCTAGAATTGCATATTGCCGGCCAAACTTGATTAAACATTCTCAGTCTAAGTTTATCCTCAGAGATGCCACTGTAGTTAAAACCTGGACAAGCCCATTTTTTAGAGACGATTATATATTTTTAGCTGATCCTGATGGAAAAATGATCTATGGCGGCTGTGTTTGGAAATACAAAGAACAACTCAAAGATGCCATAGAACTAATTAGCAGAAGGTTTACTTAGTAATACCGTTTCTCTACGAAGTTGTACTATATCTAACTCCCGCCTTCGGCGTCCTCCCCTGACCGGGACTATAGGGAGGTAGAATTAAGCGCATCTTTACATAGAATTGGTAGAAGATTTTTCATCATAAATCTGCAAAATTTATTTTTTGGCTCAATTATTCGAGTTTTTTGAATAATGAAAAAGTTGTTTGCTGGTTTACATAAATTTCAAACCAATTATTTCAAAGAACACCGAGGCTTATTTGAGCATCTTGGGCATGAACAACACCCTAGAGCGTTATTCATTACCTAACGTTAACGCCCGAAGTTGTCACAACTGGGGGAACCCCCGCAAGGCACTTCTCTTCGGAAGCTGGCGCTCCGACGCCAGTTGCTACCCTGCGGGAAGCTGCCCTACGGGCATCTACAAGTCGGCAAAACCGCCCACAGCGCTGTCTCCCCAACGCACCGGCTCGACTTTTCGCTGCGCCTCTGCGTGAGATAAGAAAATATTTATGCAAGAGGTCTATTACTTAATGATTTCTTCATTGACTGTCAACACTTGCAAGCGCTCCCAGAGCGTTCCTAGAGTAACTAATTTTGAGCAGATTCTTGTTCACCAGACTCGCTGTTCACTATTACTTCTTTCTCAAGTATTTCTGTAACAGCCGAGCCAATTTTTTCGCCCATATCTTTACCAATTACTCCACCCTCTTGTCCCAACAAAACCTCACCGACAATTTCTCCCACAATCTCACCAATTTTTCCTCCTGTTATTTCACCCGCCGAGACTTCTATTTGTTCTTGCGTTTCTAGCTCAGGGTGCTTTTGTGCCTCTAGGTGATTGACGTGTTCGGCTTGTTTACCTAAATCCTCTCCCAAGATTGCACCCACGACAGTGCCAACTTCTTCACCAACAACCATTCCTATCGGCCCTGCAAGTACACCCCCTACAGTTTCGCCGACAATTCCTCCCACTACTTCACCTAGCACTTCACTTCCAACTTTTTCTACTTCCGTCTGCATCCTCTGTTCTTGAGGATTAGACTGATCCGTACTTACAGTTAGCTCCGTTGGGCAAAAGATTTTTGAGACACTATCATAAGTCCAAGCAATGCTGTTTGGGTCTTTTTTCTGGCTCCACTGCTTAAAGTCTGGTTTTGACTTATATCGGCTTAAAGCTTTAGGATGTACGTCTAAACGCCTTGCTAAAGCTGATGTTTGCAACGGTGTTACATCAGAATTTGCCTGTTCTGTAACAGTATCTACTAACTCATCCTTGGTTTGGGCGTCCTCAACCGTTGATATCTCTGGCGTAGATAAATCTTGTTGAACTTCATTGCTCGGTGGCTCAATTGCTGGAGTCGTCTCATCTTCCCAAGGGTCTTTATCTGGGTTAATCTGTTCCATGCTATAAGCAAACGACTCTTGTACAACTCCTGTTGAAACCCCCGATGATTTCTCTTCTACTACTGCTAGTTCTGGCGTAGGAGGTGGGGATGGCGGCTGGGGAGAAGCCACTTGTGCGATCGCTTCTTCAAGATGAGTCTGCATCAGGGCACATGAAACAAACTTATATTTATAAGTGACAATCATTGACTCAGCTAGAGGGTTAATCCGAACATTGGTAACATAGTTCAACGACTCAACCCGCTTTTGCAATTTACTGGCATACTCTGCTTCCTCAGCTAATAGGGGAATCCGGATGCGAATCCGTCCTTCAACAGCATGAACAATTTGATAATCCATAGCGGATTTGTCTAATATCAACAATTTTAAGCTGGGGTGAAAAGTTGTGTTCCAAGAATGGAACGCAGTCCGTACATATCCTTTCTGGGGATTTATTTAAGGTAGGGACGCAAGACCTTACGCCCCTAGTTATCTCTAATTCGTTAAACTTACTCTAGATCATAATAAACAAAAATGGAATTACTGGAATGCCGATGGCAGCATTGAGCCAATATGTTAATCCAGTCAGTACAATCGAACCGACAATAGAGATACCCAAGGATAAAACTAAATTGGGTAGTAAAATCTTCAGGTTATTCAGTGCCCCAGACACAAAGGAAGACTGCGGGGCATAGCTTGTAGAATAAGACATAAGCACCTCTAATGTGATAGTAAATGAAAATTCATGCAGCTTGTTTTATATACTGCTCATAATTACATGATTACCTGATACGCTAAATTAAACAAGCAATTTTAACAACTTGTAGGATAACTCCTATGCTCAAGCAAATCAGAAACGCCGGGAGAATTGTCGTTGGTTCCGTTTGTATTGTTTTGGGTATAATTGGGATACTTCTCCCCTTAGTCCCTGGCACTCCTTTTCTTCTTGTTGCTGCTTTCTGTTTCAGTACTTTGGAATCATAAAAATCAGTTAACTGTTGACTGATAACTACCCCACTCTTCTCGCTAAAGAGTAAACTTCAGTCCTTGAAAAAGACATAAGGGCTATGCCTTGATGAGCAGAATTATTACATTTTTAGGCAAGGCGGATACGAGACACACCACACTGGCGATCGCCACTGCTAAATGGTTTGCTCAGTATTCTCAACGGGTGCTACTAGTAACCCATAATCCCAATCCCAGCGCAGAACTGCTGTTAGAAACTTCCCTCAAAGCAACTCCCCAAGAGATTGCGCCTAATCTAAGTGTGGTACAGTTGCAAGCAACAGTACTATTAGAGGAAGTTTGGGAAGAAGTCAAAAAGTGGTTGGCTCTCTACCTCCCATCTTCTGTAAAAATGGAGATATATTCGGGAGAGGTGATTATCCTACCGGGTTTTGACAGCCTTCTGTCTTTCAACGCTCTGCGAAAGTACTATCAAAGTGAAGACTATGATGTCATCATCTATGATGGGCGGGGAGATTTAGAATCATTGAGAATGCTGGGTATTCCCAACATTGCAGATTGGTATTTTCGCCGATTTCGTGAAGCGTTAGAATCTCTAGATTTGAGTAAAATCGCCGACTCGATTGGGGGCCCTCTCGCCAGTGCTTTGTTGAGTGTAAATATGGACACCCGAAAAGTGCAAGATGCTATTGTGCAAATTCAAGATTTGATTGCTAAAAGCGTTGCAGTTGTAGGAGATGCCAAAAGGTTAAGTGCTTATTTAGTGACTACAGATGAACCAGCAGCCATCGCTGAGGCTCGTTGGCTTTGGGGTAGCGCACAGCAGGTTGATTTGCGAGTAAGTGGGGTTTTAGCTTATCAAAGTTATGAAGCAGCTAACAAAACTGAACTAGAGCAAGCTTTTGCTCCATTGGAAGTAAACCTAATTCCAGCGTTGCAAAAACACAATTGGGAACCTCTATTAGATGCACTACCAGATTTTAAAACTATTCCTCATGTTCCCCAACCTTTAACAGTTGATTTGGTGCAACGTCAGGTACAAGTATTCTTGCCAGGATTCAGCAAATCGCAAGTCAAGCTTACCCAGTTGGGTACAGAACTCACGGTTGAAGCAGGTGATCAACGGCGAAATATTGTTTTACCAGATGAACTACGAAATCAACCAGTTACCGGAGGCAAATTTGAAGAACCTTATTTGGTTATTTCATTTTAGGTTGTGATCCGGTATTTGTAGTGGAGATGTTGCAATGCAACATCTCTACATGTCAAGGATGGAAATAGAATGCTGCTCCTAAAACTGCGTAGGTAATTAGTAGTAAGGCTCCCTCTAGCCAGTTAGAGTTTCCATCTGTGCTGATGGAGTTGGTGATTAAAACAGCGATCGCTACTGCTAATACTTCAAATGGGTTAAAATCTAGATTCATCGGTTGCCCCATCAACTGACCCACTAACACCAAAATTGGAGCAACAAACATAGCAATTTGCAGGCTGGAACCCATCGCCACTGCTACTGCTAAATCCATTTTATTTTTCATAGCAAAGGTCGCAGCAGTAATATACTCTACAGCACCTCCAAAAAGTGGAATCAGAATTACCCCTGTAAATAAACTAGTAAAGCCTAAAGTTGTAATCGCTTTTTGTAAACTGGCAACTAAGACATCAGAAACAAATACCAACGCAATAGTACAAATTAGCAAGATAGCAACATTCTTCCACAAAGATGTTTCATGTTGATGAGACTTAATTTCTGCCTGTTCCGCCTCATCAAGCTCAGTAGCTCTGAGTTCATACATATCCCTGTGGGTTTTCATAGAAAACAGCAGCATCAACAGGTAGAACACTAACAGCAAAATCGCAGCAACCGCAGAAAAATTATTGATAGTTGTAGGCTGTAATCCTTTAGATGTGAAGTCGATAGCAGTAGGCGTAAGTAGCACTACCAACGCCAGATTTAGTGAAGAAGCATTAATTCGGGCCACTTTAGGCTGAAAACTTTGCTCTTTAAAACGTAACCCTCCCAAGAAAATTGCTGCTCCTAGAGCCAGGAGTAGGTTAGCAACGATAGTACCTGTAATACTGGCTTTTACTACCTCCACCAAACCCGCACGAAGGGCAACAATAGAGATAATCATCTCAGTTGCGTTGCCAAAAGTAGCATTGAGCAACCCGCCGATAGATGGCCCGACAACAGTAGCAATTTCCTCTGTAGAATTAGCAATCCACGCTGCTAAGGGGATAATTGCTAAACCAGAAGTAACAAAAACAATCACAGGATGTAAATGCAGCCATTCCGTTATAAAGGAAATGGGCACAAACACTAACATACAAAGCAGGATTTTATCTTTTGTTGTCATTTGGCTTAGTCCTTTAGAAAAAATATAAATAATTTTTATAAAACCCAAGTTATGAGAAGAAGTCAGGAAGCAGAAGGAAAAAGCCTTAACATGAGTGGGTTGCTCTGGTTGTCATTTTATATTTAATAAGATCTATCTGCTTAGATTAAGTAGTATTTGTATACTTGCTTATTCTCTTACTTTAGGCAGAGAAGATTTACATATTTCAGTAGAAGGCAAACAAAGTTTAATTTTTTAATATTTAACTGTAATCAATAAGCTATTTTGATGAAAAAAAATGAATTACATTATTATAATTTCTGTTGCCACTTATTTAGTTATGTCGCTTATGGCTTTTCAGATAATTAAAGCATGTAAGTGTGAAGTTCAAGAAATTTCCAAACGATATATATATTATCGTGAAACATACTCTGTTATTTAGTAAAATATGAATAATTATTTCTGAAAATCAACAAAAATAGAAATTTGCAGGGGATTTTCAAAGTTATGTTACAGCTGTCGCCAGGTAGTTTAGGACATAAATTGATCATCAAACCCGGACACCAATAGACTTTCAAGCCTATTCCCTGTTACCTGCTATATAGAACCCATTTGACATTTTTTACTGATACAAGACTGTTGGCATAACCACATTTCTACCAGACCTGCCCTAGTTTTTGCAACACAATCGTTTCAAGGGCTTTGGGATGATTAATGTTTAGAACCCCCGCTGAATAGTTGCCCATCTCAAGCGAAATTTTTCGCTCTTCTTTCCCAGAGCAAGACATCACAGCTAGAGAAGTTGTTGCGTTATGTTAAGAGTTATCCGACGTGGTGAAAATTCAGTTTATATTTTCCTGATTGTGACTTATTATATTGATGAGAATGGAAGTTTAATATCTTCCCGACAGTAATCGAGAAATATGTTTTATCAAGTCGTTCATAGCTCCCTGGGGCGCTGCCGTATTCGTGTGCCCATGCTGGCAGATGACTTAGAGTTTGCTGAAAACCTCAATCGCTTGGTTGAGTCGTTGCAGTTTGTCACAGAGGTTCGCATCAATCCCGCAGCTAGCTCGCTGATTGTCAACTACAATGTCAGTGTGGTTAATTTTGAAGATGCCCAAAAATATCTGTCAACCTGTATTGAAAAGGCGAGTTGTATTCAAAGCGCGAATCTGATTGAAACTTCTGATGAAGAAACTATAGAAGAATCTGACCTGATTCCAGAAGTTAACCAATGGAGAGATTTAGGTCTACCTCTGCTCAGTCTGAGTCTGGCAATATTTGCAGCTCCGTTGGAGTTACCACCTCTGTTGATTATAATAGCGATCGCGGGTGCTGCCATGCCTTGGTTCAATCGAGCAACTGACAGCATTGTTAATCAGCATCATCCTAATATAGATCTTTTAGACTCGGCGTGGATGACTCTACAAACCGTCCAAGGCCAATATATTGCCCCGGCTTTAAAAACTAGTTTAGTAGAAATCCGTAGAAGCTTGCGCGGTACAGTTAATGAAGCCAGAGAACAAAAAGCTCTAGACTTTTTAAATTATTTGCATCAAGATATTTGGGTGCAGGGTGATCAATTACAGCCAGCAGTAAGAGCAATAGAGTTGCAAGCGGGCGATCGCATTACGATTCACGCTGGTGAAATAATTCCTGTAGATGGTAGAATTATATCTGGTAGAGGTTTGGTGGATTGCTCCTACCTCACAAGCATAACTACACCTGTGCATTATTCTCTAGGGCAAGAAGTCTACGCCTCTTCTCGGTTATTAGAGGGAGAATTGTCTATCTTAGTTGAACGGACGGGTGAAAATACTCGCCTGGGATTGATTGCTCATCTTATGCAATCTACTCCGGTGCATGATACGCACATTGGCGCACAACAAGCAGAATTTGTGAAAAATGCCATCGTGCCAACCTTAGTTTTAGGCGGCACTATTTTTGCTGCAACAGGTAATTTAGGAGCTGCTATTTCTCCTTTTCAGTTTGACTTTGGTAGTGGTATTCCTATTTCTATCTCAGCAACCATCCTCTCTGCCTTGACTCACGCTGTGCAAAATGGCATTTATATCCGTAGTGGTCGTGTTGTGGAGTTGTTGACTCAGTTAAATACCCTTGTCATCCATGACTCTGCACTATTGTATTTAAATACAACTGCATCAGATTGTATTAAGGCGATCGCTACCCTACAAGAACAGGGTATTACTATCTACCTCATCAGTGACGATAGTTTGGCAAAAACTACCATTCTTGCGAACAAATTTGGCATTCATGCCAACCATATCCTTGCAGAATCTTATCCCCAACAACAAGCAAACTTAGTTGATGGACTCCGCAGCCAAGGAGGGTGTGTAGCAGTGCTGGGAATAAATGGTGATTGTCATGCAGACATTTCTATCTCACTTGCCTTTGGGGGGAATGTTTGTACACAAGCAGATGTGGTGCTGCTTGATCAGCAATTGCAAGGATTGATTTATGCTATTGCGATCGCTAAACGAGCAATGGAGGTAGTTTACCAAAATACGGCAACTATTGTTGTTCCCAACCTGATGATGCAAATTGGTGGCGGTATGTTCTTGGGTGTCAATCCAGTTTGGAATGTCATTGTTAATAATGGCTCAGCATTCATTGCTGAATTCTTGAATAGTTCGCGCCCCATTTTTGATTCGATTGCGCCATCACAACAGAAACAGTAAACCAAAAAGTTTTTCCCCAAAGAGCGATCGCTAAAATACTTATAGAGGAAATATCCGTATTCGCACACCGATTGGGAAACCATGTGATTGGAAAGGTTATAAAGCTGCCCGTTTACACTACTTGCAAGCTATGGCAGCTTCATTTCAAGAAAATAATAAAGTAATTGATTGGGTCAATAACCAACCATTGGCTCCTACTCTCACATGTATTGGAGACGGACACGACGGAATTTGGAACATTATCCGCGAGTTTACACCTGAAAAAGAGCGACGCGAAATACTTGACTGGTTTCATCTAATGGAAAATAGATGAATATCAACGCTTGGGTATATCTGAATATTGGATTGTAGATTATCTGGCTGTAGGTAGCCGAAATTATTTAGGTAACCCAAAATTACCGACGGTTTTTGTTTATCTCCTTGATGAAAATGGAGTCTATCAATCTACTGCTTATCGGGGTACGGATAGCATTGTATCGCGGACTTTCCCGGAACTCTCTGTGAGAGTTAACCAAATTTTCGCAACTTAGACAATAACTACCTAACAACTTTTGCAAGAAATCTAATTTGTAATATTTTGCTTTTCCCTCAATTTATCCCCACCAGGGGATGGAAATTGTGTAAGATATTCAACATCATTTCATAGCATCCGGCGATGGCAAGAGTAGCTGCATCCACTAGACGTAAAGCTAAGCCCAAGTTAGAATCACCTGCCTCAATTCTCACATGGGCGGATGACACGGAACTAGTAGGGTTAGTGTTTGACCTTGAGCCTACTACTTCAACTTCCCTCTACTCTCAGTACACTATTGGACTCCATGCTTGGTTTCTTGACCAAGTACGGCAATTTAACCCAGACCTTTCTGCCTATCTTCATGATGGAGAGTCGGAAAAGCCCTTCAATATTTCGGCGCTGGAAGGTCAACTGCTTCCTAGTGGGATACAACTGCAACTGCAAGCTAACCAAATTTATCGCTGGCAAATCAATGCTTTGTCTGGGCGAGTCGTGCAGTTTCTCAGTCAATGGTTAACCCAACTGCCACAAAGCCTAAACCTCAGAGATGCTAACCTTAAAATCAAACAGGTGAGTATTGCCCATCCACCAACTACCTACGCGCAATTGTTAGAGTCATCAACAGAGAAACTCTCTAACGTCAGTCTTAGCTTTGTCTCGCCTACTAGCTTTCGCCGCAAAGGTCATCATTTTCCCCTCCCCGTTCCAGTTAATCTTTTTCACAGCTATCTGCGGCGTTGGAATGATTTTTCAGGAATACCTGTAGAACAAGAAGCTTTCCTCGATTGGATAGACGAAGGGGTAATTATTCACCAGCATCGCTTAGAGTCAGTAAAAGTAGCGGCTGGTAAGCGGGGTTCGGTGACTGGCTTTACAGGGGCAATTTCTTGTGGTTTGAGTAAAGCAGCTTTGGCTAACTCTGAGTTTACCCGCTTATTTTATGCTTTGGTGCAGCTTGCTCCTTACTGTGGTACCGGACACAAAACTACCTTTGGGCTGGGACAAACTCGCTTAGACTGGGTGGAACAAGAGACTAGTGTATCTACTCAATTGTTGACAAATATGTTGGGAGAACGCATTGACGAGTTGATAGCGTTATTTACTGCACAGCGAAAACGCACAGGAGGCGATCGCACTGATAAAATTGCTTCTACATGGGCTACAATCTTGGCACGGCGGGAGATGGGGGAATCATTGCAAGTCATAGCCGAAGATTTAGAAATGCCTTACTCGACTGTGAAAACTTACGTGAAATTAGCACGTCGCGCCCTTAAGCAGGAGTTTTAAAAGATTAGAGGGTTATATGTCCCAAGACACAACTTTTGATGCTGCAAACACTGGTTTGGTTTTGACAGGGATATGTTCTAAACCGAATTATCAGCCGCAAGCAGCTGATACAAACATTGAAGCAGACATATATCTGTTCGCTCGCCTGCGACAGCTTTCCCTTGCTCAACGCTTAGAAATGTTCATTGTTCATGAGCGTGGAGTCAAGAAACTTTGCCTTGCAGGAATTAAATCCCGACATCGTGGAGCGCCTTTGGAGGAAATACGTCGTATTTTTACCCGTGCTGTACTAGGAGAAAAATATAGGGCTGATTTTCACCCCAAAGGTAATGATGAAAATATGTGGATTCAAGATTCCATCTCCCTTGCAGCAGAACTACACCAAATTTTCTCCTTCATTAATATTCCCTACTATGTGAGTCGTGGTGTTGCAGCTTCGTTGCACGGTGAACCCCGTTCAACTCGTGATCTAGATTTAGTGATGGAAGTCCAATCTGACCAAATCGATTTACTGGTGACGACACTTGAAGACGCGGGGTACTATTGTCCAGCAGGTGCAGTTGAGGGACTCAAGCTGGGACGTGAGCAAATGCTGAATATCACGCATACCGAAACTATTGCTAATGCCGACCTGTATATTAGTGATGTTTCCCCGTTTGCACTGTCCCAGATGCTACGTCGCAGGTTAATCGACTTAGAAGGGATACCTGCGTTTTGGGTTGCCTCGCCAGAAGATATAATTTTACAGAAGTTGCGGTGGGGTAGAGAAAGTCAATCTGAAAAACAGTGGCGCGATGTGCTGGGGATATTCAAGTTGCAAGTAGAAACTTTGGACTATACATACCTGGCAGAATGGGCAGAAAGGTTGGATTTGGTTGATGCTTTGAGCCAGGCATTTGCTGAAGCTGGTGTGTGATTTGGAACTGGGAATTAAGAAAATGCGATCGCCCATCAAGCCCAACTTATTGACATTATTATCAACTACAGTCTTCTTTCAACTATCAACATCCGGCGATAAGATAACCATCCGCCTATTACCATTACTAAAGCAAATATTAATAAAAACCTCAAGTGCGATACAATATCACTAATTTCTTCGCCCCTAGCTGAAACTGCTACTAGCGCCACATTCATGTGATATATTGGGTTATATTTGGCGATGTTAAGTAGTGTTTGGGGAAACAATGAAGTCGGCAAAAATGCCCCGCCCATAATTAACAAAGGAACTCCAAAAGCTGCTACTAGCGCGTTGACATCTTCGATACGACGAGCCAATTGTGTACCAAAAATAAAGCCTAATCCAACATAAGCAACGATACTCATTAAAATAATTGCGAGTCCTAAAAAAATAGAACCTTTGAAACTTGCACCCCAAAAAGCAGCAATAGTATAAATTAATAATGTTTGCCCAAATCCAATGCAAGTATGAGCCAGAAAAATTCCTAAAAAATATGATGTGCCACTCAAGGGAGAGATAAAAAGGCGTTTGAGAGTTTGCTGTTCTCTTTCTGCAACTACAGTGGCTACACTACCACCCAAGCAGCTAAAAAATAGTGCAGCACCTACTAATGTTGAAGGTGCTGCATATTCAAATGCAGCAGCCATTGATAATTTTGCTCGTTCTGTCAAAATAAATCCGCTCAGAATTAACACTGAGATTGGGAAAATACACCAAAAAATTAAGCTGCGTCTACGGCGCAAAAGTTCAATTAAAATGCGCTGAGTTACAGCTATAGTCTCACGCCAATATTTCATGATTTGGGAATGGGGAATGGGGAATGGGGAATGGGGAGCAGGGGAGCTGGGGAGCTGGGGAGCAGGGGAGCAGGGGAGCTGGGGAGCTGGGGAGCAGGGGAGCAGGGGAGCTGGGGAGCAGGGGAGCTGGGGAGCTGGGGAGCAGGGGAGCAGGGGAGCTGGGGAGCTGGGGAGCTGGGGAGCAGGGGGAGAAAATTACAACTGACCACTGACCACTGACCACTGACCACTGACCACTGACCACTGACCACTGACAACTGACCACTGACCACTGACCACTGACTCTTTATCAAAACCTTTGTCCAGTGGTAACTTCTAATCTTACTTCTCCTTGGTCGCTAATTCCTAAGTCACCGCGAATTAGTCCGAAGGGTGAATTTGCACGTACACCTACGCCGTATCCAAAGCCACTCCCAGGTTTGCCTCTCTGTACACCTGGTTCTCCTAATACTGTTTTCCCTGAACCAAAATCTGAGGCGAAGTCAGTAAAGAAAACTCCTCCTAGCCATTGGAAAATTGGAAAACGATATTCTACAGAAGCTAAGCCATAAGTACGACCACTGGCAACTTTACCAGATCCGTAGCCTCTGACAGAATTTAATCCGCCGATTTCAAAGGCATCAGTTGGTGAAAAATCTCCAATGATTGTGCCAAGTTGTAAATTCACAGCTAATATTTCTGGATTTTCATCTGACTGATTGTTACCTAGCCACTTAACTGGTAGATATTGGATATAGTTTCCCCGTAGTCGGTTGCTGGAAATATTGCCTAGTCCAATGGGTATGGCTTGTTCTGTACTCAGTGTGAGGATTGAACCTTGAGTGGGATTGTCACGACGATCGCGATCGTCTTTGGACACCGCAAAGGATAATGTAAATAAGTCATCAATGCCGGTACCGCTGATAGTCAGGGGATTACCTAATCTATCGACTTGTGCAACATTGTAATCGCGATCGCGTAAACTTATCCTGGTGTAGTTCAAACCAACAGCTGTATCCCAATCATCGAAAGCGCCTAAAACCGCCACAGAACCACCAATCCTGCCTTCGCGCACTTTGTCGCCGTTAGCTAGTCGAATGTCTTCGTTGAAAGTTCGGGATAAATCTCTCGTGCGAAAAGCTTTAACGCTGTAGCCTAAGCGGTTCGGTTCTCCAGGACGATATGGACTCGTGAATTCAGTATTATATTGAACACCTTTACCGCCTAACTGAAAATTTGCATTTAGTTGATCGTTTAAACCGCTAATATTTGCATCTTCATAACCAACTTCACCATAAAGCCCAATATCTTCGCTACTCCCTCCTCCGAACTTAATAGCAGGGAAGCGGCGCTCTTTAATTCTGTAGATAATATTAACTCCAGTTGCATCTTCTTCAAACAAACCCTTGACTTTATCGAGTGACTCTAATCTCCTGAGTCGTTGCAAGTCTTTTTGAAGTGCATCTTCACGGAATACCTGACCAGGCTTGATTTTTAAAAGACCAATGAGAAAATCTTTTTGAGTACGCCCTTTAATAGGGCGACCTTTGTCATCAACTGATTGATCTTTTTCATTCACAAAAATAATCTGGATATCTTTGACAATTCGCTGGGAAAACTCAACAGTCTGGGTACTTTCAACTGTAGGTATTTCTACTGCATTTGGTCTGATATAGTTACCATATTTCGCATAGCCCCATGTTACAACATCACTAGCCCCATCCTGAGTAGAAGCTTGCAAGTCTGCAAGCGCCTCTTGATGTCCCCCACCCACCAACATCGTCACCATCAAAATTACAGCTATTTGAATACGCATATTAAAAATTCGCTAGCGTTACTTATTTTACACAAATTCCATGCAAACATCACTGTAAGAAACTGCGATCGCGGCAATGATCAATTTTACAGAGATTTGGTCATTCACCGACTTGAGGAGGAGGCAGAGGGGCAGGGGGGCAGGGAAGCAGGGGGGATGAGGGAGAATATTCCCCATGCCCAATACTTCGGCTTACCTCGACTTCGCTCGGTACAAGTGCGAGAGTACAAGTTCCCAATTCCCTCTAAATTCAGTTAATACCAACTCAAAATCTTGGTTTACAGTACATTAAAACAGAAGTAAACTATGAGCTATGAAATGAATGTCGAGATAGCTCAATTATTTTTGAAAATACTTAATATTCGCCACAGCTAGAGTTATAAAAACTTTAAAAAAATTGCAAAATATAGATTTACAAAACTCATATATAGCAGATAATTTACAATCTAAAATCCAAAATCTCAAATCGAAAATGGTGTTACCTATTGACAATTTTTCTGATTCTGCAACAATAAATCCGTTGAAGAGGAACATGGAGATGAAAAAAATCTTCTAAGCAATTTGTTAGCTAACAGCTATCATTTCCTGTCAGTAGTTCATCGTGAGCAGTTAATTTTGTAACCAATGAGTCAACTATTTAATTCACCGGAATCATCTACTATCTCCCGCCGCGCCCTACTGAAAGTGTTTGGTATTGGTACGATCGCAGGAGTAACAGGATACTCCCGGTTTAGCAAGCCAAAACCAACGGTATTTCAAAAAGATACTTTCAGTTTGCCGCGTCTACTGAAACAAGAGAAAAGTGTTGTAGTCATTGGGGGTGGTTTAGCAGGTTTAGCTTGTGCTTACGAATTGAGTCAGCGAGGATTTGCAGTCACACTTTTAGAAAAATCTCCTCAACTCGGTGGGAAAATTGCTAGTTGGCAAATAGAAGCGGCTGGTGAAACCTTCATTATGGAACATGGTTTTCATGGTTTTTTCCCACAGTACTATAACTTGAATAGTATAGTTGCAGAGTTGGGGATAAATGATCACTTTGAATCGTTAAATTCTTATTCGGTTCTCTACCGCGATCGCAAATATAAACCAGAGGTATTTCGCCCTAGTAGTTCTGCGTTTCCCTGGAATATAATAGATTTAGCGATCGCTTCTCCCAACCGCTTCAAATGGGGAATCAATCTCACAAAGTTAAAACATTTGCAAGTATTTCAAGCGATTAGTGGTTTTCAGAGAGAAAAGAATTATCAGCGGTTTGATAGTATATCAGTTGCTGATTGGGTTCAAACAGAATTTCCCCAAGGTTTATACGACTTGTATTTTCTCCCTTTTGCCAAATCTAGCTTGAATGCACCAGACACCATGAGTGTGGGAGAACTGATGCAATTCTTCCACTTTTATTTTTTTGGCAACCCTGAAGGTTTAGCTTTTAATGGTACTAAAGATGATATGGGCACAAGTTTAGTACAACCTATTGCCAAGGCAATTCTGAATAATGGGGGTAAAATTATTACTGGTGCAAATGTGAGTGAAGTTACTGCAATAGACGATAATATTCATGAATTAAAATATGATCGCGGTGGCAGTCAAAACAATGTTAGCTTTTGGGTAAAACGAAACGCTAACATAGAGACAGATTATAGCACATCTCTACAATATTTTGGTGCGGCTGATGAAATGTTTGCTGTGTCACCTGATAGTAAACAAGCAATTTCTCTTACCTGCACTCACCAAGGTTGTACTGTGCAGATGGCAGAGGATGGTAAATTTCATTGTCCTTGTCATGGTGCAGTTTTTGCTGCTGATGGTAAAGTTTTAAAAGGGCCTGCTCAAAGGGATTTATCTAAGTTTCAAGTAGTACAGCAGCAAGATGAGGAGTTGCAACTTATAGCGACAAATCAGGAATCACCATCAGCAGAGATCATCCAAGCAGATTATTATGTCTTTGCTACCGATGTGCCGGGAGTGCAACAACTGTTTAAACGAGTTAGTGGTGATGTAACTCAAAAAGTGCGATCGCAAGTAGAAAAGTTGAGTATCGCCGATCCGTTTGCTGTTTGTCGTTTCTGGTTTGACCGTGATTTTGTTTGGCAACAGAGTAATTTTACTTCTTTATCTGGCTACCAACTAACTGACAGTATCACCCTTTATCATCGCATTCAAGAACAATTCATTGACTGGGCACAACGCACTGGTGGTAGCGTTGTTGAGTTACATGCCTATTGCTATAAACAAAAAGAATTCCCGACTCAGCAAGCTTTATTAACAGCTTTTGAAAGGGAACTCTATGAAATTGTACCTGAGTTAAAGCAAGCAAATCTACTGCATCGAGAATTAGTAAATCAACATAACTTTTCTGGATATCCGCCCAACAGTTATGCAGAACGTCCAGAAACTAGCACCAGCATTTCTAACTTATTGTTTGCAGGAGATTGGGTGAAAATGCCTTTTCCTTGCGGGTTAATGGAACGGGCAGTTAGTAGTGGCTTGTTAGCAGCCAATGAGATTTTATCTCGTGAGGGTTTGCAGAGGCGATCGCTTTTCTCAGTGAATCCAGAAGGATTGTTACAAATTTAGATAGGGAATTGGGAATGGGGCATGGGGAATTAGAAATATTCTCCCTCATCCCCCTCATCTCCCTCATCCTCCTCATCTCCCTCATCTACTAGGCAATGCACGAATATTGCCAGGAACTTTCACTATTGATTTGCGTTGAAAATATTCGCGGGAGTAGTAATTTTGCCGACCGCTATTATCCAAAAATTGGGTATAGCCTTGCAGCATTACTTCTTTGCCAGTAGCGGAGAATGTTAAGAAAGAATTAGCGAAACCTTTATTGTAGTCAGCTGTTGCATATTTATGGTCGGAGTCTTGGACATTCAGACCATAAGTGATTAATGATGTGGTTCCCCAATCACAATCTGTAGGATGGCATTGACCAAACACTTGAATCTTTAATTGATTGCCACCTGCTGAAGTAACCACCAAACGAGTTACACCACGAGTATTAGCATCTTTATTTACCCAAGTACCAATAAAATCAGCAGGTGCAGCCATAGCAGGACTGACTAAAGCACTAGTTAAAGCTACACTAGCAGCAGCAAGAGTTAAAGAACGTTTCAACATTTTAGTAACACTCCATTAGTAGTAATTGTTTTTATTTAATAAAATATTTGAAATTGGGCATTGGGCACTTGTACTGAGCGACTTGTGCCGAGCGAAGTCGAGGTAAGCCGAAGTATTGGCAATTGTTATTAATTATTTCCCCCCATCTCCCCATCCCCCCATCTCCCTCATCCCCCTCATCCCCCTCATCCCCCTCATCCCCCTCATCCCCCTCATCCCCCTCATCCCCCTCATCCCCCTCATCTTCCCATCTCCCCATCCACTTACCGCCATTTTTCACTCCAAGCACCTGTAACATCAAACCCACCAGCAACAGAAGTTAACTTCAATGAACCCCAACCAAATGTATTACAAATAGGGCCAAAGCCTGCACCACAAACATCACCAGCACCATAACCATTAAAAGAACGGGTTCCTATGTGGGAATAAGTGGAACCTTCCCAATTACCATTACCAAACCAAGTGGTGTTTTTTGGCCCAACAGTCAAAACGCAACGTAAACCCCTGCCTTTACGACTTCCTCCCAGGTCAGAAACTGTGTATTGGTCGAAATATCCTCCACAAGTCCGTGGTCTGGGTAAAGGATTGTAGTTGGTCGCGTTGACTAATTTCCACTCTTCATTCCATGCACCAGTAACACGAATTGTGGAACCAACGATTTCAACTTTCAGATTTCCTGGAAAGTTGTTATTTATATCTTCGCCGTTACCGTGAATATCAGAAGCGAAACCAACCAAGTTAGAACCTCTATAAATAGCTTGTCCAACATGGCGGTAGGTTGCACCACCCCAGTTGCCTTCGCCGTACCATGCTAATCTGGGAATTCTACTTTGTCCTGGTTGACCTTCACTGAATTTGACGCAACGGATACCAACTCCTTTACGGTTATCCAAAGGTTTGACAACATAAGTACGCACATGGGGGCCACAATTAAAGCTTGGTGCTTGTACCAACTGTAAATTTTGTAATCTGGGTACTTGAGCAAAAACACTAGTTGCAGTCGATAGCGCCACCATACTTCCTAATGTTAAAGATTTCATTGCTAGCCGAAACATGATTCTCATTCCTTGTAGTATTTTTGCAGGTGTCTTTAAACGCCTTCACTGTTCCTATAGGTCGGCTGATTATTTTTTATGCAACTTCGGCAAAGCATTATTGAAATTTTTTCAACTTTTGTACAATTTGACGCCGATCGCTTCAGTCGTTGGGCGACAGAATCAAGATTGCGTCGCAGTATGCAAAGTTGTCTCAACCACACGCCAAAAGAAACTTCTGAATATTTTTGGACTTTATACTGGTATAAATTTTGGCAAAATTCTGAAACTAAACTGCTGGCGAAGCAACATCTAGCAGCTTATCTGCAAGAACCCTGTTATTGGACATCCCAAAAAACTGCTGCTAGCTTTGTGAGTTCACAATACAAGCTTTCAGACTGTTTTCAGATTGCGATCGCCCAAGTGGATAGAGTTCTCAAAAATTTTAATCCCAGCCAAACCAGTAGTCTGAGAAACTACGCCAGCGTCATCTTCAGTAGTGCTATCCGGGAAACTTTGCGCCAACGTGGCGAAGTTGATATCTGTACAGATTGGGGTCTGTTGCGAAAAATCTCACTTAAGCGTTTAACTGAGTCTTTAGAAAATGCTGGGTTATCTCCAGATACGATTAACGCTTACATCGTGGCTTGGAATTGTTTTAAAAACTTGTATGTCCCTACAAAAGCCAGTAGTTCTCGCCAACTTGCAAAGCCTGACAATGAAACTTGGGAAGCGATCGCGAAAGCTTACAATTCTCAAAGTACTCAACCAGCTAATGCCCAAATTCTAGAAAAGTGGCTGCTAAGTGCTGCTAAAGCTGCACGCAAATATCTTTACCCTACCCCAGATTCTCTAAATATATCTAAAGGTAGTGATGATTCCTGGGAATTACTCGATAATCTACCAGGAAACCAACAAGAATCCCTGATTAATGAAATTGTTGCCCAAGAAGAAGAACAAACCAGAACTTCCCAGCAAACTGATATTCACAAAGTGTTAGTTGCTGCGATCGCTCAACTCGAACCGCAAGTACAACAAATTTTACAACTATATTACTCGCAAAATTTGAATCAAGATTCAATTGCCAAACAACTAGACATCAAACAATACACTGTTTCCCGGCGACTCACAAAAGCAAGAGAAACTTTGCTGAAGTCTTTGGCTAAGTGGAGTCAAGACACTCTGCATATTGCCGTCACTTCAGACCTACTTACAAGTATGAGTGGTGTGATGGAGGAATGGATGCACAATTACTACAGTGTCACCTGTTGACTGATAACTGTTGACTGTTGACTGTTGACTGTTGACTATTGACTATTGACCATTGACTATTGACCATTGACTATTGACCATTGACTATTGACTATTGACTATTGACTATTGACCATTGACTATTGACCATTGACTGTTGACTATTGACTGTTGACTATTGACCATTGACCATTGACTATTGACTATTGACTATTGACCATTGACTGATGACAGTCATCAATCAGTATGATAAGTTATATAATATACGTTTGTATAAGTGTAATTTTTCATAATCTATCCTAGAACGGACTTGCACGTCTGTTTTACCGGGGAACAGAAGTCCCTGGTTGCCCCAAAACAAACTGAATTCCCCGGAGTAACCCGATGACTGCTAACACCATATTTAGTTTTGCTGCAACAGACCTGATTTTAGAAATCCCTACGACTGCACAAAATCAAGCATATCTTCATCTTCAATCTTTTTCTCATCCTACTTCTGGTTATCAAGCTTATCTCAATGAACTTTGCCTGGGTGCTGTTTTGCCTTGGTTAAAGGAGGATTTCACACCCCAAGCAAAGGTTTGGCCTACTACCACTGCTTTATCCAGTTTTTGGGAACTAGTGAGTGGAACCGCAATCACACTAGACGCAACTCGCTTGATTTTGGTTCCTAGTGAAACTATTGATTTAAGTGAATTACGAGTCCCCCAAGAATGGGTGGATTTACCAAATTGGGCTGGTGATTATTACTTAGCCGTGCAAGTAGAACCAGATGAAAGCTATGTCAGGATTTGGGGCTACTGTACTCACGCCCAACTCAAGACTAAAGGTAATTATGATGCAAGCGATCGCACTTATGTGGTTGATGCTAGTGATATGATTACTGACATCAGTGTGTTAGCCGTAGCGTGGGAATTTTGTGCTAATGAAGCTACACGCTACGCAATTCCCCAGATACCAACCTTACCACAAGCACAAGCACAAAACCTGATTGCCCGTTTGGCAAATCCTGAAATCATTAACCCCCGCTTGGATATTCCTTTTCAATTATGGGGAGGATTAATTGCACATGGCGGTTGGCGGCAAAGTTTATATGAACGACGTTTGGGACTACCAGAACAGCGTTCAGTGATTTCTTGGTTGCAAAGTGGTGTTTCTGGGGTTGCTAGTGCTATTGGTTGGGGACGCTTGAATTTGCAATTGAGTGCGGCGGCGCGGAGTGTAGAACAAAGACAGCCAGGAGTCACTTTATCACGCCAACTAGCGATCGCTGGTCAATCTTACGAACTGTCGATTACACCCCAAGGTGAACCAGACGCACCATATTGGCGCTTTGAGTTGCGTAACGCCACTGTGGGCGCAGCCATTCCTGGGGGTTTTAAACTCAGACTACTCACCGAAGATTTACAGCCTTTCCCCAACAACGAAGATATCGCCACAACCGCTGTAGAACAACTTTATGTAGAAGTTGCCCTAGAACCCCAAGAAGGCATAGTCTGGGAAATAGAACCCCTTCCCGAAAATTATGACCGAGAAATTCTGAAATTTTGAGCTTTGTATTTCCCTGGTTTACATATTAGTGTGGTGAAGGAAGCATTCTAGAAATCCACCTAAAAATAAAAAGTCATGAGAGAAAAACACAAACAACAAATGCGTACCTGGGCGATGTTGTGTCATATCTCGGCTTTGTTAGCGTGGATATTATTATTTTCTTTAGTATTTCTTGGCATTCCTTTATACTTGCCGCTGAATGTTGTACCACCACTGATGATTTGGCGATTTAAAAAATCTCAATATTCGTGGATTGATTTTCAAGGTAAAGAATCTTTAAATTTTCAAATTTCTCTGACCTTATACATTTTACTAATAATCATTGTCTCCTTGTTCCTAATGTTAGTTAGCTTTGGTTTGGCAGTGACTACCAATGGTGCTGTCAATGCAGTGAATACAGTTTTAAATAGTTTACTAATGAGTTGGATGTGGTTAATTGTAATTTTAATGTTATTACAATCATTTTTAGTCAGTTTTGCTGCTATCAAGGCATATAAAGGTGAGCATTTTCGTTATCCTGTGACAATACGAGTTTTGCGTTAAAAATCGTACTGCCCTTCAGGTGGTTCAAGAGTAAATTTTTTGACCACGAAGACACAAAGACACTAAGAAAAATAATTGCTGTATGCAGTTTATGATGGTTACTTATTTACAGTAATATCAATTAAATAAGTATTGGAGTATAAATGATATGATTGGTGTGGCTGTTGTTGGTACTGGCTTTGGTCAAAAAGTCCATATTCCCGGATTTAAAGCTTATCCTCGTACTGAAGTAGTTGCTGTTTATCATCGAGATATTGATCAAGCCAAAGCAATAGCAGAAACTCATAATATTCCCCACGCTTGCGAGACAATTGCAGATATTGTTGAATTACCAGAAGTACAAGCAGTCAGTATCTCTACACCACCTTTTTTGCACTATGAAATGGCAAAAACAGTACTGCAAGCTGGAAAACATTTATTACTAGAAAAACCCATAACCTTAAATGTATCTCAGGCAAAAGAATTATATGAAATAGCCCAAGCTAAAAATGTAATTGCTACAGTAGATTTTGAATTTCGCTTTGTACCAGGATGGCAATTATTTTCTGAATTATTATCAGCAAATTATGTGGGAAACAAGCGGTTAATTAAAATTGATTGGTTAGGTTCCTCTCGTGCAGACGCTTCCCGCCCTTGGAACTGGTATTCTAGCAAAGATAAAGGTGGTGGTGCATTGGGGTCTTTGGGTTCCCACGCCTTCGATTATATTCATTGGTTATTTGGGCCAGTACGGAGATTAAACGCCCACTTAAGTACAGCCATTCCTGCACGAGTTGACCCTGCTAGCGGCGAATTAAAACCAGTCGATAGCGATGATACCTGTGTGCTGACGCTCTTATTAGCAGATGGTACACCTTGCCAAGTTACCATCAGTGCTGTTGTTTACGCATCTAGAACACATTGGGTAGAAGTTTATGGCGATCGCGGTACTTTAGTTGTAGGCAGTGAAAATCAAAAAGATTATATACATGAATTTCGTGTTTGGGGTTCCCAGCCTGGAAAACCTCTCAGCGAAATTGAAATACCCAGTCGGTTACTGTTTCCCCAAGATTACGCTGATGGACGAATTTCTGCATTTATCCGTGTCATAGACCAATGGGTACAAGGAATTGAAACCCAGCAACAAACAGTACCATCGTTGCAAGAAGGAGTTTATTCTCAATTGTTGATGGATTTAACCCATCAATCCCATGAAACAAGCAGTTGGGTAGATTTACCCAATTAAGACTAATGATTTTTGTGTTGACTGATGACTGTCATCGCAGTTTACGGTTGATTATGCAATAAATATGTACTTTACTTAAAGACTTCCGGGATAATACAGGCGAATGTCAGACTTTTCCGGAAAGTTTCTACGTTACAGGAAAAATTAAGCTTTGTGTAGTTAACGCGGCTGAAATTCTACTGCTTGTTCCAAAATAGTGATGTTGTAGTCGCCAAAGAAATCATGCCCTAGTAGTCCGACAACTCCATTGGGGGCGATCGCTACTTCCAAATTTTTGGCTACAACTCCACCTGCTGCTATAGATTTTACCTTACTAGTTGAAAATTGCACTTGGCTACCATCAGCAATTTGGGCTTTCATTATACCTGTAGCTTGCAGTTTGAGAGTATTAGCCATTTGTTGAGTAATCACTGTGCCGGTAGCACCAGTATCTACAATCATCTCAAAGGTTTTTTTGTTATTAAACGTCACATCAATTATAGGAGTTCTACCAAGGCGGCGTTTGATGGGAATCCGAAAAACTCTGTTATCTGAAGATTGTGAAGGTGTCTTTCTCAGACCGCAAAGCTTTGTTAATCCAATGGTTGTACCAGAGGAAGTTACCATGAAACATACTCCTGGATCTTCAGCAGTTACCCGATGGGGATATGCTAAAAATATCAGCGTTGGCATTACCGCTATCAAAGCTAGTTTACTGGTAGTAATCCAACCCCTCCAAGCATCGTTCATGTTATGTTACTCTCCCATTTTTGTGATATCGATTGACAAATAAAAATGCACTAAATTGACTCTACAAATGACGGTATTCATCTATAAATAATCAAACAAAAACAATATTTTTATAATAAATGTTAAAAATTTGGCATGACTGATGTAGTAAATTTTATCTATTTCCTTGACATGAGCTATCTAAACAATTCTGATTAACTTAGAGGATGTCTATCACATATCAAGAAATGTGATTAGTAAAAAAATCTAAGTAAAGTCAGTATTGAACGAAGCTGAAAATACAATGTTTTTCGTTTTACACGACTCCCTAAAACCAACATTGGATTGTTCAAAACGATGTTTCAAACATACTAGGGAAAGTCATTAAGGGTATAAGTTTTTGTTTTTCAAGGGCTGAAGAATAGCAAAATATATTTTATACTTCCGTAACATTATTCAGAATATTTACTGAGAATTTATAGTATTTTTATGAACTTTTATCATAATTTTTTAAAGTTTACTCAATATATATTACTTGCTAATTCCCATTAAAAAATTAAAGATTAAATAAAGAGATGATGAAAATACTTAGTAGAATAAAAAGTATGATATTGGGCAGTAAATGTACTTAGGTAGAGTCTTTGCGAAGCTAGGTCTAAAAATCAGTAGGGGCGGGTTTATCGATATCCTCGTAAATAATCCAAGCTATTTGGTTAACCCGCCCATACAAAAGTCAAGGTTTTTGGACTGCGCCTAAGTCCTATTATTTCTTGGAATCCCCTAATTTGTCTGCCTATCAGCAGATTGACTCGATTGGGCTAAATATATACCGAATAAAATTACTACAAAAGTTATCCAGTCATAAAAACTGACCTTTTCATTTTTCGCGTTCGCACAATTTGGTCAAGACTGGTGCCAAAGAGATAGGAACCAGAGCGACAAATAATGAGGCAGTTCCTAGCAAAGCTGATTTCTTGGACAACTGCTGTTGTGATAATTCCAGTTTAGCTGTCATAATTTTGTGGCGAATGGGTTGGCAATACTTGTGGTGAATATTTGAATCAAGTCTTTATATATTTAAATTTTGCAACGAACAGTAACAAAAAGCGACTAAAAATCGGCTCAACCCAAAATTGCTCTTGTCTGGGGAAAGGTAAAACAACTTTCCCCTTTACTTTGCCAAAAAAACTTGACAAGGCATTAGTAGCCTGTCAAGTCAACTATCCTGAGGACTAGTAAGCGCCAAGTATATCTAATAACCTCACCCCCAACCCCTCTCCTTGGTAAGGAGAGGGGAGATAAAGCACAGCTTTATTGGGGTGAGGTAATCGTGATACTTCAGTTGCTTAGGAAAGGCTATATACTCAAGTAATAAAAGTAGGAAAAGTGGGAAAAGTAGCAACTCTAAATTTGAGAATATCTTATAAGTATATTTGGTTTTTTATTTTGGCTTTGCATACAATGCGGTATGATTTAGCAACCTATGCTCATATTTCCTCCAGCTTCTCCAGCCTTCTGACCTTGCCAATTCATCACCCTATTATGCGACGCTTGTTTATTTTATCTGGCTTTGCACCTATAGGCGAAATAGACGGTTATTAAAGGGACTGCTCACAGTCAACAGTCAACAGTCATCCTTTCTTAGAAAAGTAGGGAATCTGAGTTTTAGACTTTTTATCAATCAAACAAAATTTATATAATAGAAATCAACGAATAATTGATTATTATATAACATAAAATTATTTGACGCAGAAAATTTGAGTTTGTAAAATCAAGTTCAAGCTAAAGTATAAGTGTTTACAGACTTAATAAAGTTGATGAAAAACCTTAATCAAGTTTATTAAGTAGAGTAAATAATTATCTTTAGACTTTGCAAATTTGGTTTTTAAGTTAGTAAAAAAATATGTCTTTAAATGTTGAAGTTTTAGAGCAAAGTTTTCAGAAAGTTAAACCACAAGCATCAGAATTTGTAGCCAGCTTCTACAATAATCTGTTCATAGCTCACCCAGAGGTGAAACCACTGTTTGCCAACATTGATATGGTAAGTCAACAGAAAATGCTGTTAAATGCTCTGGTATTGGTGGTAGAAAGCCTTCGCAAACCAGAGGAATTAGGAGAAGCACTCAATGCTTTAGGAGCTAGACATGTCGGGTATGGGGCGAGCCTTCAACATTATGGTGCAGTAGGCGAAGCCTTGCTTGTGACTTTTGAGGAGTATCTCCAGCAGGATTGGACTCCTGAAGTTAAGCAAGCTTGGCTAGGTGCATTTGAAGTGATTTCAGCCCAGATGCTTCAAGGTGCAGGTGAAGTACCTGCATATAGCATAAATTAAAAAAAACCAGCGATCGCTCTAGTACATTGTGGCGCTAGGGCAATTTTGCAACTTTTGCTTAAAAAAATATCCTTCCCTTATCTGAGGAAAGGATATTTTTTTATAGCATATATACTACAATTGTAGTATACAATAATGTTACCGCTTAGGCGGTGACTGTTGCTCACTGAAATAAAAGGAAAGGTTATGATTCCCCGAGAACGCATCCGCAATATTGGTATTTCTGCTCACATTGACTCTGGTAAAACTACGCTATCAGAGCGAATTCTCTTCTACACGGGCAGAATCCACGCCATTGAGGAGGTGCGGGGAGGCGGCAAGGGTGCAACCATGGACTTTATGCCAGAGGAAAAACTGCATGGCATCACCATCACCGCCGCTGCCACGACTTGTCAGTGGCATGATACGCAAATTAATTTAATTGATACACCAGGACATGTAGATTTCACCATTGAAGTCGAGCGTGCCTTGCGGGTGTTGGATGGGGCAATTATGGTGCTGTGTGCCGTAGCGGGTGTGCAGTCCCAATCGATTACCGTGGATCGTCAGATGAAACGCTACCGCGTGCCGCGTTTGGCATTCATCAACAAAATGGATCGCATGGGGGCAAATCCATTTCGTGTAGTACAGGCAATACGCGATCGCTTGCAATTGAATGCTGTGTTACTCCAGTATCCCATCGGCAGTGAAAACCAGTTCCAGGGTGTGATTGACCTAGTAGAAATGACCGCTCACTACTTTGAGGGTGAAAATGGTGAAAACTGGGTGAAAAAGCTAATTCCCCAAACTTTAGTTGATGAGGCACAAGAGGCACGAGACAAGCTGCTAGATGCTTTGTCGCTGTTCTCAGAACCAATGACACAGATGCTGCTAACAGGTGCAGAAATTCCCCCAGCACTGATTTGGCAAACTATTCGCCAAGCAACTATCAGCTTGGAACTCACACCTGTATTGCTGGGTTCAGCATTCAAAAACAAAGGAGTACAAAACTTATTAGATGCGATCGCTCTTTATCTACCATCTCCCGTAGATAGGGACTGGGGACTAGGGACTGGTGACACTTCGGGTGAGCTTCAGTGCATCGCTGGGGACTGGAAAAGAGTTTTCCTAATACCCAATACCCAGTACCCAACACCCAGTACCCAATACCCAATACCCAATACCCAATACCCAATCCCTAATGTTAATAATCGCTTAGTGGCTTTGGCATTCAAACTCACTGTAGAATCCTTTGGACAATTGACCTACACCCGTATTTACTCAGGCACGTTGAAACCGGGTGATACCGTCTACAACTCTCGTACTGGGGAAAGGGTACAAATCGGACGATTGGTGAGAATGCACGCCAACAAGCGCGAAGAAGTGAAAGTTGCTGTGGCTGGGGATATTGTAGCTTTATTGGGTGTTGATTGTGCTTCTGGTGATACCTTGTGTACCGGGGAACCACTAGTGTCTCTAGAAAAGATGTTTGTGCCGGAACCAGTGATTACCTTGGCAATTACACCCAAAAAACAGGAAGATAGCGATCGCCTTTCCAAAGCACTCAATCGCTTCCAACGAGAAGACCCAACCTTCCGAGTCAGCATCGACCCAGAATCAGGGACAACTCTGATCTCTGGGATGGGCGAACTTCACTTGGAAATCTATGTAGAACGCATCCAACGGGAATATAACACGGAAGTTTACGTTGGTACTCCCGCCGTAGCTTATCGGGAAACCATTGGACAAAAAGCGACTTTTGACTACCGACTCAAGAAACAATCAGGTGGTTCTGGTCAATATGCCCACATCAGCGGGTGGATTGAACCTACAGATGAGCCATTTGTGTTTGAGAACCGCGTCGTTGGGGGTGCGATTCCCAAAGAATACATCCCCGGATGCCAAAAAGGTTTCCGCGAGGCAATGCAAGCAGGAGTGGTAGAAGGCTATCCTGTAACCGGGGTGAAAGTCGTTTTAGCTGGAGGTTCCTATCACTCAGTTGACTCTTCAGAGTTGGCGTTTCGGTCAGCAGCCCATCAAGCCCTTGAAGATGCTATTGCCAAAGCCAAACCCTATATCCTTGAACCTATCATGCTTGTAGAAGTGGAAACACCCAACGAGTTCATGGGAAGAGTTCAAGGCGACCTCTCCTCTCGTCGGGGTTTATTGTTGGGTTCCGAAACCATGCAGGGATACTCAGTAATTCGGGCTGAAGTTCCCCTGGTGCAAATGTTTGGCTATTCTACAGAATTGCGATCGCTCACTTCTGGCATGGCAACCTTCACAATGGAGTTTGCTTGCTATAGGCAAGCTTGTAAAGCTCGATGACCGATGACAGATGACAGATGGCTGTCATCTGTCAACACAATTAGCTATCTAAGATCTTGCACCTAACCTTAGCGATGCTCCTAATATCATGTCCTTTGCTTATTACTTATTAAACCCTAAGAACCCCACCCCACCAAAGCTACGCTTTGTTTCCCCTCCCCGTGAACGGGGAGGGGTTAGGGGTGGGGTACAATGACTGTGGGAATCATAATTAATTAACCGGACATGATATGATATCAAGTTCGGCTAATTACTTACGATATAGTCGGTTTGCTTGGTAATAGGTAATGGGTAATGGGTAATGGGTAATAGGTAATGGGTAATGGGTAATGGGTAATGGGTAATGGGTAATGGGTAATGGGTAATGGGTAATGGGTAATAGGTAATACTCAAAACCAATTACCAATTCCCAATTACCGACCTCCACAGATATCATAAGTGTTTAAACGAACATGATATAAGAGCATGTTTGTGAAGTCTAATTTATTACTTACCTAAGCGACTGGAAGTCACGACTACACATACAAAATCTGCCTACACAGGTTAGGAAACCTTTGATTTTGCATTAGTCCACGGAGGTGGACTTTGTTTGTGTAGTAGCGAATTCTATTCATCCAATACTTTTAAAACATCCTCTGAAAACTATTTTTTAGACAGCCGAGTCATCTCAAATAATTGTTGAGCATTGTTCCCTAAAAAAGCATCAAAAAGTTCTTGCTTTCCAGGTTCCACTTCTACCATGTAGCGCTGGGCAATTTCATAGTAAGCATAAGTCCAAGGAATTTGAATTTCTGTACCATTGCTATCATCTATTACTGTCAGCATCTCTGTAACTGCTTGAGTTGCCGTTTGACGCAAACCACAGTTTACATTACCTTCTATTTCAGCTTTCATCGGCACACCCAAATTAGCTAAACCACGAGCAGTAGTATCTATATCTGGGTATTGTGAAGTATTCTGACGATTAACGTAGCCTGTAAAGTGGTTAACAGCGTAACCGTGTAAGAGAACCCAAGCACCATATTGAGTAACTTTGTTCACCTCTTCCACAACAGAACGCAAGGGAGGTTGCCAAGGACGAGAAAAGATTTTTTTGATATCGCCAAAATTTAGCTTAGCTAAAAATACCTCTGGTCTAAACTTAATTAAATTAGCATTTGCTATTGTTTGATAGATGAGTTTTATCGTATCCGCTGGTAATTCATCCACAATTAATTCACTGATAAACAGTTTGGGTAAATCGAATTCCTCTTGTTGTGGATGGCGATAGTGACGGGCATATAGATGAGTTTCTGGAAACAAATACTCCCCAGTTGCTTCATAACCAAAAAATTTGACAACTGGTTCAAGATAATCAATACCTAAATTAATTTCACCCTGTGGACTATCAGCTGTTATACGCAAAGACCGAAAAGCAATATGGTCATTAGCAACAGTCCCACCCGCAGCAGTAATCATTTGCTGATAGGTACGGGCATAACCGACTCTGGCACTATATTCTTGCCAAAGTAAATCCCAAAAATAACCGACAGATTCAAAAGACATAAATATCAAACCTTAATTTTTGATTTTTACGCAAAGACACAAAGCAACCTCTTTGCGTCTTTGCGCGGCAGTTGCTTCAAGTCGGCAAAGCCGCCCAACGCACTGCCTTGCCTCTGCGTGAAATTTAAAGCATTTTTACGACATCAGAGATAATATCTAAAGCAGTCTGAACTTGCTCACTATTAATAACCAAAGGTGGACAAAAACGAATTGCCGCCTTACCGCAACCAAGCAATAATAGACCGCGCGAGAAAGCATCTTGGATAATACGATCGCGCAACTTATGATCATAATTGCCTTCTTCATCCAACAAATCCACCGCCACCATCAAACCCTTACCTCTTGGTAGGGACATACGGGGAAATTTCTCATGTACCTCAGCAAGACCAAATTGTAATAATTCTCCCATACGGGCAGCGTTCGCCATCAAACCGCTTTCTAAAAGCCGCATAGTGGTAATAGCAGCAGCACAAGCCACAGGATTTCCGCCGAATGTGGTAGCGTGGGCACCAGGAGGCCAAGTCATTAACTCAGGGCGGGACAGAATAGCCCCTAAAGGCAAACCACTAGCGATACCTTTAGCGGTGGTAATAATATCAGGCATTACACCCCAATGTTCGATGGCAAACAAACGACCTGTACGTCCCATGCCGGCTTGCACTTCATCGACTACCATCAGAATGCCATAGCGATCGCATATTTCCCGAATTCTCTGCAAAAAACCGTCTTCAGGGACGATGTAACCGCCCTCTCCTTGAATTGCTTCAACTACGATCGCAGCAACTTCATGGGGTGGTAAGATGGTGGCAAATAAGTTTTTTTCTAAATAATCTAGGCTAGCGTGAGTGCCGTAGGGAATGTGAGTCACCCCAGGAACCAAAGGCCCAAAGTTAGCCCGCTGCACTGCTTTAGAACCAGTGAGGGACATTGCGCCATAGGTACGTCCGTGGAAAGCTCCTAAAAAGGCCACAATTAGCGATCGCTTGGTGTAATATCGAGCTAGTTTAATGGCTCCTTCGTTAGACTCAGCCCCAGAATTGGTGAAAAATACCCTGGCGGGAAATTCACTTTTACCTCTAGGAAAAGGGGCGCGGATAGCTAATTGTTCCGCTAATTCTACCATCGGCTCATAATAAAAATCAGTCCCCGACATGTGTAACAGCCGCGCCGACTGTTCTTGAATTGCTCTGACAACTTCTGGGTGGGCGTGTCCGGTGGCGGTGACAGCAATACCCGCCGTCATATCGAGAAAGACATTACCATCCACATCTTCCACCATACAGCCTTCACCGCGAGCCACCACCAAAGGGTAGTCGCGGGTGTAAGAAGGGGAAGTGACAGCGCGATCGCGTTCTACAATTGCTTTAGCACGAGGCCCTGGTAAAGATGTAACCAAGCGAGGCGCACCAGGTAAAGGTAAGTTAATTGGGATACTTAACATGTTTTTTTACATCTTTGTCAAATTATTATTGATGATTAAACTGTCATCTGCGAGTACTTACAGTAACATTTGATTCTATTTATGTAAGATTCATAGATTGACAGAAAAATCACAACTTGTACGGGTAATTTGGGAAAGCTACGACAATTTTTCATGAATCTTAAGTAAAGATTGAGCAAAAAAATTGCATCGCTTTGCTATTACTGAGTATTGAAGTTGTTCAGGGAGAAAGAGAATACTTTTTAATTCCAGAGTTGGCGATTGATTTTGCTATTAATAGGAGGTACAGAATTTTACAGTACTGTTCGAGAACGATTTTCAATGAATTAAACTCCACCACTCACCACTCCTCGCCCTCAATGCAAAACTCAAAAATATACAACTAACTAGGGGTGCAAGAGTATAATGCACTCTTAGGCTGGTTTGTCCCCTATAACTGGACGAGGTACTATGCCCAATTGTATATATGGTTTATCCATTGTCAAGTTAGTATCGTTCAGATATTAAGCAAGTGTAATTATTCGCAATCATCAGAAATTTCTTTTTCCACTTATGAGCAAGCAATTTAACTCAAAAATCCGCCTCACACTAGGTATTGCTACCTTATTAACTGTTAGTTTAGCCAGTGGCTGTAACTCTCAATATAATAGTCAGACAAAAAATAAACAGCTAGCCTCACAACATCAAGCTACACAGAATTTATCCTTTACTCAGCAGGATAACTCCAACACCCCTCAATCACAACTTTCCCTAGCTGCGACTCAACCTACTAGTATAACCACAAGTATTCAGAATTCTTTAACTGCCCAAAAAACAGCTGATGACACTATAAATAAGCAAAATACAGCGATATCTGATAAATATACGGCATCAGTACCCGTAACTTATCCAGTCATCGACGAGTGGAAAAACTATAAATATAGCATTAGTGGCAGTAAGATTTTAACTTCAGGAAAACTACCAACCACTAAGGTGAATTTTAATCAAACAGATTTATTAACTGTTCTTGTCAATACTAGACAGTATTTTCAAAACTATTCTTCAGAAGACCCAGATGTTCAACGTAAAGGGCTGCTTGGGACTCAAGAAGTATCAGTTCAAGATATGCTCAAAACGTTGGATTTCATGATTAGTACTTTACAAGAAGATATCGCCAAACGTCGAGCGACTCGTTTACAAGACCCTAATTTCATCAACAGTAATTTTCGAGTGATCAAATGGTCTGCTTATAACCCAAGCAATCGCAAGCAAGAGAAATTACGAATTACCAAATACGCTGTGTTTACTCATCCAGGTTCTCGCAAAAAAACCTCTAAATTTAACACATCAATCTATAGTTTAAAAGATAACGCTAACACCGATAAATTTTACACCAAATATACCAAACAAGATGTTTTATCAGGTATTTATGAACCAGGTGGTAAAGAATTTGGTAAAGTTCAACCTCTAGCTTATTTAACACGGGATGGTTTAGAAGAAGCACTAATGGAGGGAACAATCCTGATTAATTTCACAGATGGTTCTAAAGCATTTTTCAACGTAGATAGAAATAATGGCATGTCTTATATTCGCGGATTGAAAGCGACAGCACAAAAGCGTTATTGGTATTTTAGACAAGTTGATGCTATTAAAGGTTATGGATACAAAATAGATGCAAAAATTTCTATTAAGCCAGGAGTAACTTTTGCTGGAGACGTGCTGAATATTGGATTAGGTAAAGTGATTGTACTTGAACATACTCAAGGTGGGCGTAAACGCTTGCAAATGGGAGTGATTGCAGATACAGGTGGAGCATTTTTACCCAATCTTCATCAACTCGATTTTTTAGCAGGTATTTTTCAGAATAAAAATGATTTTGGACAAAATATTAGGCAACTGCCTGAATATGCTACAGCCTACATTTTAGTCAAAAAGTGAAAAGCTTAAAAAGCCATTTTTCAAAACTTTTATGCCTTTGTGCAGTTTGGGTTATATTTGGGCTTAATTTTCGTCTAAGTCCCGTAGGGCTTACGCACACTCTACCAATTCTTCTCTTCGAGACGCTTCGCGAAGGCGTTCTTGGCGTCTTGGTGAGTCCACTTGCCGTCTTGGCGCCTTGCGTCGATGGCAAAGTGGCGAACCCGAAGGGCGGTTCGATAAATTAAGCTTTTTGGTAATTTTTGCGTAAGTCCTGTCCCGTTAGGCAAACAAGCACCTGGGTATAAAACTGCTCAGAAGGCTCTCAATCGTTTTATTGCTGAACTAATCGGTTCAGTTTAGCTGTTTGGGGAATTCGCCAACGGTATCCATATCTCGGCTCAACAAGGGGTTGAGCAACTAATCAATCCTTATCTTGCTTTTTTCTGACTTTTTCAGCAAGCCCTACATCGGTTGAAAGCTTAGGAAGGAAAGGGTTATGGCGTTTAAGGGTGGTTTTTTTGGCAAAAAAAATACCTGTAACTCGAAAAATTCACAAATTCAAGTTGGGAAACGTCTCAATATTGAGTAAAAAACACTTGGCTATGAAACCAAAGTATTTTTTTTACAAAGGTAAAGCTCAACTACTGTTTAATCAGTAACTCGTTCAAAGTTCAAGGATATCAAGTCTATGAAATCTCTAATGAAAACATTTCTTGGTTTTTTGTTTACAGTAATAATCGCCATTACTGGTTTTCAGAGTACTGCTAGTGCAGCACCAGCATTAAATGCGTTTGTCGGTAATTGGGTAGCAGCAGTAAACCCAGGTACAACTGTCGTAACCATCACAGAAGTCAACAACATTGTTACAGCAAAATACATAAATACAGACACTGGTAAGCAATTTCGAGGCCCTTTTACTGGCTTTGAGTTAGACTTGTATACTCCGGTAATAAATCTGAATTTCAATGACTCCTTGTATCCAAACTGGAGCGAAAACACAGGAGTTCTCTCTGCTGATGGGAAGACGATTTATTGGACATCTGGTCAACATTGGGTTAAAAAGTAGAAACAAAATCCTGCGAAAGGTTGTTTAAAAAACCTTTCGCACTCGTTCTAAGTAGGTAGGCACGATTAAACCGAACTATATAAAGTTATGTAAAGCACTATAAACGCTTTAAAAAATAAGCTTTTAAGCGATTTACATTTATTAATCTAGTTGTGTTTTTTAACGCCCACCTACTTACTTTAGTAAGCTATAGCAGGAGGCAGGAGGTAAAACATTACTGTACCTAACATTCACGCTCTTCATATGTCCTAATCTATGTGACTACAGCTATACGTCTAGAATTCTTTTAGAGGATGTCTCTTAAGTCTAATTTAATACTGCCCCTAGCGACTAGAAGTCGCGGCTATACATACAAAACCCGCCTACGCGGGTTGAAAAAGCTTGATTTTCGGTTAGTCCGCGCAGGCGGACTTAGCTTGTGTAGTAGCACATTATATTCAACCAATACTTAAGAGACATCCTCTAAGCTCGAATTTATCCAAAATTAAGAACTCGGTTTTCTTTATCCGGCAAAAACTCTGGCTTTTTAGCAAATACTTTTTCCACGTCACAGATTATCGATGAAGTTAAAAAAGTAAAACTACCGTCCCACAGAGGTTTCAGCGATAGCGATCGCGTTGCCAAAAAAATGGATAAAGTGGAGCTTAGAGGGGTAGGGTTAGGGCAACAGTGCATCCCACGGCGCGCATCCGTGGGATTGAGATAGGGGTATAGAAACAATTGCTCAAAGACTATCAGTATTAACCACGATTGTCAATTTGGGCGCGTTGCAAACTTCCGGAAAAGTCAACATAAACACTTTTCCATTCAGTAAATACATCTAAGGCTGTAGTTCCAGCTTCACGGTGTCCGTTACCGGTTTGTTTGACACCACCAAAAGGCAAGTGTACCTCAGCACCAATGGTAGGGCCATTAATGTAGGTGATTCCTGCTTCGATATCACGCATGGCAGTAAAAGCGCGGTTAATGTCGCGGGTGTAAACTGAGGAAGAAAGACCATAATTGCTATCGTTGAGGATAGCGATCGCTTCCTCAAATGAGCTAACCTCAATTAGTGCCACCACTGGCCCAAATATCTCTTCACGGGCAACCCGCATCTGGGGAGTGACATCATCTAAAATAGTTGGTTGAAAAAAATAACCTTCTTTTAGCGAACCAACACTTGCAATTTCCCCACCAATTAACACCTTTGCTCCTTCCTCACGGGCAATGTGCAAATATTGACTCACCCGTTGCAGTTGTCTTTCGTTAATTATCGGGCCGATATCTGTATCAGGGTCAGTGCCAGCACCCAGGCGTAACTTACTGGTACGCTGATGCAGCATGGTAGTAAATTTTTCCTTGATGTCACGATGTAAAATCAAGCGGCTAGTTGCCGTACACCGCTGACCGGTAGTACCAAAAGCCCCCCAAACTGCCCCATCTAATGCCAGTTCCAAGTCAGCATCTTCCATCACCACTTGGGCATTTTTGCCCCCCATCTCCAGACAGACACGCTTGTGAGTGCGTCCGCAAGTCGCACCCACAAAAGCACCCGTTTCTGAAGAACCGGTAAAAGACACCAAATCAACATCAGGATGTTCAACCAAGGCTTTACCCACCTCTTCACCCACACCATGCACCAAGTTAATTACTCCTGGTGGTAAACCTGCGGCTGCAAAAATCTCAATTAATTTAGTTGCACAAGCTGGAGTATCTTCAGCGGGTTTGAGAATCACAGTATTACCACAAACCAAAGCCGGCATAGCTTTCCAGCAAGGAATTGCCACTGGGAAATTCCACGGTGTAATTAAAGCACAGACTCCTATGGGCGTCCGTACCGTCATGGCAAATTTATTCGGCATTTCCGAAGGTGTAGTTTGCCCGAATAGTCGCCGCCCTTCACCAGCACTGTAAAAAGCGCAGTCAATACCTTCTTGCACATCTCCCCTGGCTTCTGTCAGGGGCTTACCCATTTCCCGACTAATTAATTGGGCAAGTTCTTCTTTATGCTGGAGTAATAATTCACCAACGCGAAATACATATTCTGCCCTAGCTGGTGCAGGAACTTTTCGCCAACTGTGATAAGCTTTGCGGGCTGCGGCTACTGCTGTATCTACATCATCAGCTTGGGAACGCGGGAAGGTAGCAACGATTTCATCTATCAAAGCAGGGTTGTGGCTTTCTAGGATATTTCCCGTTGCAGCACTCAACCATTGACCATCGATGTAATTGCGGCAAGTTAGTGTAGTTGTCATAACCAAATTCCAATTCCTCAAAGGTATGAATGCACAACTACTACTACCCCACCAAGCAAAACTCTAAATAGGTATTCAGTAAATCGTACACTCACCTAGTGGGGTGCATTGTAGCGTAATCTCAATCAGACCTGCCACAAATTGAGATGGGGGGATGGGGGGATGGGGAGATGAGGGGGATGGGGTGCAGGGGGGATGGGGAGATGAGGGGGATGAGGAGATAAAGGAGATAACTCCAAACTTCTAACTTCTAACTCCAAACTTCTAACTCCAAACTCCTAACTCCAAACTCCAAACTCCAAACTCCAAACTCCTAACTTCTAACTCCTAACTCCGCACTTCTTCAAGGCACTAACGCCAAAACAGCAGCAGGAGAACCTGAACCATCCCGCAACCGAAGAATTCCAATGACCAGAGTAGTACCTTTAGGCGGCAGTTGATCTAAATTCGTGAGGTTTTCCAGTACAATGCGCGATTGTTCTAATACTAGGCGGTTTGTAGCAAAACTGTTATCCTGTCCTGGGTCTACACCGTGAGTATCAATTCCTATACCGACAATTTGCCGTTCATTTAGTAGGAAGTGAGTAGCATCGCTGCTAAAACCTGGAAAATGAAAAGTTCCTTCAGCATCTCGATTGAAGAATGCATCTTTATCCAACCATTTATCTTGCCAGCCAGTATTCAGTAACACCACACTACCAGAAGAAATCTGATTATATTTTTCTTCCCAAGCCAAAATATCAGCAATAGTTAAGGCATAGTCAGGATAAATTGCTGCGACTTCACGGATATCTATGACTATGGCAGGTACAACCAGTGAGTTGGCTGAGTATTGGTCAATTCCCACACTAGAACTGTGAAAACTGTTAGGTGCATTCATATGGGTGCTGCTATGTTCTCCTAAAGAGAAACGCCGCAGGTAATAGCCATCCTGTGAAAGTTCTGCAACAGTTGCAAATTCTACTGGTGGGTCGCCGGGCCATTGAGGAATACCAGTGTCAATTACATGGCTGAGGTGGATAACGCGTGAGTAAGTAATAGTACGCTGATTGTGTGATTCCATCATCCCAACCTTGCGCCTTTTTAGTAGAAGGTTTTTCCTGACTTTGCCAGAATACCCTTACAATAACGAAGGTTTAGTGTTTTTTCAAAGGGTAGTTTCTAGCGAGTTGGTTTACCTGTGCGATCGCTAATATTATCCCCTATTCATCCATTTCTTTTAATGTGGCTAATGCTGAAGGAGATAACCTACTCAGATAGCGGAATATCCAATATTTAAATATAGTATTTAAAATCACAGGAAACGTAGCAATAAACATAAATATTACACTTCTATTTGCTGCAATACCTAAATGTTCTGACAATCCTTCAAGAAGGATTTCCCATCCATGTGGGGAGTGGAATCCAACAAATATATCTGTAAATAAAATAATTAAGAAAGCCTTAGCGCTGTCACTAATACCATAAACAAGTTCATCTATAAAAGACTTGACAATCACAATTTCTCTTTTACTATTAGCAATGACGATGCCAAAAGCAATTAGTGATATTAGATCTGCAAAAATATTACTAATTGCATTGATATTTTTATGACGAAATTCTTCAGCTATTTCAATGGCTTTTTCTTTAGTACTTTCTTCTATAGCCTCTGGAGATAGTGGCGGATGTTCATGAATCAAGTTTTGGAATCTCAATCTTTTTTGAAATAAATTTAATTCGCTAATAGCCTCTTCTTGCATTTGCGAATTGAGAAAAATTTGAGTGACATTTTCACTTTGAATACTTTTGACTATCGGATTGATCACAAGCTGGTTAGATAACTGCTGCGTTAAAAGAGGCACAATAATTATAAGTAATAAGAATTTGATTGCAGTTGTAGTGCGTCTTCTGGAAATCTGAAAATTTCTGACAAACTCTTCTTCAGCCTGTGGTGTTAAATCAGATTTAATTTTATTAATTGTCCTGCCAATAGACCTTGGCAATACTCCTGTTTTTTGAGAGATAATAACTTTAATCCCATTTAACGAATCTGATCGTTTATTATTTTGATTCTGATTAATTTCTGGACTTGGAGAAATTGCTATTGAATTCCTATAACTATCTAGTTCATCTCTGAATGTATACTTGTCTATCACTTCATCAATAAACTGAAGCTTTTCTAATAAAGCTGCATTGGAAATATTCAGTACTGAACGACTTAACTGGAATTCTGCCAACCTAACTTTGATAATAGTTAAGTTTTGATTCAGGCATCCTTGCCAATAAGACATAGAGTTGTCAGTATAATTGCCTGATTCAGCAGATATTTTTTGATGCCCAAAGTATTCTGCTTCGATATTTTTAATTGTCTGAGCAGCCTTGTATGCTTCTAATAGCGCTCTTTCTGGCGTGTCTAAAAACCATTGGTTCATTGGTCACACAATTTCAAATTTACCAATATTGATTATTCTACCTCTATCTCGTTTACCTGACTCAGCACTCATGGTCGCATCCTTTGCCCGACATAAACAATTCCTAGTACAGGTCGGCGGAAATAAACTTACCATTCAAAACAGCCAGAAAGCCCAAAATTAAAGCCTTTTGACTTTTGACTTTTGACTTTTGACTTCCGCCTTGCGGTACTAGCTGCTTGACGGAATTCCCTAAGTTGTGCAAAAACATCCATAGCGGTAGATGGAGATTGGTTGTGCTTTTTTCATCTTCCGTTATTGGGGTGCTTGTTATTACAGGCATTCCTTTCTTTTTTGGCAACTAACAACTGACAACTGACAACTAACCACTAATTTTAGGAATTAGAGAAAAACCTTTGTATAAGAAAGTAGAACTATTTTTCAGTCAATTTCATTAATATTTATAGGAAATTGCATCATGAAGTTTGATTATGCACTGGTGTTAGCAATGATTGGAGTATCAATTGCCGTAGTACAACCGCAAACTACTGTGGCACTATCCTCAACTCCAGTTGCCAAGCTTGCCAAAGCAACGACGGTGCAAATTGACAATCACGAAAATGATATTGTTCTGACTGCCCAAATACCCAATGCTGAAGATTTATTAGTTCAGGCTGGAGAAAAGTACGATCGCAAAGACTATAAAGGAGCAATTGAAGTTTACACCACAGCGATCAGGATTAATCCGAACGATCCTCTAGGTTACATTGGGCGGGGACTTGCCCGTTATCGGTTAGCAGACTATAAAGGAGCAATAGAAGATTACACCTTAGCTCTCAAGATTAATCCCAATTATGCTTTAGCCTACAACAACCGGGGACTTGCTCGCTATGATTTGGGAGACAATCAAGGAGCGATCGCAGATTACAATCAAGCCTTGCAAATTAATCCTAAATATGCATTAGCTTATTACAACCGGGGGCTGGCTCAGTATAAATTGGGAAAATTACAACAAGCGATCGCTGATTATCAGCAAGCCTTGGAAATTAATCCAAACTATGATGATGCCTACTATAACCGGGGGCTTGCCTACTATGACTTGAAAGACAACCTTGCAGCAATTGCCGATTACAACCAAGCCATCAAGATTAATCCCAACGCTGCTGATGCCTACTACAACCGAGGACTTGCCTATTATGACTTAGGAGACAACCTTGCAGCAATTGACAACTATACCTTAGCCTTAAAGATTAATCCCAACGATGCCGATACCTACTACAACCGGGGACTTGCCCGCTATCAGTTGACAGACTTACAAGGTGCAATTGCTGATTACAATCAAGCTATCAAGATTAATCCTAACGCTACTGATGCCTACATTCGCCGGGGAGTTGTTCGCTATGAGTTAGGAGACAACAAAGCAGCAATTGCCGATTACAACCAAGCCATTAAAATTAATCCTAACACTGCTGATGCTTACTACAACCGGGGACTTGCCCGCAATAAATTGGGAGATTACCAAGGGGCGATCGCTGATTACAGCCAAGCCATCAAAATTAATCCTAACACTGCTGATGCCTACATTGGGCGCGGTGTTGCCCGCTATAAATTGGGAGATCACAAAGGAGCGATCGCAGATTATAATCAAGCTCTCAAGATTAATCCCAACGATGCTTTAACCTACTACAACTTGGGAACTGCCCGTTCAGCTTTGGGAGACAAAAAAGGGGCAATTGAAGATTACACCACAGCCATCAAGATTAATCCCAACGATGCCGAAGCTTACTACAACCGGGGAAATGCCCGTTCTGCCTTAGAAGACAATCAAGGGGCAATTGAAGATTACAACCAAGCCATCAAGATTAATCCTAACTATGCCGCAGCCTATGGCAACCGAGGAAATGCCCGCTATGATTTGGGAGATAAACAAGCAGCAATTGAAGATTACAATCAAGTTATCAAGATTGATCCCAAAGATGCTTTAGCCTACAACAATCGGGGAATTGCCCGCTATGAGTTGGGAGATCAACAGGGGGCGATCGCAGATTTACAAAAAGCTGCTAAACTCTTTCAAGAACAAGGAAAAACAGATGATTATAAACAAATTTTACAGTTAATTAAAAAGCTTCAGCGATAGAAAGTGGGGATTAGTTGACATGTTGAAATAGTCCTGCCAAACCCTCCTTGTCCTAGTTGAGTGAGAATTTGGTAGCGTCCAGCGACTGTTTGACCCAGCATGAAATTTACCCTTGTTCCTAGAATTACTCACTCACAGATTTGTTAATCTTGATTTTTACACATAAGTTATATCATGTCCGTTTAAACACTTATGATATCTGTGGAGGTCGGTAATTGGGAATTGGTAATTGGTAATTGGTTTTGAGTATTACCTATTACCCATTACCTATTACCTATTACCTATTACCAAGCAAACCGACTATATCGTAAGTAATTAACCGAACTTGATATTATAGCGGTTTTTCATTGTCTGTAATACACTTTCGCTTGGGGAGTTAGGAGTTAGGAGTTAGGAGTTATTTCTCCCCTGCCCCCCTGCCCCCCTGCTCCCCTACCCCCCTGCTCTCGATTCCCAAGACAGTAAATTAAATGACATTAGCCTATGAGTCTTAGTCTGTGCATGATTGTCAAAAATGAAGAAGCCGCACTACCGCAATGCTTGAGCAGTGTTAAAAATGTTGTAGATGAAATGATAGTGCTGGATACAGGGTCAAGCGATCGCACTCTTCATATTGCTAAACAATTTGGTGCAAAAGTTCATCACTTTGAATGGTGTAACAATTTCAGTGCTGCTCGCAATGCTGCTCTCAAATATGTTACTGGTGATTGGATTCTGGTATTAGATGCCGATGAAACACTGACAGCAAATATTGTGCCGCACATCAAAGCAGTCATGCAAAGAGAAGAATATCTGCTGATTAACCTCATCCGTCAAGAAGTTGGTGCAGTACAATCACCCTATTCCTTGGTTTCTAGGCTATTTCGCAATCATCCAGATATTCGCTTTGAACGTCCCTATCATGCCTTAGTGGATGACAGCGTGTCTGTGATTTTAACCAAGGAACCCCATTGGCAGATAGGTTATTTGCAAGGAGTGGCAATTTTACATAAAGGATATCAAAAAACTGCCATCGCCCAAAATAATAAATATGCTAAAGCACAAGTGGCGATGGAAGAGTTTCTGGCTACCCATCCTCATGATCCATATGTTTGTAGTAAATTGGGGGCGTTGTATGTAGAAACTGGCAAAATCACCAAAGGTATAGAGTTACTCAAACGAGGAGTTGCAGCTAGTGAAGAAAACTATGAAATTTTGTATGAACTGCACTACCATTTAGGCATTGCCCACAGTCATTTGCAAAACTCACAACAAGCAATTTACCACTATCAAGCTGCCATTAAATTGCCAATTTATCCCATGCTCAAACTAGGAGCATACAACAATCTGGGCAATTTACTTAAAGCATCTGGAAATCTTAACGGTGCAAAAACAGCTTACGAAACTGCTTTGAAAATAGACCCTGATTTTGCTGCTGGACATTATAATTTGGGGATGATATTGAAAGCTTTGGGCTTATTGACAGATGCGATCGCCTCTTACCAAAAAGCCATCAGGTTAAATCCCAGTTATGCCGAAGCTTATCAAAATTTAGGAGTCGTATTGTTGAAACTTGGCAATGTCCAAGCTAGTTTAACAGCTTTTGGTAATGCGATCGTGCTTCACGAACAGCAAAACCCCGAAGAGGCAAAGAGATTACGTCAGGGTTTGCGAGACATGGGTTTAATTAAGTCGTAAGCCTCTGTTAGAGCCGTTTTTCGCTTTTGCGACACATAAAAAAACACTTTCTTCCCCCACTCCCTGTGTTTCTTCAGAGTCAGTTCACAAGATAGTGATTGCATAATTTATAGAAAAAAGGTATACACCTAAAGACTAGGATATTGCGTAATTATGCAGCGCAGACCAGAATCTAGTACACTTGCACCTATGCGGCGATCACTAATTATTTCATTAGTGGGGCTAACTGCCCTGATTATGGCTCATGGTATGGCACTGCTCTACCAAATTCAGCCAGGAATATCTTTATGGTATCCGCCATCGGGAGTTGCGATCGCCCTGACATTCTGGTTTGGCCCCTATGGTATTGTCCTGACAGGGGTTGCATCGCTACTAATGTCACCTTTTTGGGGATTGCATGGTTGGAATCAATTAGCTGCTTTAATTGGTATCATCGAACCTTTGATTGCCTGGTTACTTTACCGTCGTCTGTGGCGGGGTTCGCTAACATTCAATAACCTCAAAGATGCTGCTATTTTTACCTTGAGTGTACCGTTAGTAGCGTCTAGTAGTGTAGCTATAGTTGGCAACTTGGTTTGGGTAGCGCTAGGCCAAATGTCTGCTGACGAATTAGCTCTAAATATTCCTCATTGGTGGTTGGGTAATGCCATAGGAGTTATGGCAATTACGCCTACCGTTCTTTTAATAGTAACTCCATGCTTGCAATTTTGGAGGTTGTTACCCAATTCAGAATTATTAAACACTTCATCCAATTTAAATTTCCAGTTATCGCGCCGTTTGTTAATAGAATTATCCGCCATATTATTCTTTTGTATAGCCACAGCAATTATCACCGTTTCAGAAACTCACGAATCAGGTTTTAAGTTCCAACAGTTATCATTTTTAAGCTTTGTTCCAGTGATGTGGGCTGCTACCCGCTTTGGAGTCACCAGCGGTATGTTAATTTCTAGCTTCTGTGTACTGGTGACATTGTTATGCTACCTAATTGCCTATCCCAACAGTATATCGTTGCCTACTTTTCCAGTACAAGCAGAAGTTTTGCACGTCCATAAACTGAGTTTATTGGTACAGTGTGTAGTGAGTTTGCTAGTGGGAGTTGCCATTACAGAAAGAGCAAAGATTCAAGTAGCCTTGGCTGTGGAAAGGGTACGATTGGGAGAATATCAAGCCCGTGCAGAACTATCGGAAAAACTCATTGAAGTGAATAATTCACTTGTAAAAACTAACGCTCGTCTTGAGGAATATAATCAAGAAAAAGATGAATTGCTCAAACGCGAACAAGCTCTTCGCCGTCGGCTTGGTAATATTTTAGAAGGCATGACTGATGCATTTATTGCTGTTAATCGAGACTGGCAAATTACTTATGTAAATCAACAAGCTGCCAAAATTCAAGGAGTAGCACCAGAAAACCTGATTGGTAAAAATTACTGGGAACAGTGGCCCGCCACTAAAGGTACAAAATTTGATCAAGAATATTGGCGATCGCTTAATCAAGAAATACCTGTCCATTTTGAGGCATTCTATGAAACATACGACATGTGGTTTGAAATCCACGCCTACCCTTTTGAAGATGGTTTTGGTATATTTTTGAGAAATATTACTGAACGTAAGCAGGCAGAAGTAGAGCGCGAAAATCTGTTAACGCGAGAACAAACTGCACGCAGTGAAGCCGAAGCAGCCAACCGATATAAGGATCAATTCCTAGCAGTCCTCTCTCATGAATTACGTACTCCGCTCAATCCTATATTGGGTTGGGTAATATTATTGAGGAGCCGTAAATTAGAAGGAGAAACCCTACTTCGGGGATTAGAAACCATCGAACGCAATACTAAATTGCAAATTAAATTGATTGAAGATTTATTAGATGTCTCTCGCATTCAGCAAGGAAAATTAGTTTTAAATATTCAGCCTGTTAATTTAGTTAAAGCTATTGAAGAAGCGTTAGAAACTGTACATTTAGCAGTGGAAGCAAAAAATATTCAAATTCAAACTTTATTTGAACCAAATATAGGAATGATTTCAGGAGACGCAGCGCGTCTCCAACAAATTTTTTGGAACTTACTTTCCAATGCAGTTAAATTTACTCCATCAGGAGGGCAAATACAAGTGCGGCTAGTACAGGTTGACAACTTTGTTGAGCTGCAAATTCAAGATACTGGAAAGGGCATTAACGCTGAATTTATACCCCATATTTTTGAATATTTTCGTCAAGCAGATGGAGCAATTACTCGACAATTTGGTGGATTAGGTTTAGGACTAGCTATTACTCGTCATTTGACTGAGTTGCATGGTGGAACTGTCAAAGCAGAGAGTCTAGGAGAAGGTATGGGGGCAACATTTACAGTCAGATTACCATTGATGCTCAATATTACACAAAAAGACGAAAATACTGTCAAACAACATAATTATTTAAATTTAGAAGGACTGCATATTTTAGTAGTAGATGATGAGATAGATACACGGGATTTTCTTTCGATAATGCTCAAACAATTTGGAGCAATGGTATCAGTGGTAGCATCGGCAGGAGAAGCCTTAGAATTCATTGCCAAATCCAAAATTGATTTACTATTAAGTGATATTGGTATGCCAGGAATAGATGGCTACATGCTCATGCATTTAATTAGAGCAATGCCACCAGAACAAGGAGGGCAAATTCCAGCGATCGCGTTAACTGCTTATGCTGGAGAAATGAACCAAAAACAAGCATTGTCAGCGGGGTATCAGCTGCATTTAGTTAAGCCCGTAGAACCAGATGTATTGTTAAAGGCAATAACGCAAGTTTTAGCGCAACCAAGTTTCAACTAACAATTTATGCACAAAAATAAAGTTAGCAAAGCTGTGATTCCGGCTGCTGGTTTCGGTACTCGTTTGTTTCCAGCGACGAAAGTTGTCAAAAAAGAACTTTTCCCAATTATTGATCGAGATGGCAGAGCAAAACCCGTGATTCTGGCAATTGTTGAAGAAGCAATCAGTGCTGGAATTACAGAAATTGGCATTGTGGTGCAGCCAGATGACGTAGCCATTTTCACAGATTTATTTAAAAATCCACCATCAACAGAACTTTTGCAGAAACTTTCACCTCAAAATCAAGAATACAGCCAATATTTGCAAGATTTGGGCAGTAAAATAGTCATCTTAACGCAAGAGAAACAAGAAGGCTACGGTCATGCAGTATTTTGTGCTAAAGACTGGGTACAGAATGAGCCATTTCTGTTAATGCTGGGCGATCATGTTTATAGTTCTGACACGGAAATATCTTGCTCTCGTCAAATTTTGAATGTTTACGAACAAGTCAATGAAAGTGTTGTGAGCTTAACAATTATGCCAGAAACAATGCTTTATAAAGCTGGTTGCGTGAAAGGAGAATGGCAAGAATTAAACTCAATTTTAACAGTAACCCAAGTCTACGAAAAACCTACTATTGATTATGCACAACAGCATTTACATGTAGAAGGAATGGCAGAAGATGAGTTTTTATGTATATTTGGATTGTATGTACTCACGCCAATAATTTTTGATTGTTTAGCAGAAAACATCAATAAAAACTTGCGCGATCGCGGTGAATTTCAGCTAACAACCACTCTTGATAATTTGCGACAACAAGAGGGAATGACGGGATATCTTGTCAAAGGAAAGTGTTTTGATACAGGATTGCCAGATGCTTATCGACAGACAATAATTGATTATAAGTAGGGAATAGGGTATGGGGTGTCACTGCGGTGAAGCAATGGAATCTTGGGGTTTTCCCCAAGTCGAGCAAATAGTTACGATTTATGAAGAAATGAAATTTGAAATGCCTTTGCTGCAATGGTAAAAAATCATTGCTGTAGTCACACAAATTGCCTTAAATCAACTAAGTTTCTACTCAGAAACCCCACATACAAAGGCTGTGGGCAAAGCGCGATCGCGCAGTGGCTCCACCCTGCGGGAAGCTGTACAAGCGTCTACAGCACACAGCACTTTGCTATATTGCTGGTTAACAAATCATCAAGCTTGGGAATTCTAACAAGAGCAATACTCAAAGCTAACTTCCAGGTCAGAGATGTTCCCAACACTAACTTTTCCAAAAATCCGTTTTCGGTATCATCGCACCCTATTAATCGGGTTTTTGATCCTGCTACCCATTCACTTTGCTCTGGCCAAGTTAGCAACAGTATTTACGTTTTCAGATGGGTCAGCTGCAATTTGGCCTTCATCTGGCGTTTTCTTGGCAACGCTACTGTTATTTGGGCGGCAGTTTTGGATTGTGTTGCTGCTTTGTGATTTCATTATTAATCGGGTGCTTTTTTTCAATACACTTGCTTCTTTGGTAGTTGCATCGCTTAATACAATCGATTCAGTAATTATTACTAGCTTAGTGATTCGCTTTATTGCAGCACCCTACCCATTTAATCGTACACAAGATGCTATTAAATTTATTGCTTCGCTCCTCCCTTTTACACCTTTAACTGGCTTAATTGGGGCAACAACTCAGTGTATTGTCGGCATGTCACCCTGGGATAACTTTCGGCTGCTGTGGCTGGCGTGGTATATTATTACAGTTGTGAGTATGTTAATTGTTGCTCCGGCATTATTAACGTTGTTTGAGCATTTCCGCACCCGTCAGCAATTTAAACGAACTTTAATCGCCGAATTTGTTTTAGTCATAGCACTGTTAGTCGGCATTGGGTGTACAGCCTTTTGGAGCAACAATCCGGTAGAGTATATGATGGTGCTGCCGTTGCTGTGGGCTGCTTTTCGCTTACAACAGTGGCAAACTACACTTTTAATTATTGTCATGGCCAGCATTGGAATTGTTGGTACGTCTAAAGGATTTGGATCATTTGCTAAAGACTCAGTTGGTACTTCTCTGCTGCTGTTGCAATCTTTTATGAGTGCATTGACTATTGCAACATTAATTTTGTCAGCAGCAATGCAAGAAAATCGCACCTCGTCCAGCCAACTAGAACAAGCCAATAATGAGCTAGAACATCGCGTTGAGCAGCGAACTGCGGAACTTCAGCAAACTCTACAAGAACTGCAAATTATGCAGGCGCAGCTGATTCAGAGAGAAAAAATGTCAAGCTTAGGGCAGTTGGTAGCTGGTGTGGCACATGAAATTAATAATCCAGTCAACTTCATTCATGGCAACCTGATCCATGTGCAAGAATATACTAAAAATTTATTAGCGTTTATAGAGTTACAGCAGCAGTATAATCCTGACCCTGCTTTGGAAATTTTAACAGCTGCCGAGGATATCGATTTGGAGTTTTTGCAGGAAGACTTACCAAAAATATTGTCTTCCATGAAGTTAGGCACCGATCGCATTCGTCAAATTGTGTTGTCGTTACGAAATTTCTCTCGTATGGACGAAGCTGAATTTAAAGCTGTTGATATTCACGCAGGTATCGACAGCACCTTGATGATTCTGCAACACCGTCTCAAAGCCACATCAGAACGAGAAGAAATAGAAGTGATCAAAGATTACGGTAATCTTCCCCTAGTAGAATGTTATGCCGGACAACTTAACCAGGTATTTATGAATATTCTGGCGAATGCAATTGATGCTTTAGAAGAGGGTAATGCCAAACAAATAAAAGATCAACCCAATCGACTGACAATTCGCACAGATGTTGTTGATGCCACCTGGGTAGAAGTCGCGATCGCTGATAATGGAATTGGTATGTCAACCAACATTCAGCAACGAATATTTGATCCCTTCTTTACCACTAAACCGATTGGCAAAGGAACCGGTATGGGGATGTCCATCAGTTATCAAATTGTTACGGAAAACCATAACGGGAAATTAAAGTGTCACTCAACTCCTAATCAAGGAACTGAGTTCATCATTCAAGTTCCTCTCCAGCAACAAGCTCATCATGCTGTTTAAATTTGGGCAACTACTTATGCAGGGGAGCAGGGGAGAAGGGGAGCAGGGGAGAAGGGGAGAAGGGGAGCAGGGGAGCAGGGGAGCAGGGGAGAAAATTCTACCTCATCCCCCTCATCCCCCTCATCCCCCTCATCCCCCTCATCCCCCCCATCCCCCCCATCCCCCTACTCCCCATATCTGATGAAATAATTGCGATCGCGCTCTTAAACGCCACCAAATTGCGATCGTGGGTTGGGGATTTATTGTTTCTGAATTTCCTAATTTACTGATAGGGTAACGAAACCAACACACATTTATGTAAGTAGCGGGTTCATAAGCCGACAGCCATGTTTGCTCGTAGCGTACCAAATCACTCAGCCACAATGGCTCTATGCCTTCTTCCTGAGCAACTTTGATGATAAAGTTAGCAAAAGCGATCGCATCTTCTCTGTGTTTTTTAATTCCTTTGGGTAAGTGTTTTTCTGCATATCGCCAAAACAATGCCGTAAAGTTTTTACCTAAAACCCGTGCCGTTCGTGGCAGCAATTCGCGTACTTCTCCCAGCCGCTTCCACTTGAGAGAATTGGCGAAGATACTGACTTCTTTTGCAGAAACTTCGGCTAATTGCTGTGCTTCATCACCACTAAGTCCCAACTCTGCACCAACAACCTGCGGGTTAGCAAAAAAACGCTCTCTGAACTCAGTATTGGTGTAAATTTGGGCTAAAACTTGCTGGGTTTGTGCTAACCCCATCTTCCACGACTCCTACCAATTTCTCGTGCTTTTGCTAATTCTTCTGTCAACTCTGCAAAGGGTGGTAAATTTTCATCCCTTTCTAGGACGATTCCTTTTACTGATACACGCGCAACAACTTCATCCATAAGTTGCCACACTTCCAAAGGTGTTGACTGAGAATGGCTATCAATCAATATACCGTCATGCCAATGTCCACCAACAAAATGCAATTGTACGATGCGTTCCCAAGGTAATTGCTGCAAAAAGTCATGCACATCATAGCCGTAATTCATGGCATTGGTGTAAAGATTCGTGACATCCAACAGCAACCCACAATCACAACGTTCTACAACTTCTGTTAAAAACTGTGCCTCTGTCATTTGGGCCCCTGGAAGCGCCACCATATAGGTAATATTTTCCAAAATTAATGGCACATCAACCCAGCGGCGCACTTCGGCAATGTTGCGACAAAGGACTTCCACGGCTTCCTTGGTGTAGGGTAGCGGCGATAAATGCCCGATATCGACTCCCCCCGCTTTGGTAAAGCAGATATGTTCACTCCACCAAGGCGGGTTAAGTTGCTTAATAAGTCGTGCAAGTTTGCGTAAATAATCTGTATCCAAACCTTCAGCACTGCCTAGCGATAAATTGATGGCATGGGGAATAATGGGGAAATGGCTAGCCAGCAGTTCTAACTCCTGCTGTTTTTGCATAGGTGCATCTAGATAATGTTCAGCAACAATTTCCAAAAAATTAACTTGCTGGCGGTTGAGAAACAAGTCACTTTTGAATGGTTCCCGAAAACCCAACCCCACGCCTAAAGTAGGGAGATGAGAAAACATTTTTCTTAACCCCCACAGCCGCCACAACCACCGCCACAACCGCCACCGCAAGAACTGCCACTACTACAAGAACTGCTACTACAAGAACTGCTGCTAGAAGAACTACTACTACAAGAACTGCTACTACTACAAGAACTACTACTACTCAATGAAACACTACCACTCCATGAACTCCTACTAGATGAACTTCTAGACGACCTTGTGTATGTGCTAGTTGTCCTACCGTAATCTATTGGGGGAAAGAATGCTTTGTGGTAGGAGTCGTAGGAGGTTCCCGCCAAGGCTTCAACGCCAAAGAGTGCCACCAGCAAGTTGTAGTCATATATAGAAGGGTTAGCAAACCTTACCTTAGTTCTCAGTTGGGCGAATGTTTGCTGGAGTTGTTGCAGATACCTTTTTCCCCGATGACTGAGGTGCGATCGCCTGCTAACTAACCACAAAAGAAAGATAATGGAGATGACACCCATTGCAATTAAAAAACCCACGTTATAGCGTCCCTTACCCAAAGCGATAAGAAGCTTATAACCGCCCAAGCTGAAGATAATCATCGCCCCAATTAAGCCAACTTTAATATTCCATTCATGCCATTTGTCATCATGCAGCAGTTGTTCATTTTGCAACTGTTCTTCATAGCCATTACAGAATGGTTGTACTGTCTGGGTTGCCAACTTAATAGAATCCTCAACTGTGGAAGCAGCAGAAAAGTTATTAAACACCTGCTGTTCTATTGGGTAGAGATCAAATGTTTGGGGAGGATTTACTGCTTTAATGATCGCCTGTTTGCCGACTTGCAAATAATCTTCCACAATCAAATCAAATAATGCCACATGGGCAACTCCCGCTTCTAACGAACGCAAATAAGCGATTTCGTAAGGGTCTGGTTTCTCAGAAATTAATGGTAAAGGCTGATTTTTGGTTGGATCTTGGACTAACCGCCAGCAGGTTATTAACGTTGCAACAATTACAAAGCTATAAAACAGCAGAAAGTCTGGCCCGTACATATCTGCGATCGGATTATGCAGAAATGCATCCATTGCTTTGACTCCTTGTTAGGTAATTACTGAAAATACGAGAAATGAAATGTCTCAATGTTTGCAGCGTTTTTTTTAGAACATTTGGCTTTCTCAGGTTTTTAATTTACTTAACCATTGTATTATAGCACACGCTAAATTTTATCCGCCACCACAGCCACCGCCCCCATCACCACTACCACCGTCACCGCCACCACAGGAAATATTTGGATGGGTTTCCCTAGTAGCTTGCTACAATACCAATTTCAGCCTTTTCGGAAAACTCTTTCTGAAAAGTACAGGAATTACGCAAACAATAGCCGAAACCATTATTTTTATAAACTGTGTAATTTTACATTTTTATGAAAATAGCTAGTAGGGTGTGTTAGGCGCATATTTCGATATGAATTGTAACGAGAGATATGTGAAAAGCGCCTAACGCACCATCTTATATAGCGGTGGGTTAGGCTAAAGCCATAACACACCCTACTGGGGTGGCTTGGCTAAATTTGTACATTAGCAAATTATCGTGGGATGGGCGTCTCGCCTATCCTAATTGGCAGGCAAGATGCCCACCCCACAAGAAAATTTATTGCAATATTTTAGTCATGCCATGCCACTATTTAAGATTTAATACTTAAGATTTATTAATAGACAACTTAGTTCCGCACCTTTTACAAAACCCAGCATCAGCATCATGAAAAGCCAAACCACAACCAGAACAAACTGTTTCTACCTGATTGGTATTTTTCACCAATCGCTTAATTAAATCACCAACTTGCCAAGGAACTAGTGCCACACCTGTCAAAATCATCAATACTGTGAGTAGGCGGCCTAATTCAGATATTGGCGTAATATCACCAAATCCCACAGTTGTCATGGTGACGACAGAGAAATAAAAAGCATCCAAAAAAGTACTGTAAACTTTAGCATTAACAGGATGCTCAACTTGATAAATTAAGCCAGAGTAAACAAAAATAATTGCAAATAAAGTAAATAATATCCTTGTAAAGATGACAGTATCTTCGCTAGTGATGCCGGCTAATAAAAATCTTTTATCTATAAACCTGATTAAGCGTAAAATCCGGAACCAGCGCAGTATGCGGATAAAGCTGATATCTACCAATCCTATGAAATAGGGTAACATTGCCATTAAGTCAACAATGGCATAAAAGCTAAAAATATACTTAAGTTTATTTTCTGCACTCCACAAGCGAATTACATACTCTACTGCAAAAATTATCAAAATAGTAGTATCGATGACATCCAACTGAAACCGGACAGCATCAGGAATATTATAAGTTTCAGCCACAAAAATTCCTGATGATAGTAAAACCAGTCCGGCAATAACTAAGTTAATCGTTTTACCCACTGGTGTTTCTAGGTCTGTTAAATAAATTTGTGTTTGTTTTCTGCTTAATAGCATATTTGCTTATCAGTAATTTTAATCAGCTCCCATAAGTAACATTGCTAATGCGATATTATTAATCATTATCTTTTTCGACTCCAAGTTAACATGAACCAAGAATATTTTATGCGCTTAGCACTGGCGGAAGCAAAAAAAGGCGATGGGCCTTACGGTGCCGTCATTGTTAAGGATGACAAAGTTGTTGCCGTCGCATATAATACTGTGTTTAGGGATAGCGATCCATCTGCCCATGCGGAAATCAATGTCATTCGTAGTTTAACAGCTAAACTTCAAAACCTTTCTTTAGAAGGTTATAGCATATATACCACTGGTGAACCTTGTCCAATGTGTGCGGCTGCTTGTGTTTGGACGGGTTTATCAGAAATTGTATATGGCGCTTCAATTGAAGATTTAATCTCGGCTAATCAGTCGCAGATTAATATTACTTGTGAAGAGGTCATAGCCAAGTCATTTAGAAATATTAAAGTGACTAAAGGGGTGTTGAGAGCAGAATGTTTAGCTTTGTTTGAATAACTGATTTTTTGTAATAGCAAGTAAAGGAAAAATGTCAAAAATAATTGGCTGAGAAGGAATGACTCTGGAAGAAGTAAACAAAGAAATAATAAAGGGGACGAGATTTGTCATTTTTCCTTACTGCTTTTCTAGAATAATTTTAACGTTTAAATGCAGCTCTGCAATTCACTTTATTAAATTTGATGAAAATAGCCTGAAAAAAAGACTCCCATTGATATTTATTTCGTTCTTTTTAGGTTGGTGGGGCATACCTTGGGGAATAATATATACAATCCAATATCTTTTTACTAACTTGAGAGGCGGAAAAGACATAACCGAGCAAGTAATTTCTGCTTTCAGACAAACGTAAAATATACCAAATTTGAATTTTTAGCTAGGTTCATCTAAATAGGATAAAAATGTGTTGGCGATAATAGCAGCTTGAGTGCGATCGCGCAAATCTAATCTGTTTAAAATATTAGTGACATGATTCTTGACTGTACCCTCAGAAATGTAGAGTTGCTGAGCAATTTCGCGGTTACTAGCGCCTGTTGCAATTAACCGTAAAACCTCTTTTTCTCTGGGGGTGAGTTCAGTTAAACTAGGCGGTACAGGTGTTTTTTGGTTTGATGGAATGGTGGAAAATTGAGTCAGAAGTTTTTTGACGATTCCTGGCCCTAGTTGTGTATATCCTTTATAAACTGCACGAATGGCAACAGCTAATTCTTCTGAAGGTGTATCTTTGAGTAAATAACCGATAGCTCCATTCTGCAATGCTGCTGTCACATATGCATCATCATCAAAAGTCGTCAAGACTAAAATTTTAACGCCTACAAAACGTTTTTGAATTTCCCGTGTGGCTGCTACTCCATCCATCACGGGCATTCTGATATCCATTAATACTACATCTGGCTGTAATTTTTCAACTAAATCAATGGCATTTTCACCATTTTCCGCCTCTCCCACAATTTCTATATCTGGTTCTAATTCTAATAATGCTTTTAATCCTTGGCGAATTAAACTTTGGTCATCTACAAGTAACAATTTAATCATCGCGTCAACCTTGGTAAGGGAATATCAACTATAATTTGGCAACCAGAACCAGTAGCACTATGAATATTAAATTCACCATCTAATGCTAAGGTGCGATCGCGCATACTTTGTAAACCAAATCCTGTGGTATTTTGTGTGAAATTAAAACCTTTACCATTATCTTGAATCCTCAACCATAAACTACCTGTGATTGTAATTAATTCCAGTTTCACTTCTGTAGCATTAGCGTGCTTAGTAATATTTGTGAGAGATTCTTGGATAATGCGGTAGACAGCGGTGCTAATTTCTATGGGAATATTCTCATCAATTGCGAACCTACAAATAGGAGAAATCCCCGTAGAACGATAAAAATCTTCTAAAAGAATAGCAATTGCCTGTTCTAGAGATTTCCCTTGTAAGGGATGAGAACGCATAGTAGAAACAGATTGACGAACATCTTTGAGTGCATTAGAACCAAGTTCCTTTGCTCTTGCTAAAAATGATTGCGCCTTGCTAGGATTAGATTGCCATAGTTTCAAAGCCGTTTCTAATTGTAGATTTAAAGCTGTTAGAGAGTGTCCCAAAGAATCATGGATTTCACGAGCAATACGATTACGTTCTTCTAAGGTAGCTTGATTTTCAATTTGCATGGCGTATTGGCGGAGTTTATCGTTAGCATTAGCTAGCTTTTCCCGACTCTCCCGTTCAGATAATACGGCATTCATCATCAACAAGACAAAAACTAAACTTAAGCCAAATGTGAGCGCCCAGTTTAAACTCAAAAACCGAAAACGTTCTTGTCCTTGTTGTAATAATTGATAATTGAACAATTGATATTTGAGTTGTGTAGTTGATAGAGATAAGATAAATGATAAGCCGGTAATTATCAAACGCCCAGGTAACTTAAATATTAGGCAACTCCGAGCAACCAAAATGATGTAGAGAAAGGGAAAAGGGCGAGAGAATCTGCCGCCCAATAAACCAGTTATGGAAATCAAGATAATTTCACTAGCTGTGTAGATTACCTTTGTGAACTTGTTATTAGTGGGCAATCTTAAACCCATTAATGCAAAAAAAATCAGACTCAAAATTGACAGTTCCGGGAAGATACCGCAAATTGACAGTTCCGGGAAGATACTGCAAATTGAAACTTCTGAATGTTTGTAACGAAATTTTGGTGACGAAGGTGATAAAATTATGGGCAATATAGCGATCGCCAGTAGTATCCATTCCAAATAAAGCAAAGATGGAAAAGGATGCTTCTTAATTTTAAACGTCAGATTCATCAGTCGTTGCCCTCAATTTAAGAGTTAGGACTTGTAACAATTATCAGCCAGATTTACCAAAACTGAATCATGACTTTAGTCATGGTGTAACCGTGACTTTCTCCTCATGTGATTGCTGGACGTGAATTTCTATGATGGTGACATCCAACCAGGAAGCAATTACGAGGTAGTAAATGAAACTGAAGGCATTATCATTGATAGCTGGAGCGATCGCTCTCACTTTAACAACAACTTCCTTTGTTGTCCAAGCACAAACAGCCTCCTCTTCACCCCTGCTATTAGCACAAACACCGAAAAAAGAAAGGGGCCCTTGGAAAAATCTGAATTTAACAGATGCACAAAAAGCGCAAATTCAGCAAATTAAGCGTAACACCCGCGCCCAAATTGAAGCAGTTTTTACCCCAGAACAAAAAGAAAAGTTAAGAGCGGCTTTTGAAGCACGTCGCGCCCAACGCGAAGCAGGTCAGCGTCCAACGGGTCAGCGTCAACGTTCTGGAAAGAACTTTGCAGAATTGAATCTAACTCAAGCACAGAAAGACCAAATACGACAAATTCGGGAAGCATCAAAACAACAAATCGAAGCAGTTCTGACTCCTGAACAGCAAGCACAACTAAAGCAATTCCAAGAGAATGCGAGACAGCGCCGAGAACAACGTCAACAAAATCAACAAAGTAATTAATTTAGCTTCAAAACACAGCATTGAAGTCTAACGCGATATTTCTATGAAAAGTGTTAAGCTGTTTCGTATTTAAGTTGCAATTTAACTGTGTTGGCTGATGACTGATAACTGTCATCCGTCAACGACCTTCTTTACAGGAGTTCACAGGTAATTATGCAATTGAATTGTTATCCATACTGAAGATTTCATAGACTTCTTGCAGAAGATAGGAAAGGAGATAAAGTTCAATCTCCTTTCCTTTTTCCTGTTTCCCAGTAAAATTAGCAATAAAAACAGGACTTACGCAACTGGCACACAGATTTACTGTGATGGCAGTCAATAGTCCAGAGTCAATAGTCTTTAAGCAAGATTTTTTGGACTATTGACTTTTGACCCAGTACTGCCCAGACGAAAAAATATGACACTTACGTAAGTCCTAAAAAAAATTGGGCTAACGCCTTAGTAAAAGTTAGGAGCTATGATTATGAGTTAATCATAGCTCCTAACTTTTTTAGCATGTCCAAAGAATTCGCTATTGGTAGTAAAGTGCGTGTTGTGGCACTACCGCCCTACCTCAAAACAGCAGATCCGATGCCAATGTTACGTCCCCCAGATTTGATTCATACTGGCGAAGAGGGTATAGTAATTGACCGCCGCCCCGGTGGATATTGGGGTATCCGCTTTGCAAAAGGAAACTTTCTTTTAGATAGCCAATACATTGAAAGTATAGATACCCCTTCCTAGGGAGTGAGGGGATGAGGGGGATGAGGGGGATGAGGGGGATGAGGGGGATGAGGGGGATGAGGGGGATGAGGGAGATGAGGAGGATGAGGGGGATGAGGGGGATGAGGGAGATGAGGGAGACAATAACCAATTACCAATTACCAATTACCAATTACCAATTACCAATTACCAATTACCAATTACCAATTACCAATTACCAATTACCAATTACCAATTACCAATTACCAATTCCCAATTACCAATTACCAATTACCAATTACCAATTACCAATTACCAATTACCAATTCCCAATTACCAATTACCAATTACCAATTCCCAATTCCCAATTACCAATTACCAATTACCAATTCCCAATTACCAATTACCAATTCCCAATTCCCAATTCCCCATTCCCCCATGACGCTTTGAGGACTTTTTGACAGAATAAGTTTCCATCGTGTATTAATTTAAACATGTCTATTTATTTTCCATCACGACTTTAGCCCTGGATAAGGCTTAAGGATGAAAGCACCATTACCTGATAACGAACCAGAGAGAATCAAAAGTCTTTTAGACTATAAAATCCTCGATACTCCATCTGAAGCTGCCTTCGATGATCTCACTCGTTTAGCTTCGTATATTTGCGGTACTCCCATTGCTTTAATCAGCCTCATTGATACCAATCGCCAGTGGTTCAAGTCTAGAGTCGGTTTGGAGGCATTAGAAACACCCCGTGATATTGCATTCTGCACTCATGCCATCTTGCAATCTGAAGTTTTGATTGTGCCTGATGCAACATCAGATGAACGGTTCGCTACAAATCCGTTGGTGACTTCTGATCCTAATATCAAATTTTATGCTGGTGTACCATTGACTAATGCTGAAGGATATGCATTAGGAACGCTTTGTGTAATTGATTATGTACCACGAAACCTTTCTTTGGAACAGGTCGAAGCATTACGGACTTTAGGTCGCCAAGTCATCAAGCAATTAGAACTGCGGCGCAACTTAGCAAGTTTGGTACTAGTAAACAATGAACGCAAACAGGTACAGAAAGTACGCAGGCAATTCTTCAAAAGGGTTGCTGGAGGTTTTGGGTTGGCGTTGGCAATTTTAATTCTAATTGGTGTAGTTTCTTATCAAAACACAAGGGTATTGATTGATACGAACAATCAAGTTAAAAAAACCCAAAAGCAAATTGACTGTCTCGAAGAACTGCTATCCCTAATGAAGGATGCTGAAACTGCACAACGCGGTTATATCCTCACTGGAGAAGAAGGCGATTTCAAAGCATATGAGATCGCAATTGTGGAAGTTGAGCGAAAAATTGAGGAACTGAGAAATTTAACAGTAGATAGACCCAGGCAAGAGCAACTTGACACACTTAAATTGTTAGTAGCAGCCAAATTGAGTGAACTCAAGCAGATTATCGAGTTGCGCCAGAAGAAGGGTTTTTCAGCAGCGTTGCAACTGCTATTGACAAATAAGAGTGAAAATCGCCTGGATGTTATCCATGAACTAATTTATGAGATGCAGCATCAGGAAAAGGCGTTGCTTGAGCAACAGTCCCAAGTAGCAAAAGACAGTGCTGAAAACTCGATTTTGACAACTGCGATCGCTATTTTTGTCAATTTTCTCATTTTGACCATAGTCTATTATCTCATCTATCGTGAGGTGACTGAGCGCAAATTCACAGAGGAAACACTCAACAAAGAACGCAACTTTATCTCGGCAGTTCTAGATACAGCCAGCGCCTTAGTAATCGTGATCAACGCCCAAGGGCAAATCGTGCGCTTCAATCAGGCTTGTGAGCAAATAACAGGTTACTCATTTGATGAGGTCAGGGGTAGGTATCTATGGAATTTATTTTTACTTCCTGAAGAGGTGAAGTTGGTGAAAGCAGTATTTGAGCAGTTGCAAGCTGGTGAAGGCCCGAAACAGTATGAAAACTACTGGCTAACCAAGGATGGCAATCAAAGGCTGATTGCATGGTCAAACACAGTTCTCAAAGACTATCAAGGCTCAGTAGAATATATTATTGGTACTGGTACTGATATCAGCGATCGCAAACGCTCGCAACAGCAATTAACGGCACAATACACTGTTACTCGTGTCTTAGCAGAGTCTACTACAATCATCGAAGCCATGCCCCAAATTCTCCAAGGAATCTGCGAGAGTTTGGCATGGGATTTGAGTGAAATTTGGATGGTGGAACGGCAAGTAAATTTACTGCGTTTTTTCGACATGTGGTATAAAATGTCTTTAGAAATGCAAGAATTTGAAATGCTCAGTCGGCAAACCACCTTTGCACCAGGGGTTGGATTACCTGGTCGAGTTTGGGCTAGTGGTGAAGCTGTTTGGATGAGTAATGTTGTTGCAGATAGCAACTTTCTGCGCTCTCAAATTGCCGCCGAAGCAGGATTGCACGCAGCTTTTGGTTTTCCTATTCGTAGTGGTAAAAAAATCCTCGGTGTGATTGCCTGTTTTAGTCATAAAATCCGGCAACCTGACCAAAATTTTGCCAAAATTATGAATTCTATTGGTGAGCAAGTCGGGCAGTTTATCGAACGTAAACAGGCAGAAGAAGAAATCCAACGCCAAAACTTGCGATCGCAATTGTTTACTGAAATCACCTTGAAGATTCGCCAGTCTTTGCAAATCAAAGAAATCTTCCAAATTACTGTTAAGGAAGTACAAAACATACTGCAAAGCGCTCGCGTGTTGATCTATCAGCCTTTGCCAGATGGTAGAAGCACGGTTGTGGAGGCAGTAGTTTCTGGCTGGCTGGCAATCAAAGAGCAAAAAATGACTGACTCTTACCTACGAGCAGAATATATACAGCAGTACTATTTACAGCAATATCGGCAAACACGGAGTTTGGATTTTATTGAATCGGATATAGTTGCAGTTAAAGAAAGCCACATGAAATTCCTGCAACAGTTTGGAGTCAAGTCCAATTTGGTTGTGCCGATTTTGGTCAAAGAAGAACTCTGCGGTTTGCTGATTGTGCATCAGTGCGGCAGTTTCCGCCAATGGTCTAGCTTTGAAACTCATCTTTTGCGGCAAATAGCTGACCAAGTAGGTATTGCCTTAGCCCAAGCCCAGATGTTAGATGCAGAAACTCAACAACGGCGAGAACTGGAAATTGCCCGTCAGCAAGCTGAATTGGCTTCTAAAGCCAAAAGTGCTTTTTTGGCTAACATGAGTCATGAAATCCGGACTCCGATGAATGCGGTGTTAGGGATGACCAATTTGATGTTAGAAACTCCCCTAAACTCGGAACAGCGGGATTTTATGGAAACAATTCGCATTAGTGGAGATGCTTTGTTAAGCTTGATCAACGAAATTTTGGATCTGTCCAAACTTGAGGCTGGGGAGATGAGTTTAGAAACTCTAGATTTTGACTTATCTACCTGTGTCGAAGAAGTTTTAGAATTATTGGCTTCCCCAGCTCACAATCAAGGATTAGAAATTGCAGGCTTGATTGATCACAACGTCCCCACCCAACTGCAAGGAGATGCTGCTAGACTGCGGCAAATTCTCATGAACTTGCTCAGTAATGCGATCAAGTTTACCAGTGATGGGGAAGTAGTGTTACGAGCCAAATTGCGATCGCAAACTCTCACTACTGCAACTATTCACTTTGCTGTCACCGATACTGGTGTTGGCATTACCACAGAAGACCAAGGCAAACTCTTTACGCCATTTACCCAAGTAGATGCCTCCACCACCCGCAAGTATGGCGGCACAGGTTTGGGATTAGCCATTTGCAAACAACTGGTGAGTTTGATGAAAGGAGAAATTGGAGTAGAAAGTCGTTTGGGGGAAGGATCTCAATTTTGGTTTGAAATCACTTTCGACAAGCAACTTCACCCTGTTTCTCCAATCGATGATGGCGGACTTTTACGTCATCGACGTATGTTAGTGGTGGATGATAACGCTACTAATCGTCAAATCATCCAGCATCAAGCTAGCCTTTGGGGAATGCAGGTGGATGAGGCTGTTTCTGCTACTACAGCCCTCAAAGCTATGCAGACAGCTGTCGAGCAGAAAATGCCCTATGATTTAGCTGTGATTGACATGCAGATGCCAGATATAGATGCCATAACCTTGGCAGGGCAAATTCAAGCCAATTCTGCGATCGCATTTATACCCTTGGTGATGCTGACTACCACTAATCAAAGAGAGTCAGCACAACAATCGTTAAATATAGGATTTGCCGGTTATTTGGTCAAACCTGTGAAAGCATCCCGACTCCTCGATATGATCATGACTATTTTGGGAAGCGAGTTAGAAGTCAAACAACAACAGGCAGCAAGCAGCAACCAAGAGGCACAAGTGAAAAATTTAGAACATAGCAGCAATCATATTTGTTTTGACTCCTGTTTTTTGCAGCCAAAGTTAAGAATCTTGCTAGCTGAGGATAATTTAGTGAATCAGAAAGTAGCCCTAAAGCAACTTCAAAGTTTGGGCTACAGCGCTGATGTTGCTGTCAATGGTCAAGAAGTTTTGCAGCTATTAGAAAAAAATCCTTATGATTTGATTCTCATGGATTGCCAAATGCCAATTCTCGATGGTTTAGCAACCACAAAAGTAATTCATTCTTGGCAAGAAAGCCGTTTTGCCAGTCTTCGTCGCCCAATAGTAGTTGCCATGACAGCTAATGCCATGAAAGAAGATAAACAAATGTGTCTAGATGCAGGAATGGACGACTATTTAAGTAAGCCGGTAATCAAAGAAAAATTACTAGTGACGCTAGAACGTTGGACAAATTTTATATTTTCTACACCAGAGACAATTGGTTTTCACAAGACAGTTGCCACAGCAAACCTGGATTCAGATGATTTACCAATTGATTGGGAACGCCTACATAAAATTTCAGAAAATGACCCAGAATTTGAATTAGAACTATTGCAGATATTCGTTGAAGATATCCAAGAGCGTATAGAGTTAATCAAAGCTGCCATCGCTGCCAGTGACTTTCAGGAATTAGCCCAACAAGCCCATCAAATCAAAGGTGCTAGTGCCAATGTTGGATCTACAGTTATGCAACTGACCGCAGAAAAACTAGAAAAACTAGCTGACAATCTAGAGTATCAAGGTACTACTCACTTAATCTCAGATTTAGAACAGTTTGTCAAACCCATTCAAAACTTTTTAATCAAAAGCCAACAACAGAAACTCAGACTGTAGGTTATATCATGTCCGGTTAATTAGTTATGATTCCCACAGTCATTGCACCCCACCCCTAACCCCTCCCCGTTCACGGGGAGGGGAAACAAAGCGTAGCTTTGGTGGGATGGGGTTCTTAGGGTTTAATAAGTAATATGGCATTTTCCAGTAAGCGCCAAGTACATCTAATAACCTCACCCCCGACCCCTCTGGGAACTCACGGAGAGGGGAGATAAAGCACAGCTTTATTGGGGTGAGGTTAAGGTGTACCTCACTTGCTTAGGAAAGGCTATAAGCAAAGGACATGATATTACAAGTAGCTGTCATCAACTCCTATTAATAACGGCCGATGACTGCCGACTGATGACAGTCAACATTCATCAGCCATCAGCCATCAGTCATCATTAAATTATTTAGCGTCGAACTTGGTTAGAGATATCTTCGCCTGCTTGTGCTGCACTATTGCCTACATCCTTAGCAGTTTCCTTGGCACCTTTTGCGTAACCTGAACCAAATTCTTTGAAAGCTTCTCCTGACTGTTGTCCAATTTTCTTGAGTCTTTCACCAGGAGAGTCTTCGGTTTCTCTAGCATCTTTAAACCACTGCCCTGTTGTTTTTGGTCTTTGGGCATCATTTTGTTCTACCTTTTCACGAACTCTTTCACCCAAGGATTTGTCATTGTCCCTTAGACCAACATTTGTTGTCAGTACTAAAACACCAACTAGGACAACAGCAAAAAAACGTTTTATTTGCAGGCTATTAAGTAAGGAACTGATGTCAGCAGTTGTCCTAGAAATTAAATTTATCATGCCAATACTCCATTGTTCTTTGTTGATGCTTTTCCCAGTTTGGAGAGATAATTGGCTTCACTCCCAATTTAGCTAATGCTACAAGAAAACGAAGTTAGTTGTATTTCTCATTGCAATAGCATAGTGAATGAAGTCATAGGTTAGCGATGAAAACTGGTAAAAATGCTACCTATTCATCAGCCAATTAACTTTTTTGAGTCCAAATACAGACTAACGGTAAATAAAGCGATTATCCTTCTAACAAAAGGCATATATCGGTGATGAAACTTGCGATAGAGGGGCAGGGGGGCTGGGGGATGGGGGGCTGGGGAGTAGGGGAGTAGGGGGGCTGGGGAGTAGGGGGGCTGGGGGCTGGGGGGCTGGGGAGTAGGGGAGTAGGGGGAGAAAAATGACTAATAATTAATGCCCAATTACCAATTACCAATTACCAATTACCAATTACCAATTACCAATTACCAATTACCAATTCCCCATTCCCAATGCCCTCAATTCAGCAAGGTGATCTAAGATTGTTGGGTATTCTATAAATTTACGATCGCCTGAAACTGAATAAACTGATGATTGAAGTTGAGCATCTAAGTAAAACATACGGTTCTACCCCAGCGATTACTGATGTCACTTTTAACGTGGAAGCAGGGGAGATTTTGGGGTTTTTAGGCCCTAACGGTGCTGGTAAAACTACAACTATGCGAATTTTGGCTGGTTATTTACCGGCAACAAATGGCACAGCCAGGATTGCTGGCTTTGATGTTCATGAAAATTCGCTGGCTGTGCGACAGCGAATTGGCTATCTACCTGAAACACCGCCGTTATATCCTGAAATGACGGTGGAGGGATTTTTACATTTTGTGGCGCGGATTAAAGGCTTACCAGCAGGCGATCGCAACAATAAAGTAACGGCAGCGATCGAACGTTGCAATTTACAAGATAAGCGGCGTGTGATTATTCGCAAGCTTTCTAAAGGATATCGCCAAAGAGTTGGCATTGCCCAAGCGATCGTCCACGACCCACCAGCAATTATTCTGGATGAACCCACTGTTGGACTTGATCCTCGGCAAATTATTGAGGTGCGAAATTTAATTAAAAGTCTTGCAGGCACTCATACTATAATTCTGTCTACCCATATTTTGCCAGAAGTGAGTATGGTCTGTAATCGTGTAGCCATCATCAATCGTGGCAAAGTAGTAGCTACTAATACGCCAGAAAATTTGATGACACAGTTGACAGGTGGGTCTGGATATGAGTTAGAAATTGCTGGAGAAGTTGGTCTAGCGAAACAGGTATTGCAAAATGTATCGGGTGTGAGTCTGGTAGAATCAATGCCCATCGCCGCAATGTCAACTAATTTCCCTCCCCAAGACAACCGGGCTTATTTGCGGGTGATATCGCAACCGGGAAGTGAACCGGGACAAGATATTGCCACTGCATTGGTGCGTTCAGGATTTGGTTTATATGAAATGCGGCGTGTCAGCGCCACCCTAGAAGATGTGTTTTTGCAACTGACAACAGAAGAAAAGAATTTAGAGTCTATTGAAGACTCAGCAGCAGTCAACGAAGGAGAAGCCGCGTAAATGGGTATAGTACTGAGTAATATTATTGCCATTTATCGCCGAGAGTTACAGAGTTATTTTGTATCACCTTTAGCTTATGCGATCGCTGGCATATTTTGGTTTATTGCGGGATTATTCTTGATCATGATTTTGCTGGGGCCAGACGGCATTTTACCACAAGTCGCTGCCTATGATTTACAAGCACAACAATTTCAAGTGCCACTACCACCAATAGATGTACCCTACGAATTTGTCCGGGCATTTTTGGATCGTATGGGTTGGCTATTGTTGTTTATCCTGCCAATTCTCTCTATGGGACTGTATGCCGAAGAACGCAAGCGGGGCACCTTAGAACTTTTAGCCACGTCACCAGTAACCAACTGGGCAGTAGCCGTAGGAAAATTATTAGGGGTGCTGACATTTTTTACCACAATGGTTTTACCCTTACTAGTATTTGAAGCGATCGCGATCGGTGGATCAAATCCACCATTCTCACCCTCAATTCCTTTACTCGGTCATTTAGGATTAATCTTGCTAGCTGCGGCAATTTTATCTTTGGGAATGTTTATTTCCTCATTAACAGACAGCACAATTTTGTCAGCTGTCCTCACCTTTGCCCTAATTTTATTACTATTATTTGTTGATTTAATCGCCAAGAGTATTGGCGGGCCAGTAGGAGAAGCTTTAGGTCATTTGTCATTACTGAAACATTACAACACCTTCATCCAAGGCATTTTCGATACCAGCGCCTTGATTTTATTTCTCAGTTACATTTTTTTGGGCATCTTTCTCACAGCCCAGTCAATTGATGCTTTACGCTTTCAGCGGCAGTAGTTACATAAGTTAAGAGTTAGGAGTTATGAGTTTTAATTCCTAACTCCTAACTCCTCACTCCTCACTTCAGTCAAAGAATATGAAAAAAATCAAAAAAAAGCAACCTTGGAAATATTTGTTTTGGCTGGGGCCGTTTTTCGCTACTGTCGGCTTAACAGCTGGATTAGTTTCGGGAAACTGGGGTTTAATTCCCTTGGTATTTCTAATTATTGGAATTGTGATCAGTGGGGCGTGGGTAGTATGGCAAAGCCAACAAAGTCACTGGTGGAAACAACGTTCTACTCAAGCTGGTACTAATGCCTTAGTTGCAATTCTGGCTGTATTGGTAATTTTAGGATTAATTAACTTTTTGGCTACTCGTTATCATCTACGGGCAGATTTAACGGAGACTCAGCTGTTTACCCTTGCCCCTCAATCAAAAGAATTAGTGCGTGGCTTGCAACAACCAGTCAAAGTCTGGGTATTTGATGTTAATCAAAATTCCCAAGACCGGGAATTACTAGAAAATTATCAGCGACAAGGTAGAAATTTTAAGTTTGAGTATGTTGACCCCCAAACTAGACCAGGACTAGCAGACAAGTATGGCGTTAAAGAATATGGCGAAGTTTACCTAGAATCAGGAGAAAAACGCCAATTAGTACAAAAGCTAAATGAAACTGAACGCCTGTCAGAAGTCAAGTTAACAAATCGCTTGCAACAAATCCTTAATTCAACCACCGCTTTAGTTTACTTTCTCCAAGGTCATGGCGAACGCCCAATTGCAGCAGGCGAGGGTGGAATGACACAAGCTGTTGAAGGATTAAGCAATAAAAATTACACTGCATCACCCTTGAATTTAACAAATTCCCAAGTTCCTAACGATGCTGCTGTGGTGATAGTGAACGGCCCTAAACGAGGATTATTTGATAGCGAGGTGAAAGCCTTGCAAAACTATTTAAATCGTGGCGGTAATGTGCTGCTAACGATTGATCCGAATACCGACCCCAACTTGAATAGTTTATTACAAGAGTGGGGTGTACGTTTAGATAATCGTTTAATCGTGGATGTCTCTGGGGGTGGCGTAGGACTTGGCCCTGCTGCGCCCATAATCACAGACTATGGACAACACCCCATTACTAAAGATTTTGCTAATGGCATTTCTTTTTATCGGTTAGCAAGACCTTTAGAAATTACTCAAGTACCTGGTGTCGAAGCTACTCCCCTACTGCGAAGCAAACCCTATCCCAATAGCTGGGCTGAAAGTGACCTGCAAAGCGAAAAATTAGAATTTAATCCAGACAAAGACCTCAAGGGGCCTCTAACTTTGGGCGTTGCTTTGACAAGAAAACTAACAGCTAAATCTGAAGCTACACCTAGTCCAACTCCCCAAGCTTCCCCTACTCTGTCACCACTACCATTGCCAAGCATCCAAGGACAGGCTACCACTTCGCCCACAGCATCACCGACAAATCAAGCTAGTCCAACTCCCACTGCTGCGGCTACCACTTCGCCCACAGCATCACCGACAAATCAAGCTAGTCCGACTCCCACTGCTGCGGCTACCACTTCGCCCACAGCATCACCGACAAATCAAGCTAGTCCGACTCCCACTGCTGCGGCTACCACTTCGCCCACAGCATCACCGACAAATCAAGCTAGTCCGACTCCCACTGCTGCGGCTACTACTTCGCCAACCACAGAAAAATCGGAAAAACCTGCTACTGAGTCACGGTTGGTGGTTATTGGAAATTCAGATTTTGCCACTAATGGCTTGTTTCAACAGCAGCTAAACGGGGATGTATTTCTCAATTCAGTTACCTGGCTGAGTCAACAAGATCAACAACCCCTGTCCATTAGTCCCAAAGAAGTGAAAAATCGTCGGATTAACCTCACAACAGCACAAGCCAATGTTTTAATATTGTCGTCTCTGTTGATTTTACCTTTAATCGGATTACTAGCGGCAGCTTTTATCTGGTGGCGAAGACGGTAAATAAAGTTAGGAATTAAGAGTTAGGAGTTAGGAATTAGGAGTTAAGAGTTAGGAGTTAGGAGTTAGGAGTTAAGAGTTAGTAATATTAACTCCTTATTCCTTGCTAATAACAACTGACAACTAGCAACTGGCAACTGACAACTGACAACACTTCGACAAGCTCAGTGCATCGCTGACAACTGACAACTGACAACTGACAACTGACAACTGACAACTGACAACTGACTAAAATATGAAATTGCCACGAACGACTTTAATTTTGATATTATTGGCTTTGGGTTTGGGTGGTTTTGTTTATTTCTATGAAATTAAAGGGGCGACTCAGCGAGAAGAAATCAAAGCTAAAAAACAGCAAATTTTCTCTTTTGTAGCAGATGATGTGCAGTCTTTAGCAGTAAAGACTAAGAAGCTGACTGTAAATCTAGAACGTAACAGTCAGTCTAGTAATCCCAAGTGGTTGTTAAAATCTCCTGTGTCAGAACCAGCAAATGATGCTATTGTTTCTTATTTGATGGATTTGTTGGTAGAAGGTAAGAGCGATCGCACTTTATCAATTCCCCCTAACCAGCTTGGGGAATTTGGTTTAGATCAACCCCAAGCAACTATCAATATAAGTCTGAAAAATCAGAAAACCCATCAGTTAATTTTAGGAAAGTCTAATTTTAATAATAATTTCGTCTATGCCCAAACCGATACCACACCACAACCAAATGGCAATATCAATGTGCTATTAGTTACTAAAGATTTTGAAAATGCAGTCAATCGGGAGATATCAGAGTGGAAACAACCTGTAGATAATAAAGCAACCCCTTTACCAAGCATTCTACCTGTGCCAACTCCAAGCAATAGCAAATGAGGGAGATGAGGGAGATGAGGGAGATGAGGGGGATGAGGGGGATGAGGGGGATGAGGGAGAAATAACTAATGCCCAATACTTCGGCTTACCTCGACTGCGCCCTTACCTCGGCTTCGCTCGGCACAAGTCGGCTACGCTCAGGACAAGCTCGGCACAAGTGCGAGAGTACAAGTGCCCAATACTTCGGCTTCGCTCAGTACAAGTGCCCAATGCCATTTTATGACTAATCCGACCGCAACATTGCTCATTTCCTGTCCTGACCAAAGAGGACTAGTAGCGAAAATTGCTAATTTTATCTATGCCAATGGTGGCAATATTATCCACTCAGACCAGCATACAGATTTCGCTGCTGGCTTATTTCTGATGCGTATTGAATGGCAATTAAATGGGTTTAATTTACCCAGAGATTTAATTGGCCCAGCATTTAATGCCATTGCCCAACCTTTAGGTGCTAAATGGGAACTCCACTTTTCTGATACTATTCGACGTATCGCTATTTGGGTAAGCAGACAAGACCATTGTCTGTTTGACTTAATTTGGCGACAACGCGCGGGAGAATTTGCTGCTGAAATTCCTTTAATTATCAGTAACCATTCTCATTTCCAAGAAGTAGCGCAACAGTTTGGTATTGACTACCACCACATCCCTATTAATAAAGATAATAAAGTTGAACAGGAAGCTAAACAATTAGAATTACTCTGGCAATATCAAATTGATTTGGTTATATTAGCCAAATATATGCAAATCGTCAGTGCAGATTTTATTACTCAATTTCCGCAAATTATTAATATTCATCACTCATTTTTACCTGCTTTTGTGGGTGCAAATCCTTATCATCGAGCATTTGAACGTGGTGTTAAAATTATTGGAGCAACTGCTCATTATGCCACTGCCGAATTAGATGCTGGCCCAATTATTGAACAGGATGTAGTGAGAGTTAGTCACCGGGATGAAGTTGATGATTTGATTAGAAAGGGTAAGGATTTAGAGCGAATTGTTTTAGGTAGATCTGTGCGTTTACATTTGCAAAATCGTGTCTTGGTGTATGGAAATCGGACAGTGGTTTTTGAGTAAGGAGTTTTTGATAACTGATGACTGATGACTGATACTACATAAATAATATGGTGCGTTAGGCTTAACGCCGTAACACACCCTACAAATTTAGTGATTTTTTAAATTGGAAGTCGTTTATTGATGCTTTTAAGAAAGTTTTTCGAGCTTCTTCTCAGTGAGTTTGGATCGTTTATTAGTATTCAAAACGACATTTCAGGCATAATTTAACGGATACTGAACAATAAAAAACAACCTCCATTCAATAAAGCAGTAATGACTGCACCAATAATTATGCCTCTCCTGATTGCTATTTGCTGTTGTCGTTGTAGCCAAATACAAAGTGGAATTACATATAAAAGTTGCCAGAACAAAAAACCAACACCACCAATAATCCAAACTTGTAAACCAACATAATTGTTGGAGCGAGCATTTAGCTGTAAAATGTAACCAAGAGCAAATATCGTTATTCCTGCTATAATATGGCAACCTAATAGTAGTAATATTCCTAAAAATGTCTTCAATATTTCATTATTTTCATTGCTTTGCGACATTAAATTACCCTAATTAGAAACAATTTAAAACCAATATTAGCGGTTATTAACCAAATGATATCCAGCGCTACCCTCGCGGTAAAAAATATTAAAGGTATCAAAGGGAATAATTCTCCCATCTGGGTGAACGATATGAATACAGGAACGCTTGACTGAACGAACATCAAAGTTAAATGGGTCAAGAAACTGCACAATCATGACTCGAAATACATTACTATAGTTAATACCTTCAGGTACAGGTATCATCGGTAAGCAACACAAAAGTTGTTTTAATGATGCTGCTGCGGAGTTTGGAGAATGACTCGTAGAAAATAATTGAAAAATATGCCGCTTTAATTCTTCATTTTGCTCATAAAGTACGCTATTAGGTAATATATCCACAAAAACATCTGGATTAATTAATCCAGTTAGTGGTATTACTTTACCATTTAATTTCAGTGCATAAGCCATCGCTAAACAATCTGGATGGCAAGGAACTGGTAATATATCTTCCGGTTTAAAATAGGGACTTTGTTGAAGAATCGACCTGCGAACTTCTGTTAATGTATATCTATCCTGCTGAGGGTCAAATCCCTCTAATCTTCCTGCTACTTGTATTGGTTGAAAAGTCACGCCCCGAATGCACTTTTGTTGTAAAGCATACTCTATAATTTTGCCAATTTCATGGTCATTCAATCCTTTTTTGAGAGTAACGACTAAAGTAGTGGAAATATTATATTCGTTGAGATGGTTAATTGCTTTTTCTCGAACATCCCGTAAATCAACACCGCGTAATTCCTGTAAAACTTCGGTTTCAAAGCTATCAAATTGGAGATATAATTCAATTCCTGGCATATATTGACTGAGGCGATCGCAAAAAGATTTATCCTTGGCAATCCTCACACCATTGGTATTAATCATTAAATGCTTAATGGGCTTGCCTTTAGCTATATCTAGAATTTGAAAAAACTCTGGGTGTATGGTTGGTTCACCACCACTTAATTGTACTATTTGTGGTTCTCCTTCGTTCGCCACTACCGCATCAATCATTTTTTCAATCTGTGCTAAACTGCGATGGCGACGGGGTTGATGCGATATTGCAGAAACTTCTTCTGCACCAGAATCAGCATAACAAATCGGGCAGGAAAGATTACATTTATCTGTTAATTCTACTAAAGTTAAACAACTGTGCTGTTCATGGTCAGCACAAAGTCCGCAATCATAAGGACAGCCATATTTTATTGGTGTATTAAACCTCAAAGGCATATCTCCAGGTTTAATGAATTCCAGAGATTTTTTATAGTATTCAATATCGTCAGCTATTAAAACTTTTTCTTGCCCGTGGGTGGGACAGTGTTTAACTAAGTAAACACAGTCATCTTGAAAAATGATTTTTGCTTCTACTTTCACAAGACATTTTGAGCAAATGCTATTTGTCAAAGCATAAAAAAGATAATTACGGTTAGGCATGTTTTGAATAATAAAAATGGATTGATAAAAATCCCTTGATTATCCCAAAATATCATATAGGATGTAAGTTGGGCAAAGCCCATGATATCAAGGTTTTAATAGAAAAGCCTACTCTACGTGGATTTCAAGCATCAAATAAAAGTCCTATATTTTTGTTTGGAATATTTGGGGAATAGTTTGGCGATAGTATAGTAGAGTTAAGAGACAAGCAAATTGAATTGCACTTAAACCTAAAAGAGGACGAAACTCTGGTTTAATAAAATCTATCAAAAAACGAAAGCTGAAATATAAAACTAAATAAAATTTAAATAAATCGCCATTTTGATAGTTATATCGACTGCGAACTTTCAAAAATAAAATTAAAATTAATAAAAATATAATTTCATATAATTGTGTAGGATGACGGAAAATACCATCGCCAAAATCGACACCCCAAGGTAAGCTTGTGGCAATTCCATAAGTGCGATCGCTCAAACCTGTCAAAAAGCAACCAATCCTGCCAATACCTGTGCCTACAATTAACGGATAGACAAATACATCACCAGTAGACTGATTAACACCAATAATTTTTTTGGTAATTTCCACACCAATCAGTCCACCCAAGAGTGCGCCGACTACTGTTTTTCCTTGTAGGAGAATTAGTAGTAATTGCTCTAGGTTTTGCCAAATCAAGTCTATGTGTTGCAATCCAACCAGCACTTTAGCACCAATTAAAGCACCAACCATACCACCGACCATCACAGAGCCGCGTTGGCTGGCTGAAATCGAATCTTTGCGGACATTTCGCAATAATAAACGAAAGGCAGTGGCATAAGCCAAAGATTCAAACAAAATATGAGGATGAATCCGCAATGGCCCTAACCAAAAATAAATAGGAAAAGTCATATTGAGTTGCATCCAAAGGTAGTGGGGTAATGAGGGGGATGAGGGGGATGAGGGGGATGAGGATGTTACTTCCCCATCTCTAGATGCTATTTTTGAACCCAACTTAGTATCACAAGTTGCAAGACTCCAGTTATAAGTTCTGAGTTATCACAAAAGAATTCAGGAGTTAAGCAAAATCAGGCACTGCGTCCTCCTGAATTATTCTTTACTCCTAACTTGCACATTTTATAAGCCTTATATGGCAAAGCTTTCAGCCTCACTTGAAAAATGTGCTAGTTTCATTCATTGCTAGCGGCGAAAAACGCGGCTAGTCGGACGCTCATATCTTGCACCTCTACGTACAACCCCAGAAAAAGTAAAAAGATGCGCGATAAAGCTACCTCATTTTTATGGGCTTTTATCGCTAAATCAAGGGGTTTGCTTTTTTACTGAGTAATAAAATTACATCAATTTTTATTGGTGCAAGATGTGAGTTTAGGGACTTCCAAGAAAAAAATATCCTACTGTTCATAGTCAACAGCACTTCGGCTTCGCTCAGTACAAGTCATCAGTGATAGTTTATTGCTTGCAGTCCCGTTAATCAATCGCCTTCTTTAACAATTCTGGAATTAGAGAAGGGCGTTCAGCGACAGGGACTTCTGCTGCTTGAAAGGCAGCTAATTTGCTTTGTGCAGTGCCAAAGTTTGGAGGGCGTCCTATAACTGTTGCTAAAGTTCCTGTCTGATGCCAATTTTTTGCTAGTGGTACTTGTGTACCTGCGATGTAGGCGATTACCGGTTTGTCAATTGCCTCAGTAATATATCGCGCCGCTGCTTCTTCGCTATCACCACCAGGTTGACCAACTAAAACGATCGCTTCTGTAGTATCATCTTCATCGAGAATTTGCAGCCATTGCAGAAATGATGAACCAACGATCGCATCACTACCAATGCTGACACAAATCGATTGCCCAAAGCCTGCTTTTGTTAATTCCCTGGCCACTTCATATGTTAAGGTGCTGCTGCGACTGACAATACCCACACGCCCAGGTGTATAAAATTCGCTAGGATGAGTACCTAAGAGAATTTTCCCAGGTACAATGATTCCGGGACTATTCGGCCCAACTATCAAAGTTTCACATGCCTCGGTTTTGCGGAGTAATTCCACCATATCTAAAGGTGGCACGCCAGCAGAAATAATAATAATCTGACGAATATCAGAGGCGATCGCTTCTAATGCTGCATCCAGAACTTGGTAAGGATGTACACTGATAATTGTTGTGTCAATTGTTCCAAATTGGGCTACTATTTCCTCAACTAAATCAAATAACTGGAGATCGTAGAGTTGCTGTCCACCACATCCAGGATTGACACAAGCAACTAAATTTGTACCATAAGCTTTCATTTGAGCAATATGAGTTGCCGAGATAAATTCACTGAAGCCTTGAATGATTACTTTGCTGTCTGGCGTTAGGTTCATAAAAATTTCTGGTAAGTTTGGCAACCCAGTGGCTTGAAGCACTGGAAACATTAAGCAGGCAGAAGGTACAAGGGAATCCCCATAAGTAAATTTAGGGGATTTAACAAGGACACTGTATTTTTTGCGCCTACTCTATGAAATACATATTTTTTTAGTTTTGTTCATAAGTCAACCGCCCCACCCACAAGGGGATGGGGCTTGTAACTAACCGAGAGAATCGGCTCTTACATACGGCATATTGACTGATGCCTGCTCCTCTGTCCCTTGGGTAGAGGAGAGAATATAGTCATCCCTGACATTCTTAGCAGCATTGAGATCTGCGTGCGTCCGATGTCCACAGTTTTTACAATGGAATCTGGAATAGGAGCGGTTTGTCCGTCGAATGTGCTTACAGATATTGCATTTCTGTGAGGTGTAACGAGGGTCTTGGTGGACTACCCGCTTACCCAGTGCTTCTGCTTTGTAAGCCAGGAATTGTTCTTGTTGGTAAAAAGCCCAACTACCCAACCATTTATTCATTTTTTTGAGCCAGTGCGGTGGACGGGTTCCCCGGCATAAAGCAACTGGCGTGCCCCGTCGCTGTGTGCGAATACTGGACAAATCCTCTAGTACAAAAACTGCAATTAAGGGTTGGTTGGCTAGTTTTTTACTTACACAATGATTCGTATCCTTCATGAACCGCTTCTCACGACCAGACATCGCTTTTAAACGACGTTTGGAACTGCGAGTGCCTTTTTGTTGGAGCTTACGGCGATTGTGTAAATAACGTCTTTGTACTGCTCTGATTTTAGAAGAACTGAAAAATTGACCATCACTGGTAACAGCTTGGTGATACAAACCTCTGTCAATTCCTTGGATTCTTCCTTCTATTTGTTGTGGGTCTTCCGTCTCAAAAACTAACCTCACCCAAAATTGCGCTTGGTTTTTAGTGTAGGTGACAGTCGCTCCACAAAATTCCCAAGTTTCAAAAATTTCTTTGAAATAATCAGGAACATCAAGAATCAAAGTAACTCGCTTACCAAGGCAACTAAGAGTTAATTGTTTTCCTCTAAGCGTCATCGTGCGCTTATCATATCTTAATCCTGATGTCGGTTTTTTCTTGGGAATGCTCTGAAATTTTGTGGCTTTAATTGCCTCAAGTGCGTTATCCCGAACTGTTTGCAATAACGCAGAAGGCACACTCGGATACTGAACTCTTAACAAGTGATACAGTTCCTTGTGTGCCTTGTTTTTGTTGTAGGTGCTGTTAGCAATAGCCCAGTCAATGTGTGCATTAAATATTTCTGCACACTGGTTCATCAGAGGTAAAAACCTTTCTGATGGTAAATCAACTGGGATACTAACAGTACGTTTCATTATGCTGTCTGCCTTTCTTGTTCGATTTCAGCAAAAAACTGAAAGCATCAAAGTCAAAATTAGATTCACAAACTCCTACTTCTGGGTTGTTGTCGTCTGCTACCCAGTCGTTCCCTTCCCATTTTTCGTAGCACTCTTCCTCAGACACATTGTCTATGTAGGAATACTTTTCATTCGGATCTGGCATAATTACTGTTGCTCCTGCTTCGTTTAATCCGCTTCAGGAGTAGCCTGTGTGGTGTAGCAGCACTACGCAGGCATTTTGTTTTCCTGGTAGACTGAGTATATCACAAAGTTTATATGTTTTGTTGATATACACTCAAAACATGGAAATACTATCAAGTTCACACGCTAAACACTGCTTGGGATACCACATTATCTTTTGCCCTAAATATCGTCATCAAATCCTTGAAGGCGCAGTAGAGGTAGAGTTAAAACGCATCATTGGGGAAACTTGCAAAACTTATGGATGGATACTTCATGCACTAGAAATCATGCCTGACCACGTTCATGTATTTGTGCAAGTAGATCACACCACTGCACCAGTAGAAATCGCTAAAACCATGAAATCAATTTCTGCTGTGCATATATTTAATACATTCAAAGACCTTAAAAAACGTCGCTTTTGGGGTTCAGGAATGTGGAGTGATGGCACATTTTACTCTTCTGTTGGCGGAGTCTCCCAAGAAGCAGTGAAGCGATATATTGAGACTCAGAAAGACAGAGGGTAACTCGCTTACCCGATAGGAGAGTGTTAATTAAAGGGGCATCGAACCCCTTTAATTAACCGCGCTTACATCCCCACCCACAAGGGGATGGGGTTTTACGCGCGGTTAATAAATTTAGTAGGGGCAGGTTTAACGAAATTACCATTAATAATGGGGGATATTGTCCAACCCGCCCCTACTTTAAACCTTCTTGGCTTCAGGAAGGATTATTTTCTCAAACTTCTTACCTGCTCTGCCTCCTGACTTCAGATTAACGTGAGTTCGACGGATATAAAAAACCCCGCTTCCATTCCTCTTTCCCCCAATCCCCAGAGGGAGAGAGGCTTTGAAACCCTGATTTTTTCGTTGAAAACGCGGAATATTTCTGCCCCTCTCCGCGTCCAAGAGGGGTTGGGGAGAGGTTCATCGAACTCACGTCAGATTAAATTTTTCTAACTTTTTTGTAAGCGGTTGGCTTGGTAAGATGGACTGCTTCTGCTACCGCCTCATCTAAATTTTCCACCAGTATCAAGGCATCGCCCTGAGTTTTTAATGTTGCTAAAAAATTATTAGCAACATTGAAATCAGAACCAGCAAGACGAACAACTAAGTGCGGAAAATCAGATTCCCATGAGCTTCTAGTGCCATTAGTGCGTACAACTTGGGAGTTGAGTTCGCCATTTTCGTGTTGCACAAATTTGGCAATGACTTGGGCGACTTCTTCTGCTTGAGGAACGCTACCTAGGAGGTTAAGGAGTATGACTTGAATGCTTTTGTCACTAGCTAAGATATCCAGACCTTTCGCCAAGCGATCGCAAAAGGTAGTCGGTGAGGTATCAGTGGGAAAAGCATGACGCAGGTTGAGAGAATTACCAGGTTGACCACCAGCACTCACAACTAAATCGAAGGTTGCCATAATCGAACCAGTGCCATTACCGAGAATGCCAATTTTACCTTGCGTTTCTGAACCATTCAAGTCGCGTGAGTGACCATTCATCTGGCTACTCTCACGACGGCTGGCAATTTTGACTGCTATCTCAGCAATTTCTGGATGACGACCCATAGCTCGTTCATTGATGCTGACTTTACCATTGAGAGCCATCACTTCACCAGAAGCGTTGATTGCCAACGGATTAACTTCCACTAGATCCAAGTCTTTTTGCACAAATAACTCGTACATCTTTTCCAGGACGCTGCTAACTGACAGCATCAGCGTACCTTGTAAACCCATTTTCAAAGCCAGTCGCCGTGCGTAAAAAGAGGAAAATTCTTGTTTAACCACAACATGGTGCATTCTTTCCCCTGCCGTTTCCCAATCTATATCTGCTTCTTTACAACCTAAAAGTACTGGTCGGCAAACAGCGGTATCTAAAACTACAGCTAAATAAAATTCTTCTTGACCATCATACTTAGATTCTGCCAGTAAAACTTCTGGTAACTCGCCCCAAATTGGCAATTTGAAGATTGTTTGTGCAGCTGCGATCGCATCAATGGTAGTTTCTACAACCCTGACTCCACCTGCTTTTACCCTTTCACTGGCATGTACCTGAGACTTCAGTACAATCGGATAGTTAATTTTTAACCGCTTCAGTTCTGTAGGATGGTCAATACGTTGCGAGGGCAATACGGGAATGCCTATTTCCCCAAACCATTCTTTAACTTGGTACTCTAATAAATCCATTGACATGCACCTTCTAGTTACACTTCCCTAGCATTTATTTGGTACTGTTTTTGTTTTTTACAGCACCATAATTACGAAATCTTGCTTTAGGCATATAGAAAAATTTATTTTTTCACGGTTCAATTTTATCGAATTCGGCCAATGAGGCAAATTAATTTCTGGTATCAATCCGTTAGGGCTGTCTCAACTAGACGTGATGAATTTTCTCGGTAAATATGCCAGCATAGAACAAAACCAGCATATCTGTCAAAGTACTGTCTGGGGTCTTGCGGATGGGAAAGTTAAAAGGTAAAAGCCCAAACTAAAGCTTCTTAAGAAGGGAAAAGGAAAAAAGTTAAACAGACAAGGAATAATCCTTCTGCCTTCGATTGGGAAATTTTTACTTTGAATACCCAAGGCTCGATTTGGTTGACGAACCGAGCCATACAATTACTCAAAAAATTTATTATTCCCATTTTTTATTTGGAATTTAACCTCAAGTTAAATTATTGAATTTATTATCTAGCAGTACGAATAAAAGGGCAAAAGGAGAATTTTTACCCTTGTCCCCTTGCCCTTGCCTTTCTTGGATATACGAATATTCACGGATTTTTTCATTTTTGGTTAAAAGCAAAAAGTTGTGTTAGAAAGTTGGTCTGTTTGATTCTATAGTTGTGGTTGGTTAAAATGTGCATTTGTATTCAACAAACAAAGTCACAAAGTCCTTGATTTCATTCCTTCAACAATAAAAAATAATATATAAGACTAGCGGGAACAGTCTATGCAAGTAGCAGTCCAGCAGGAAGATTTACAGCTTTTAGCCAGAACTTTGCAGGAACAATTTATTGTAGGAGTGCCATCTGGTCAAGTCTTCCATATCAAGTGTGCTGTCAACAAAGACGAGTTAATGATTTTAACTCAACATCCTGTGGGTGTAACTGTTGACACCGAACAAATTTTTGCATTAATTGAGGAAGTACTCGAGTCGCTACCAAATTACAGGGGGCAACGGGTGCAATGTTTTCTCAGGGTTTCTGGTGACAAACTCCCTTATGCTAAACATTCCCTAACTGTGAAGCTCTTTAGGGGAGCTCTTGAGCAAGGGAGCAGGGGAGTAGGGGAGCAGGGGAGTAGGGAAGTTGAAGAACTGGGAAACTGGGGAACTGGAAAACCAGTATTCCCCTCATCTCCCTCATCTTCCTCCTCTCCCTCATCTCCCTCATCCCCCTCATCTTCCTCATCCCCCCCATCTTCCTCATCACTCTCATTTCCTCCTGTAGACTTTCCACCTAGCGAAGAAAATCAGCACGAAGAAGTAGAAGATCCCTTTGACCCTCTGGCGGATACGCCGGATTTGCTGACTAGCCAGACAAAACGCCCCCAAGTTAAACCGATGCTGCTGGGTGCAGCTTTGGTGGGAATTGTCGTGTTGGTTAGCGGTGCTTATTTGCTAACTCGTCCTTGTGTGATGTTTGAGTGCAAAGAAATACAAGCTGCCGAGAAACTCAAAACTGAATCTAGGCAAAAGATGAGTCGTGCTAGGTCAGAAAATGAATTAATAGCAATACAACAGCAACTAGAGACAACTAGCGCCGACTTGACAATAATTCCTGGTTGGTCGCCCCATTCCCAACAAGCACAGGAATTAAAAGCCAGCTTGTCTAGCCTTGCACAAAAAATTAATCAGGTAGTAAAAGCCTTGCAGACGGCAGCACAAGCAGCCCGAACAACTGAAACACCAGCCCAGAGTCTAGAGGAATTACAAGCTAGACAACATCTGTGGCGGCAAGCGATCGCGCCACTAGAGGCGATTAACCCCAACAGTGAACTTTATAAGCTGGTACAACCGAAGTTAATGAGGTATCGTGTCAGTTTACAAATGATCAATCAGCAGTTGCTGGCACAAGAAAGATGGTTGAAAAAACTCACAGCCGCCAAAGCTGTGGCTAGTGTAGCCGCCAAACGAGAAGCTAGTGCTAAATCTTTGAATGACTGGCAAAAAGTGCAATCGAGTTGGCAGATTGTAGTTAATGCCTTGATGATTATTCCCCAGGCTAGCCCAGCATCCCCAGAAGCCCAAAAGCTGTTGATAGAATATAAACCTAAATTGGCAGCAGCACGCGATCGCGTCACTAAAGAACAGTTAGCAGTAAAAAGCTACCAACAAGCCCTCACCATAGCTAAACAAGCCAAAGCCTATGAGCAACAAAACCAATGGCAAGCGGCAGCAGTATACTGGGGTCAAGCTTTACAGACTGCTAAACAGATTTCCCAAGATAGCACTTACTACAATCAGGCTCAGAGTCTAACTGAACCCTACTCAGTTGCCCTCAAGCAAGCACAAGAAAAACTACAAATTGTGGGAAACCAGCAACAAACCCGCGCTGACTTAACCAAAACTTGTTCTGGTGAAATTCGGGTTTGTACCTACACCATCAACGACAAAGGAATTATTGTCTGGCTCACCCCTGAGTATGAACAAGTACTACAAACTAGCATGTCTAATGCCACTCCTCAAAATCCAAGTCCTGTAGCTGATGCTGCCAATCACTGGCAAACTTTACAGGAAGCCCTAGCAGTAATTAGTGATAATGCTAATCTGCCTTTGTTCGTCTACGATACCCAAGGTCAAGGAATGTATACGAAAGTACCAGGTGGGTAAGCTGTTTTTGAACTGGGCATTGGGCACTTGTACTCTCGCACTTGTGCCGAGCTTGTCCTGAATTTCGACTTCGCTCAATTGCCGCGTAGCCGAAGGGCGAAGCCGAGGTAAGGGCGCAGCCGAAGCAGCGAAGTCGAGGTAAGCCGAACTATTGGGCATTGGTTATTCTCCCCTGCCCCCCTGCCCCCCTGCACCCCTGCATCCCAAACCTCTAAAAGAGAAAATCTGAGCAAGGTATATTCTTGCTCAGATTTGTTAGTGCTGTTCTGTGTCACCATTAACTACAGCAAGAACTATTTGCATTTCGCACATCAAGCCGAATTAATTAAAAGTTTTGCAATAGTTGACTTAACGCTAGTTAATGAAATACAATTTTAGGTTGTCTGTCTCATTCCTGCTCGGATCAGGTAGACATATTGCAAAAGCTAGGAATAGCGATTGATCGAAATAAGATAAATTGCATCTCCACAAGAGATAAAAGCTAGCTACCTGTACGGCAACTTCAAGGACAATTCCATGACCTACGCAATTATTGAAACTGGCGGCAAACAAGTACGAGTTGAGCCAGGCCGCTTTTATGACATTGAACTACTCACTGCCCAAGCAGACGAAAAAGTTACAATAGACTCAGTATTACTAGTACAGCATGACGGCGAAGTTACTATTGGGCAGCCGCTAGTAGCTGGGGCAAGTGTAGAAGGGACGGTGCTACGAAATTTCAGAGGTCGCAAAGTCCTGGTGTATAAAATGAAGCCGAAAAAGAAAACCCGCAAAAAGCGGGGGCATCGCCAGGAAATCACTAGACTTTTAATTAATTCCATCACCCTCAACGGTACGGTTCTGAGTGCCGAAGAAGCCCCAACTGCCGAAACTCCCGTCACCGATGATTCCCCTGCGGAAGCAACTGCTGAATAATAGTAAAGAAGAAGAAAGATAAGAGGAAATTATGGCTCATAAGAAAGGAACAGGTAGTACACGCAACGGTCGTGACTCTAATGCCCAACGTCTGGGTGTCAAACGCTACGGCGGACAGACTGTCCGCGCGGGAAACATTCTGGTGCGTCAGCGCGGCACTAAATTTCATCCAGGTAACAATGTCGGTATCGGCAGTGATGACACTTTGTTTGCTTTAGTTGACGGTGTAGTGACTTTTGAAAGAAAGGGCAAGACACGCAAAAAAATTAGTGTTTATCCAGTTGTGGCGGCAGTTGAAGCAGTTGAAGCAACAGCCAGCTAGAGTCAGACCATTTAAATTTGCTTAAGGAAGAAGGGGCAAAGGATTTATTAACTTTTGCTAAGCTTCCTTGACAATCCAGGAATCATTTTCAATAGCACATCATTTTTAATCCTTGAGGCGTATTGCAAACAAACCTCAGGGATTTTTGACATTTTCTACGGCTTTTAGAGCTCTTAAGAAGCACATTTTTCTGATATTTCTCAAAGCCCTACTCTATAACGGTTATGAAATGTGCAAGTTAAGAGATAAAAACTTTAATGAATTTACCCGAAGCCGCGTATGTTAACCGTATGTCCTACGGCTGTAACATTTCTATCGGTTATTAACCATACATTATTTTTGCTTTGGGAATTTAAACCATGACTCAAACCTTACGCAAACTAGTTACATTCGATGAATTTGTTGCCAAATACCCAGACAACACAGGGAAGCGTTATGAACTGCATGATGGAGTTGTAGTTGAAATGTCCCAACCAACAGGCGACCATGAAGAGATTACAGGATTTTTAGCTACAAAACTCCCAATCGAATACGATCGCCTGAAGCTTCCTTACTTCATACCAAAAACAGCACTAGTAAAACCACCTGAAAATGAATCTGCTTATTCACCAGATATATTAATCATTAATCGCTCCAATCTGGTAAATGAACCTCTCTGGAAAAAGCAATCTACAGTCACTCAAGGCGCATCAATTCCTTTGGTGATTGAAGTAGTTAGCAACAATTGGAGAGATGACTATTTCACAAAACTAGGTCAATATGAAGCCGTAGGCATTCCAGAATACTGGATTGTAGACTACGCAGCATTGGGAGGTAGGCGGTTTATTGGCAATCCCAAACAGCCTACAATATCAGTTTATTCATTGGTTGAGGGTGAGTACCAAGTCAGCCAGTTTCGTGAAAGCGATCGCATCCAATCACCCACTTTTCCAGAGTTGAATTTAACCGCAGAGCAGATTTTCAATGCTGGTCTGTAAACTACCTACGGGAGTGTGTGGCTTTCTCAGTGAATCTTCATTGCTAAGTACTGAAATAGAATTAATTACACAAAGTCCGAAGCGAATAGAGGGAAGCAAAATCAAGCAATTCACTTGCGGTTGGAATTGCTTCACTTCGCTCGCAGTGACTGTAAATATTTTTGTTCATCCACTGAATACTGACTTAAATTGATGGCATCTTGAATTAAAAACGAATGTAATGTAAAAATAGCATGTACATACCTGCACCTAACGCTATACCTGTCAATGAAATGATAGACGTAATCACAAAGGCTTGCCCTTCTTTAAAACCAGAAACTTGAAAGTCAATTCTCGCTAATATAGCCGCAGAAATGATCAGCAAGGAATCAAGAAATAGCCTAAACCAAGCAAGCATCAAAAAAAATAAGAATGCCCCTAAAACAGCAACGGCAAAAGTCCTGAGATTTGATTGAAATAAAATACTAGTATATCTTGCTACTAAAGACAAAGGTGCAGTCAAGCTAGCTACTAACAGCAAGACAGCAGGCACAATTACGAACCATACAAATTTAGGAGCTTTTGTTTCCAATAACACCCAACCTAACGTACTATAGCTCAGCAGTACTAGCACTAAGGAAATCCAGGGAAGTCTTTTCACAATTGACATGAGGTGAACAAGGGTTATACCCATCGCTAGCTAGAATAAAGCGTAATCAGTTGGATAGATGTTGATTGCGATCGCTTAGACTATATCTCTATCATTCTATTTCTTATGGATTCTATCAAGAGGTTGTTATGCTGTTGCAAGTGAGTTTCACTACTTGGTCAAGAATTAGGACACAAACCACTTAAATATTTCCGTAAACATTTGTAAACTGTTAGCAGCCGAGTAGCGATGTGTCACTTCTTGTTAAGGAATTCTCTATGAAACAACTTGTTATTGCTGAGCGTGTATGCCTGATTGGTCATATCGTGTCAATGGTGTTTGGATTGGTAGGCATATTACTAGTTGTACCTAATGCCGAAGTAATTTTCCACTTGTCTGAGATTGGACAGACTGTCATGCAGTGGAGTATGGCTGGTGGTGGTGTAGCTTATATGTTATTGGGTGCAGCGGCGGTCTTTTTATATGGGTTGCGGGTTTTGGGTTTGAATCGCACTTTGGCTTTTATGTTACCCGCAGTGCTGATTTCTTTAACCAGCGAACTTTTAGGAACTAGTACAGGCTTTCCTTTTGGTCACTACAGCTATCTGAGTGGCTTGGGCTATAAAATTGCTGGTTTAGTGCCATTCACAATTCCTTTGTCATGGTTTTATGTAGGATGTGTTTCGTACTTGCTGGCGCGTGCTGGTTTAGAAGTAGACAAAAAACCTAGCTTGTGGCGTCATCTAGGTGCAATAGGGTTCGGTGCTTTGCTGCTTACCTCCTGGGATTTTGTTCTTGATCCTGCGATGAGTCAAACTGCTTTGCCCTTTTGGTATTGGCAACAACCAGGTGCTTTCTTCGGTATGCCTTACCAAAACTTTGCAGGCTGGTTAGGTACTGGAGCGGTATTTATGACTGTGGCAGCATTGTTGTGGAAAAACAACCCAATTAAATTAGAGCGATCGCAGCTCAATGTACCATTAGCAGTTTACTTAAGCAACTTTGGTTTTGCTACAGTCATGAGTTTAGCAGCTGGATTCTCTATTCCTGTATTACTGGGTTTATTGCTAGGTGTAACCCCAGCTGTAGGGTTTTGGTTGAAAGGTTCAGCCGCAGATGGGCAAGTTAGTGTTGAACCAGCAGCTAAAGAAGTCTCAGTAGCCAGCGTCAAAGTTGCCTTGAAATGAAGGGGAGGAGTTAGGAGTTAGGAGTTTGGAGTTTGGAGTGAACAATGATCTCCCCCATCTCCCCCATCTCCCCATCTCCCCTATCCCCCCAGTCCCCAGTTCCATCAATTGCAAAGTATTACTAACGTGTACAACGCTTCGATAGTAGTAGGAGCCATATCGCTCCTACTGCTACTTATCCAGTTACCAGCAACGGCTATTCTACTCTCGCGTCTAGTAAAGGGGCCAGCACGCCATCCACCCATTCAACCCCAACAGCCTATGCTGGATATTTTGGGTAGTGTTAGTGTTGTTGTTCCTACACTGAACGAGGCTCTTCGCATTAGTCCTCTGTTATCGGGGTTGAGTCGGCAAAGTTATGAAGTGCGGGAAATTATTGTCGTAGATAGTAATTCCCAGGATGGTACACCCGACTTGGTGAAAGCTGCACAACAGCTAGATCCCCGCTTTCGGTTAATCACAGATGACCCGTTACCCTCTGGCTGGGTGGGGCGTCCTTGGGCGTTGCATAACGGCTTTTTACATAGCTCACAAGCAAGTGAGTGGTTTCTGGGGATGGATGCTGATACTCAGCCACATCCGGGTTTAGTTGCTGGTTTGGTGAAGACTGCCGAAAAGCAAGGGTATGATTTAGTTTCTTTGTCACCCCAGTTCATTCTCAAGTATCCAGGAGAATGCTGGCTACAACCAGCGTTGTTGATGACTCTGCTTTACCGATTCGATCCGGCTGGTATCAAAACTGACCAGCCGGAAAGGGTGATGGCTAATGGACAGTGCTTTTTATGCCGTCGCTCTGTTTTAGCTGCTGTCAGTGGATACACTAGTGCAAGTAGTTCTTTTTGCGACGATGTAACCTTGGCACGGCATATTGCAAGCCTTGGTTTTAAAGTGGGCTTTTTAGATGGTGCAAAAGTATTGAAGGTGCGAATGTATGAAGGGGCGATAGAGACTTGGAAGGAATGGGGGCGTAGTCTCGACCTCAAAGATGCATCTCCATCGGCTCAAGTTTGGGGAGATTTATGGCTACTGTCAGCCGTTCAAGGTTTACCCCTGTTGATTTTAATGAGTTACTTGTTGGTTTCTCCCCTGCTTTCCATCTCCCCCGCTCCCCTGCTTTTATTATTAGGGCTAAATGTATTTTTATTAGTGATTCGCTTTGCAATGCTGCTTGCGATCGCGCCCTCCTACGATCGCCAAACTGCTAAAGGTGGTTGGTTATTCTGGCTTTCCCCCTTGGCTGATCCCCTAGCAGTGCTGAGAATTTTCTTATCTGCCTTTCGCACTCCACGGGAATGGCGGGGGAGAAGTTATGAGTTAGGAGTTAGGAGTTAGGAGTTAGTTGTCAGTTGTCAGTTGTCAGTTGTCAGTTGTCAGTTGTCAGTTGTTATTCTCCCCTGCTCCCCTGCTCCCCTGCTCCCCTGCTCCCCTGCTCCCCTGCTCCCCTGCTCCCCTGCTCCCCATCTCCCCATCCCCCCATCCCCCCTACTCCTCACTCATCTTCACCTCCCAATTGATCCCCGCGTTCCAGTTCCCAGAGAATTTGATTGCCTTCGCGCCGTACTCGTGATACGATCCAGTTCCGCCACCGCCACTGATCCCCCCGACTGGTAACGGCGCTAGCGTGGACATCCATTAAGTCTGCTAGTTCTGAACTGGTGATTAAGTAGCCTTTTTCGGCAATTTCGTCAGCGATACGCAGAGTTTCTACTAGGTTCCGGAGTTGTTCTACTCTGTTTTCAGGCAGCTTTTCTTCAATTGCCGCCGCAGCTTGTGCGGTAGGTTGTTCCATAGAAGTTATTTCTAATGCAGGAATACTTATTTCCTGTGTCCTTGTGTCAATTATTGTAGAGTTTGTTTCATATTTAGATAGTTTTGCTACTGGGGATGGTAAAGTTTTATGAACGTTTGTCAGAGACAATTGTTGTAAAGACGGGGTTTTACCGTTGGCGAAGCTGCGAGCGATCACATCACAACGTTCGTTACCTATGTTACCTGAATGCCCCCGCACGTGTTGCCAATTGACTTTTCGGGTGTTGAGTTCATCGAGTATTTCTAAAAGGTCTTGATTTTGAACGGGGTTTCCGTCTGCTTTTTTCCAGCCTTTTCTTTTCCAGTTTTTCACCCACTTGGTAACGCAGTTGATGAGGTATTCGCTGTCGGTATGTAGGGTGATGGGTTCTGTTTGTCCTGATGCGTGGAAATATTGCAAGGCTGCGATCGCGGCTTGCATTTCCATTTTATTATTGGTGGTGTGCTGGGATGCGTCGCCCATTTCGTGGACTGAGCCATCGTCGAAGTAAACGACAACGCCCCAACCACCAGGGCCAGGATTGCCGGTGCAAGCACCATCGGTGTATATGCTTTGGATTGTAGGTTTGGTGGACATGGTTGTAAATATCGAACCGCCAAGACACGGAGGACTCACAGGAAAAAGTTATAATCTGCGAATTTTTTTAAATAATATCCTGGTTATTATACTGGCAAGTACTCCAGCTATCACGCTCGACAAAAAGCCTGTGTTTTTTTCTGGTGGAAATTGGGCAACTATAGCAGGGGACTGGGGGCTGGGGACTGGGGACTGGGGACTGGGGACTGGGGACTGGGGACTGGGGACTGGGGACTGGGGACTGGGGACTGGGGACTGGGGACTGGGGACTGGGGACTGGGGACTGGGTGAAAAGTCTTTTTTGTGTCTAGGTTTTATCATCTGTTGATGTCCTAACCACCAAGGCTTATGCTATACATCAAATAAATGCTCACTGGGCAGAAACGTTTCAATCCCCTTGCGGGGTAGTAGTAAGTTGAAACCTTTTCAAGAAGTTAGTGAAATAGACACGAACGCAAGTTTCAATCCCCTTGCGGGGTAGTAGTAAGTTGAAACGATGAGGAATGAGAGCAACGAAGTGATTCGTGGAAGTTTCAATCCCCTTGCGGGGTAGTAGTAAGTTGAAACAAACTCTTTTTTGGCAGGAAATCAAACATGGACGTTTCAATCCCCTTGCGGGGTAGTAGTAAGTTGAAACACATAAGCATTATTCAAAATAATTACTGGGGTGCCGTTTCAATCCCCTTGCGGGGTAGTAGTAAGTTGAAACCTTTCTGCTATTCAGCAAATGAAACTCGAAGCTGGGCGTTTCAATCCCCTTGCGGGGTAGTAGTAAGTTGAAACAATGAAGGTGTTGCAGCCCCGACCATTGACCCTAGAGGGTTTCAATCCCCTTGCGGGGTAGTAGTAAGTTGAAACATGTGAAGGTGTGTAATAAATACGGCGTAGTTAACATGTTTCAATCCCCTTGCGGGGTAGTAGTAAGTTGAAACAAGCGTGGCTCTTAACGACAAGCGATCGCCCCTCGCCCTGTTTCAATCCCCTTGCGGGGTAGTAGTAAGTTGAAACCGGTTTTGTAACTGAAACGAGAAATACAGTGTGCGTTTCAATCCCCTTGCGGGGTAGTAGTAAGTTGAAACCCTTTGCCTTGCGCTCTCCTTTTTTCTCATAAGTGTGTTTCAATCCCCTTGCGGGGTAGTAGTAAGTTGAAACTCAAAAAGACTCCAAGCTCGGCAAAGGATACAGTGTTTCAATCCCCTTGCGGGGTAGTAGTAAGTTGAAACTTTTATTTCAAATCCGTAATCAAGCGGCAAAGAAAGTTTCAATCCCCTTGCGGGGTAGTAGTAAGTTGAAACTTCAACAGTTGTCGCTACTCAAAGAGGAATAAGTCGTTTCAATCCCCTTGCGGGGTAGTAGTAAGTTGAAACTAGGAGCAGTTGCGATGATTGACGAAGGCTGGAAATAGTTTCAATCCCCTTGCGGGGTAGTAGTAAGTTGAAACGATCGCTTTTGTATTAGCTAATTTGGACAGACGCCTGTTTCAATCCCCTTGCGGGGTAGTAGTAAGTTGAAACTTTTTATCATTCGTTGTTTACATTTTTATAGTAAGTTTCAATCCCCTTGCGGGGTAGTAGTAAGTTGAAACCCTTCAGTCTGAAACTGTTACTGGGCAAGCTTCCTGTTAGGGTTTTTGGCGGGGGAGAAATTTTGGTGATTTTCAGCCGCTCTTATTACAAAATACTTGCATTTACTCTAACTGTTAAAACGCTGTAATTATTGATTTGTCAAGTTTCTGGCGATTTTGGCGGGACTCCAGGGATTTTGCCCCCGCTTCGCCGTGCCAAACATCAAGCTGATTACATAATTATATAATGATTGTTCGTTATTGTCGAGGTTATCTTTATAGTAATGATATCATGTCCGCTTGATTGCTTATGACACTCGAAGAACCCCACCCCACCAAAGCTATGCTTTGCATCCCCTCCCCGTTCACGGGGAGGGGTTGGGGGTGGGGTGTTTTTATTATGGGCAATTTGCCGGACATGATATGACACTCGAAGAACCCCACCCCACCAAAGCTATGCTTTGCATCCCCTCCCCGTCAACGGGGAGGGGTTGGGGGTGGGGTTTAACGACTGTGGGAAACATAACTAATTACCCGGACATGATATGACTAGCAAAAATGTCACGCAGAGGCGCAGAGGAGGACAGTTGCACAGGAAGGCTTTACGGACTTGAGGAGCCAGTGCGTTGGACGGGTTTCCCGGCTTGAAGCAACTGGGGTCAAAGTGTCCGTCGCGCAGAGAAAAAGATTGAGGTTTCATATAAGTTAATCGCAAAAAAATCCCACAACCAAATATGAAAATTTCTCTTTCTTACTCCCCACTCCCTATTTTCAAGCGATCGCATCAATATAATTCTATTGAGTATAAGGCATGGAAGGTTTGGAACCTTTACTGGCTACATCTTTGATAAGTTGAAGGTGTTGGGGTAGTAAGTTAGCTAAGGCGTAGCGTTCTAGGGCGGTTTTTCTGGCGTTCTCTCGCAGTTCTGCCATGCGTGTGGGATGATTGAATACTTCATCAACTCGCTCTGCTATCTTTTGGGCAGAGAAGAAATCAACTAATAAACCGTTTTTCCCATCTTCGATAACTTCACGGACTGGTGCTGTATCAGAACCTAGTACTAAGCAGCCTGTGGACATGGCTTCAATCATTGACCAAGAAAGTACAAATGGTCTGGTTAAATAAACATGTACTGATGATGCTTGAATTACTTGCAGATATTGCCCATAGGGTAATGAACCGGTGAAGTGAACCCTTGATAAATCCAGTGGCACTTTTTTGAGCATGAAGTCTTTGTAGGTGACACCGTTTGGTAAAGCTTTACCGTAGCAAACTCTATCTGAACCAACAATGACTACATGACAATTTGGTCTGCGCTCTTGGATGTAAGCTATGCTTTCGATAAACTGGGGAAAACCACGATAAGGTTCCATTCCCCGCCCTACATAAGTGACTATTTCATCGACTCCAGATAAATCTAGGTTGGGCAATACTAGTTTGGCTCCTGGCTTGGGTTTAAAGTATTCTGTATCTACTCCATCATGCAGCACAGAAATTTTCTGATGAAATTCTGGGGGAAACTGGGCTTTTTGCCAATGAGTTGGTGAGAAACCGCGATCGCATGTATACAAATCTATTAATATAGGTGCGTTTTTTGTGCGAATACGTGCTACATCATCCACAGTCAGAGGATCGTTTGGGTCAAAATCTGAATCTGAACCATGAGCATGATAAAACCATTCAAAATAACACAATAGTGGTTTGTCTGGAAATGCATCCTTAATATATAAGGTAGGGCCCCAACCCGAATGACCGCATATTATATCAGGTACAAAGCCTTTTTGTTTTAGCTGGTCACATAATTTAAACACAGCTTGCCCATGCAATACTGCACTTTCTAGACTGCGAACATAATGATGGGTTGTGGGATGGGGTTCGCGGTTAAGTTCAAAAATCGCTTTATAGATACCAGGTATATTGACATCTTGATTTTTAGTACCAAAGACTACCTGATTTCTGGGGTCTTGAGCAAGAGCTAGAGCTACATGGCGATACTGCGCTGGAAAGTTAGAATGCAGAAACAGAACTCGCATAAATTCAAAAAAATGAAAAACCTGTAATTTTTTTTATGGACTCAGTATATCTGTCTATCTGTGTCTTATAAAGTTTTTGGGTGTCAGTTGTCAGTTGTTAGTGGTCAGTGGTCAGTGGTCAGTGGTCAGTGGTCAGTTGTCATTTGTCATTTGTCGTTAACACTCTCCCCATCTCTCCCTGCTTTGATTAAGATTTGCATAGAGAGCGATCGCTCTGGTTCACTGTCGGGTTATCTAAATAATCATGCAGGCGATCGCAACCTCCTTGTATCAACTCGTTTAATGATTCAATGTGCCACAGTTCAGCGATACCATCATCGCCTGCGGTAGCCAATAACTTGCCATCACTATTAAAACTAACGCTTTCGATTTCGGAACCTCGATGTCCTATCCAGGCTGCAAACTTTTGACCTTGTAAATTCCACAACTGCACTGTGCCTTTCTCCCCGCTACCGACAATCATTTTGCCATCGCGGCTAAATGCCACGGCTTTTAGTTTGATACCAGATACCTGGAATGGCTGTAGTGGCTGTTTACTTTGCAAATTCCACAAGCGAACAGTACCATCATCTCCGGCGCTGGCTATTTGCTTACCATCGGGACTGAACGTCACAGCATAAACAGGCCCTAGATGACCTTGAAATGTTTGAGGATTTGATTGACCTTGCAAATTCCACAAGCGGACAGTACCATCATCTCCAGCGCTGGCTATTCGCTTTCCATCTGGACTAAAACTGACACTGTTGACTTTGCCTTGATGACCTTGAAATGGCTGTGCTAACTGTTGACCTTGCAAGTTCCACAAGCGGATAGTTCCATCATCTCCGGCGCTGGCTATTTGCTGACCATCTAGACTAAAACTGACACTGTTGACTTTGCCTTGATGACCTTGAAATGGCTGTGCTAACTGTTGACCTTGCAAGTTCCACAAGCGGATAGTTCCATCATCTCCGGCGCTGGCTATTCGCTGACCATCTGGGCTAAAACTGACACTGTTGACTTTGCCTTGATGACCTTGAAATGGCTGTGCTAACTGTTGACCTTGCAAGTTCCACAAGCGGACAGTTCCATCTTCTCCAGCGCTGGCTATTCGCTGACCATCTAGACTAAAACTGACACTGTTGACTTTGCCTTGATGCTCTCTAAATTTTACCTGCTGGTCGTTTAAGTTCCACACACGCACAGTCCCATCATCGCCAGCACTAACTATTTGCTGACCATCTTTGCTGATACTGACGCTTCTAACAGGCCCTTGATGCCCTACAAGTTTATCTAACTGCTTACCCTGCAAATTCCACACACGAACAGTGCCATCTCCAGCTGCGCTAGCTAGTTGCTGGCCATCATGGCTAAATGCCACATCCCAGACTCTACCTTCATGACCTCTAAACTCTGCAAATTGCTGACCTTGCAAGTTCCAAAGGCGAACAGTATTATCTTCTCCTGCTGTCGCTAGTCGCTGACCATTTGGGCTAAATTTGATACTGCTGATATCGTCTTGATTCCCTTTCCATTCTTTCAACAGCTTACCTTGCAAGTTCCACAAGCTAATAAAACCATCATCACCAGCGCTAGCGATGATTTTATCGTCTGGACTAAACGCTACGCCCCAGACTAGCTTTTGTTCTTGTTTTTCAGGCACAAGCTTCCTTGCGAAAGGTTGTCCAATAGAGTTGCCTTGTAAGTCCCACAAGCGGACAGTATCGTTTGCTCCTCCGGTAGCTAAAAGCTGACCATTTGAGCTAAAAGTAATACTTTTGACAAAGCCTTGCTGTGCTTGCCATTCTTTGACAAGATTACCTTGTAAGTTCCACAGGCGGACAGTATCATTGCGACCGGCGGTAGCTATTAGTTGACCATTTGGACTAAAAGCAAGATTATTAACCAAGCTTTGCTGTGCTTGCCATTCTTTGTCAAGATCACCTTGTAAATTCCACAAGCGGATAGTGTCGTTATCTCCAACACTAGCCAAAAGCTGATTATCTGGGCTAAGAACGCTCCTGACTGTACCTTTATACCCTTCCAAGCGAATACGTTCTCTGACTGAATAAACTGCTTCTTGCAGCGTTCCTCTCACTTGATTTTGTAGCTGCTCACCTGGATGAAATATTTTCAAAAGTGACTTTCCTGCTCGTAGGCTATAAACCAACGCATCTAACCCTTGCTCCTGTAGCTTTGCTTCTGCCGTTTCTCTAGAAGCACTGGTTTCACCAATCTTTGCATTTCTTTGACTATTCAACGCCCACAAAGTCAACGCGCTTAAACCTAAGATAACTGCGATCGCAATCCGCCATCGCAAACTAATATTATGGCGTTTTTGTAAAACACTTTGCTGGACAAACTCAGCTTCTACTTGATTAAACCAGTTATCATTTGATTGTAATTCTCTATTTAATACATCTAAATAAGGATTCGTATTCCAAAGAAATTGCACAGGTTTTTCTCTCAAGCTCTCTTGCTGATTGTGTCTTGATGGCCATTTTCGCACAACTAAATTCTTGATTTTACTAAAAAATAAATCTTCTATTCTGTAGAGCCTAGTATCTAACAAACTAATTACAGGTTCAAATTTTGTTAATAACCCTGATGTTTTTTTTTGGTTTTTAACACTTTGCCATTCCAAAGCTGCTGGTGTTACTCGCCGTTGTAAAATTAATTTTTCTTCTTGTTCTTGTTTCCAGATTAATAGCTTTTGCCATCCCCGCACTAAGGCATCATGGGCAGGTTCTACATAAAGATTACCCTCTATATCTTGCCCTTCCACTAATAACCGTGCATCTGTAAAACGCCTAATTATTTCTTGGACTCGCTGATTTTCAGTTGGTGGATATTCTAATTCAGATAATGGCACTCGCCGCCTTGCTAATTCACCACCACCTACTGCTATCATTCGCAGCATCACATGACGGATGCTATCTGCATAAGCTGGATCTAGTTGAACTAATTGATTGTATTCGCTGTCAGCTCGTTGGGTAAGACTCCGTGCTACACCTCCTAATTCTTGATAGTCTGTTTCAGTTATTGCTCTATCGATTGTTGTACCGTTAATTTGAGCGATTTGTTGCCGCTTTAAATATTTGAGATAAAGTTCACTCAATGTAAAAGATAATAAAGGCAAAGCTCCGGGCATATCTGCGACTTCATCAATTAGCCTGTCTATCAAAGGAAATTGAGGATTTTCAGACTGAAAGTACATCACCCGTTTTGATGCAGGTTCTTCAATTGCTTGTCGCAGTTCAAATCGTGTCATTTGCGGCACGATAAATCGGGAGTTTGTCCAATATTGTTTCAGTTCAGTATCTTGAAATTGTGGTTCAAAGTCACTGCGTAATGTCAGTAAAAGTCGCAAACTATTGGAATAATTATTGATTATTTGTGCTAATAATTGGAGAAAAATTTCTCGCTCTTGCCCGTCTTTACATAAAGTTACGATTTCTTCTAATTGGTCAATTATTAATAGCAATTTTGCATTGGGATACTGCTGAATGAAAGCAGCAATTCTCCGATGAATAATCTCTAATTTTTCTTCAGTACTAAAGTTGGTAATGGAAACACCTGGTAAGTTTGTCTGGGCCAGTGTATTATTTAAAGCTTTGAGTGGTGATTCTCCTGGTCGGATAGCTGGTAGAATGTACCACTGATGCTGATTTGATTCGGTATTTAATTGTTTGAGGCAAGGTATCAAACCCGCTTTGACTAAACTTGATTTACCGCTTCCAGACGCTCCCAATACTACAGTTAATGGTTGCTGATTGACAAAATTATATAGTTTTTCAGTTAATGTTTGTCTACCAAAGAATAAATCACTTTGTTCTTCTTCAAAGGATTTTAATCCACGATAAGGATTTTGGGATGCGTCGAGGGGAGGGGCTGGTGGTAAGTTTAATATATGTCCGGGTGTGAGAAAGATATATTCACCTTTGTCATGTTTTTTCAAAGGCCAAATACCAGGGGTTTGTCTTTGACGATTGCCGACAGTTGCAGGCTCGACGCGATCGCGCAAATATAAATACAATTCCGTAGCAGTAATTACCCCATCGCCAGCAGGTTGACCATGACTAGCAGCAGGATAAACATCTGCGTTTCCTGCTAAAGCTTCTAATAATGCTGCTGCAAAAGGCGAATGAGTACCGCGACCACGTTCGGTGTTAATTGCAAAGGCATCTAAAGCTTTTTGGTCATAGGCGGCAGAAGTAATTATCTGCCATGCTGGGTCTTGAATAAAGCGATCGTAACGTTCTTGATAAATTACTTCTGGGACAGTAGAAAAATCTCTGGTACTCGACCACCGAAAAGCGCCAGCAAAGCAGCAGTCAAGGATTCCCAAAAAATGGCGACAGGGTAATTTCTCAAGAGCTGCTTGCAACTGAGTCATTGGTAGGTAAGTTTGTACATCTTCTGATTTGGCATCTTGAGGAATTAAATAACCTTCAGGCCCATCTTCACCATTTAGGGCAATTCCATGACCGGCAAAGTAAAATAGCAGTCGGTCATCTGGCTGAACTTGTCCAGGAAGAGTTTTATTTAACAGTTCATGCAAGTTTTTCAGAGTTGCTAGTTCATCTAAACACACCCAGATATGGTATTCATGCTGTTGGCGCAGAACCTCAACCAATTTTTTGGCATCATTTACGGCGTTTTGCAGGGAAGGAATGCCCTTGCCGTAATTGTTAATTCCAATCACAAATGCTAGATTGCGTGAGAATTTCGACATATGGAGTGGGGAGCGGGGGGGCAGGGGAAAAGAAAAGGTTTATATACACTTCACCTGTTGCGCCAAAACTTATGCAATCAAAAATATAAATGAGTGTGGTCAGTCATCCGTCATCAGTCATCTATAATGACTGGATTGATTTTGATTTTGGGGTTGTGCGTTTTTAGGTTGTTGGGAAATCAACAAACCAATCACTCCTAATATTGCTATTGTTCCAATAACTGCGACCATGAACCATTGGGGTTTTTCTTCTAAGGTTGGAGAATTGTTGTTAGTGGTATCATTAATAGCGATCGCAGTTTCAGAGTTGTTCACTTGTTCTACTGCTGTGGTTTCACTGGTGACTTGCACTACTGAGGGTGCTGTTGTTGTAGGGGTAATTTCTTGTTGCGAGTTTAGATTAATTCTTGTTACGGATTGATGCAATTTTTGACAAGTCTCTGCTAGTGCTGCAATCCCAGCGCTATGGGTGAAGTAGACAAGATGGTCGCAAGCAACTTGTTGAATTTGGGGTTGGGGCTGGCGATCGCTACTCACATTTGTAATACTGTACACTGTGGCAAAGATGTCGTTTGGTTCTCCAAAGAAAGGCACTGCTACAGTTTTATTAAACAATTTCCGCAGCAGTCGCTCAATAGGGTTGAGTTGATTGTTTTGTGAGTCAACAGCAGCAGCGATGATTGATGTGTCACCAGCAATAATTGTGTAACCAACACCAGGGTCAGCACTAGCAGCTAAGGTTTTCAATAATTCTGAGTCTGGGCGCATCTGGTCTAAGGAAACATCAATTTTTTCAATGGCTTCAACACTTTTATTGATTGCTTTCAGCAATGTTCCTAACACTGGTACAGGCCAAGTCATTGCTGATAAACCATTTAACCCAATACTCAAAGTGGCTAACGCCCAATCTTGGAGAGTAGACCAAGGTGAACCTGCATTTGGTGTACCTAACATGATTAAGTGTTGAACAACTTGATTACCTGCTTCACGTTCAATAAACCAGCGAGCAATTAAGCCGCCTGTGGAGTGGGCGATAATATGTAATACTTTGCCGTGATTTTCTCCTAAATTAATGGCGGCAAGTTTTTGTTTGAGTTGTCTGGCATTTTCTTCAATTGATGTATTGAGGGTTTCGTAATCAAAGGAGAGAACTAAATCATATAAATCACCCAGTTTTGCTTTTTGTACACTGCCAAGTATGCTTGGTGTTTCACCTAAAAAGCCGTGAATGTATAGAACAATTCGGTTTGCTTGACTAACTCGTGTTTTAATCTGGTCTATTTGCCTGGTATATCTAATAGTTTCATCGGAAATTACATCAGCGATCGCTAAAGCTGGATAATCAAATTTTAAACCCAGTTTTTCACTGACTATTTTTTGAAACAGAATTTTGATAGAACCCCCCAGGGAACGACTGTTTTCACTGACAGGCTGGATTAAGCGTTCTAGGATAATTTCTGTTTTACCATCAAGGGTACTTTGAGCGCGTCCTAAAGGCAAGAAAAACTCGCCATCATAGCTGATGGGTAATAATTGCTCGTCTGGTCTTAATGGTGTGTCCACAATTAATTTCAAAGGTTGAGCAGGTGTCACCACCGTTGCATCTTCAACTTGAGTTAATTCTAATACATTGCCAGTTGGTTCATTGCCACGAGTGACAGGAAATTGAAAAGATTGAATGCCTGAACGAGTTTGCTGTAATATCGTCGGCAAAATATTATTGTTTACATCTCTGGTGGATGAATTAATTGTAGTTAGATGAGCATTAGCTTTGAAAGTAGGATGTGATTGCAACTTGACACCAGTTGCTAAGAAAATACTGGCGTTTCCTCTAGGAATCGATTGTTGGGGGCGGATAGTTGTTATGGTAATTTGACTTGTCACCCAATCGTTATATTCTTCTTCGTCATCTGTTTTGATACTAAAATCACGGCTTTGAATGCGATGCATTAAACGGTTGAGTGTTCCTTTTTGTATCGGTTTTAATGCTTTTTTTATATGGGGCAAATCTAATTTGTCTTGTTCAAGTAATGTCGCGTCAAATTCAGATGTACTGACAATCAATTTGTAGATATCAGTAAATTCGGTAATTCCCTGTGTTAATACTTCGTTGGGAATCACCGATATAAAAGTTTGACCTCCTAATGCCCAAGCTTCTTGTCCTGGTTCTAGCCAAACTCCTCCAGTTACAAACAAACCAGCATCTACTTTATATTGTTGCGTTAAATCTAAAACAGCACAGTAAAGTGATTGTCGCACATACAATGAAGGTTGATTCTGGGGCCCAGCTTTCATGAGTGCGTTGCGTGCTAGTTCTACGCCTGCATTTTCTCCTGTAATTAAAACTCCTTTGGGTGGCAGAGGTAAACTAATAATGACTGCCTTAAAAGTGGTTTGTAAATTTAAGTCGGTGACATCGTTAATTTGAACTTTACTCAGTTGCGGTAGAACTTGTGTGACTTCAGCTTCACCAATGGCTGCTGAGAGTTGGTGTAATTGTGCGGTGGGAGTGTCGAAGGGAAATAACGCAAGTATTGTCGTCTCATCCGCAGGCGGTTGGGGAATGCCGTGAATACTACCGCCATCAATTGTCCAGCCGTAATTTTGATCATAACTTACGGTAAAGTAAGGAGTGCGTGCTGCGATCGCTCCTCCTAAAAATGGTTGTTCTAAATCTCCTATCACTGTTGCTTCTATTTGCGGAGATTGAGATGTGACTTTTGAACGAACTAAAGCATGAGTGCGTTTGAATAAATCTCTGTAACTCAAACTGCCATTAGCTTTTTTTAAAGTATCCAGCAAAAAGTAAGAAAACGCTCCCCGGCTTTGCCCTTCTGCGTTGTATTCTTTAGCTTCCTCAATATCACGGCAAGCTGCTAACAAGATATGGCTTCCTGTGGGCAATGTCCAGCCAGTGGAATTTTTTGTTAAACTGCGGGAATTTAAAAGTTGATCAACTTCTGGTAGGGAGAGAAGAAAGCTGTTTAAAGGTCGCTGGCGGTAATCAATGGGTGCTTTGCGGACTGCGGTTTCTGTTTCTAAATCGCCACGAGTCCCAGAACCAGAGTGACAACAGTCCATAATAATGGCAATATGAGGATTTTTCTTGGCTACCTCAGCAATTAACTTTGCTAATTCCTTATCTGCTAAATCCCAACTGCCTAAACTGCGACTGTCATAACAAACTAAAGTTTCATTTAATCGGTCTGGTTCTAAAGACCAAAATTCTTCCGGTGCTTGTTCTTGACTACCATGCCCTGAATAGTAAAAAAAAGCAACGTCTTCACTGCCAGCTTGGCATAAATGTTGACGGAAACCATCGATAATTGCTTGACGGGTGGCTTCTTGATTTAAAAGTGTGCGTAAATGTAGCTGGTATCCATCACTCTTCACGCGCCCTAATAAATATTCTTTGACTGCCGTAATATCGTTGACACAACCCCTCAAGGGAGGCACTGGACTGACGTATTCATCAATACCAACCAGCAATGCATATATATTCATGATAATTCCTAATTCGTAATTTCAGATACATAGCATCAGACTTAATACAGGCTGTTTTCAACCAGTATAACTAATTTGAATTTTGTGGTATTGTTTCATGATTTTTTAACATTTATTTTTAATTTTATTGTAAAAAATATGATTATATTTAAGCCGGAAGACAACTTGAGTAGCTTGGTAAAAAATTTGTGTCTTTGTGCCTTAGTGGTAAAAACACCTTGAACCACAAAAGACACAAAGACAAGGGCAGCCGTGTGGTGAGGCAGTCCGCAAAAGGCGGGGGTTTCCCCCAGGAGGAACTGCCGAAAGGCTTTGCCGACGGACTGCCCGCACGAAGAGAAAAAGGTTTACTTAATATCGGATTCGCGGGTCAACATAAGCATTTAAAATATCAATTGAAATGCTGGCGCTGACAACGATCGCTCCAAAAAATACCAATACTCCTTGAACTGTGGGATAATCGCGATCGCTAATTGCTTGATAAAGTCGATTTGCTAACCCAGGCCAAGAAAAGGTGACTTCAGTTAAAATTGCTCCTCCCAACAGAGAAGCAAAGGTGAGTCCTAAAACTGTAATCACGGGAATTAAGGCATTTTTTAAAGCATGGGAGACTAAAATTTTATTTTCACTGATTCCTCTAGCTCTAGCTGCTTCTACATAATCTGCTTGCAAGGTTTGCTTTAAATTCACTCGCACAATACGCTCAAAAATACCACTCAGCAAAAGGCCAAGGGTGACACTGGGCAGGGCAAGATGGTGCAAGGATGCAAAAAATTGAGTTAAATTACCATTTAGCAGACTGTCTATTGTATATAACCCAGTGATGGACGGGGGTGCAGCCAGACCGGGGGGAAAACGGTTGGAATTAGGAAACCAACCGAGTTGGACTGAAAAAATCAATTGTAAAAGCATTCCCGCCCAAAACATTGGCAGTGCGTAGGTGATAATGCCAAACAACCGTCCGCCGACATCAAAATATGTGCCAGGACGAGAAGCTGAAAGAGTCCCAACCGAAACGCCAATGATGAGTGCAACAGCCATACTACACACAGCTAACTCTACTGTTGCGGGAAAATATTGTCCGATGACCTCTGAAACATGCTGACCTCGACTTGTTATGGATGTTCCTAAATCAAAGCGCAGTATGTTGCCTAAGTAATTCAAGTACTGTACCCATAGGGGAAGGTCTAAACCAAGTTGTTTTCGCAATGCTTCTTTGGTGGCTTCTGTTGCACGTCCCCCCAAAATTGCATCAACCGGGTCGCCTGGTGTTGCTCTCAGTAACAGAAATACAATTGTGATAATCGTTAATAGTTGCAGTGGTGCTAAAAGCAACCGCGAGACGATGTAATATTGTAAGGCTTTAGAGCGAGACATAAGTTAGTTGTTAGTTGTCAGTTGTTAGTTGTCAGCGATGCACTGAGCTTGTCGAAGTGTTGTTAGTTGTTAGTTGTCAGTTGTCAGCGATGCACTGAGCTTGTCGAAGTGTTGTTAGTTGTTAGTTGTAATATCAAGTTCGGATAATTAGTTATGTTTTCCACAGTCATTAAACCCCACCCCTTAATCCCCTCCCCGTAAACGGGGAGGGGAGACAAAGCGTAGCTTTGGCGGGGTGGGGTTCTTCAGGTTTCATAAGCAACTAAGCGGACATGATATCAGTTGTCATTTCTCAGCCATCAATCATCAGTTGTCACTAACTATTTTTTAATTGTCTTGTAAATCAAATTTTGTGTGGGGTCTAGTTGTACGTTGCTGACGCCTGTTTGGGCAAATACATAATCTTTGTTTTGCCATAAAGGTACGTAAGGGACATCAGTAGCTACTTGTGTTTGAATGTCTGCAAAAATCTTTTTACGGGCTTCGGGGTTTAGTTCTTTGCGTTGCTGATCTATTAACTTATTGATGGCTTCGCTGTAATAAAATGAACCTTGGGTTTGACTGCCTCCATCTTCGCATCCTTTAGCTTCTGAACCTTTTTGACAAGATAAAAACGGCTGCACGTAATTATCTGGATCTAAAAAGTCTGGATACCAATCAAGCATGGCTGCTGGATATGTACCTTGAGAAATCTGTTTAAAGAAAGTTGCAGCTTCTACAGCGACGACTTCAAATTGGATGATGCCATCCATTTTTGTATCAGCGAGGGATTTAATTGTTTGTGCTGCTAAACTTCGGGTGGGTGAACTCGAAGGATACCATACTTGGATTTTTGCCGGATTTTCTTTGGAGAAACCAGCGGCAGTTAATAATTGTTTAGCTTGCTCAAAGTTAGCATCACCATATTTATCTTTAAATAATGGCTGAGAAACATTAAAGGTAGTGGGAATCATGCTGTAAAGCGGATCGGCTTGACCATATAACACTCGCTGCATTATTAAGGGACGGTCTATAATTGATGCGATCGCACTTCTTACTTCTGGTTTGTCTAAAGGCTTTTGATTGCGGTTCAATACCATATAGCTTACTACACTACTCTGAGCGCTAATGGCTTGCAAATCTCCTTTTTTGCCACTTTCTTCTAAACTGCGAATTTGGTCTGGTTCCATTGACAAATAAGCTACATCTACAGCTTTGGTACGAAAGGCATTAAACAAGTTAACCGGACTAGTCTGAATTTGCACGTTAATACCTTTGTTGGCTGGTTTTTCTCCCCAATACTTGTCAAAAACATCTAAACGCAACGAATCTGTGCCAAAGTTTATTAACTTGTAAGGGCCAGTTCCCACAAAGTTATTTGGCTTAAATTTCCCCGCACCAATTTCATAAGCTTTGGGTGAAACTGCACACACCCCGGAAAATGCTAGCAATGAAGGAAATGCTGCAAAGGGTTTTTTTAACTTGATGGTTAACTCATTTTCGCCTGTAGCTGTGACTGTATCTACATCGGCTAGTAAGAAAGAAGGTTTCCCTTTATTTTCAATAAAGCGCTTGATGGTAAACTCCATTGCTTTAGCGTTGAAGGGAGTACCATCGTGAAAAACTACTCCGCTACGCAAGGGAATGGTGTAAGTTAAAGCATCTGGACTAACTTTAGGTAATGCTGTTGCTAGTTGCGGTTTAATTTCTGTGCTACCTGGTTCGTAGGTGTACAGGCGATCGCTCATATTAAATATTAAACCCAAGGATGCCAATTCATAAGTATCAGCCGGATCAAGAGTTCTTGGCTTACCTGTTGTCCCTATAGTAATGCGACTACCACTGGAAGTAGTTGGGCTAAGTGTTGAGGTAGTAGTTACAGTCGGCTGAGTGCCGCCCCCATTGCAACTAATGATTAAAAATAAACATAGACTAAACAAAGATAGGAATTGTGTAATCCGACCCCAGCGTCTTGCAAATTGGGAAAACCAAGTCATATAATTGAGGTTTTTTAAATCAGCGGTCAGTCATCATACTACATATTTGGCTCCGATGCCTCCAGTACGCAATTTTTTACAAAAGTTTTGTAGTGGACTGTTTCAGCTAAAATGATGCAATAAATTTTCTTGTGGGGTGGGCATCTTGCCCGCCACAGACGGGCGAGACGCCCATCCTGAGTTTGCTAATGCACAACTTTAGACTTTCCACGCCACTACAAAATTTACAGTCATCAGTCAACCAAAAAGTTTATTAATTAATTAAGATTTCTTGCTTTCTCGAAAATTGTCGTAAATTCATACTTAGCAGGTAAATAATTTGATCAAATAGCTCTGATAGGTAACTAGTTAACATTCAAACTTAGCCTGTTGCTAGATAATCGTGAGATTGCGGCAGCAGATTAAAACTCTAAAAGTGAGAGACTAAAAACGTGAAATATTTCTTTCTTTCTGAAGGATGGACTGTTGGTAGAGTGTGGGCTTCTGAGGGATTATGGCAGATAACCGCGTGGCGACGCTTACCAGATATTCAGCGAATAAATATCTGTTTAGTAGAAAAAAACGAATTGCTATGGCTTTATCGAGTTGAAGAAGCCATTTTAACTGTGGAAGTCAAACCAACACCAGCAGTAGCTAGTACTACAATTGGTCAAGTAGTTTTGAAGCGTTTGATGAGTGCTGAACAAGTAATTGAACGCTTGGGTACAGCTGAGGCGAAGTGTCAGTTACAAAATTTAGAATCAGTGTTTAAGTAATGACTTCAATTCCCCCAAGATAAACTCGCTGTTTTTACAGGTGCATCCCATAAGCGAATCATCTCATCATCTAACTTGAGTAAGGTTATTGAACACCCTTGCATTTCTAAAGAAGTGATGTAGGAACCAATCAAATTTCGCACAATTTGCAATCCCTGCTGTTGACAAATTTGGGCTAGTTGGCGATAAACCAGATACAGTTCAGAAACAGGAGTACCACCCATACCGTTAACAAAAGCTAGCACGCGATCGCCTACTTGCAAAGCTGGATCTACCAGTTCTACATCTATCCATTCTCCCTGATTTTCATCCCACTCCCTCACCACACGCTTATAGGGTGCATCATTAATTATTGTTGTCGCTAAAATCTCAGTTAGCTCATCTACTGTTTTGGTGGCGATACGTTTTCTACCTGGTTCACCGTGAATACCGATACCTATTTCCAGTTCCTCATCGCTTAAGGTAAATGTCGGTGTTCCTTTGGCTGGTACTGTGCAAGAGTTGAGGGCAATTCCCATACTCCGCCCATGCAAATTTACCCGACGGCACAAATTGGCTAGTTGTGCTAAATCATACCCTTGCTCAGCAGCGGCACCACAAATTTTTTCCGCTAATACCGTCGTTCCCACACCCCGCCGCCCTTGGGTATAGAGGCTGTCTTTGACAGCCACATCATCATCAATCAAGATATTCAAGACGCGGATACCTTCACTACGGGCTAACTCCGTCGCCATTTCAAAGTTCATCACATCGCCGCTGTAATTCTTGACAATATAAAGGATACCAGCACCACCATCTACTTGTTTAGCCGCTGCTAGCATTTGGTCGGGGGTAGGTGAAGTAAAAACTTCTCCCGGACAAGCTGCATCTAGCATACCCTTCCCTACAAACCCCGCGTGCATTGGTTCGTGACCACTGCCACCACCTGATATAATTGCAACTTTACCCTGCACGGGTGCATCAGCTCGATAGACAAAAGTCGGCTCATAATTCACTTTAATTAAATCACCATGAGCGATCGCCATCCCTTCTAGACTTTCCCGCACAAAGTCTTCCGGCTTGTTAATTAACTTTTTCATTATTCGTAATTCAGACACACAACAGCAGATTACACCCAGAGTCATGGTCTTTGATCCTGCGATCGCAAATTTTTTCTTTTCACCAAAGCAGGAAGTTATTTAATAGGTGTGGAACTGGGAAAATGTTTTTACACCTAAGAGACTTCTATTCTAAAAAATATACAATTTTTCTTCTGGGGTGGACATCTTGCCCGTCCAAGGCTAGGGGCGGACAAGATGTCCCACCCCACTTGATTGGATAATTTATTTCTTGGTAATCCTTAATGGTGTGGTTTTGAAACCCAGTCCCTAATCCCTAGTCCCCAATCCCCAATCCCATTAATTTTATTGATGCTTTTGACAAAAAAATAAAATTGCTTTTATGATTACATGCATTTAAAATGTAACTAAGCGTCTGAAACGCGTCTGTATAAAATTTAATGCATTAAATTTTTGAGCCGAAACCACAACCAACAAAGTAGTGTCAAAAATCGGGATTTTTGTGAGCAGGATTTTTATATGGATAACCACAATCAGGTAAATAAAAACAATTTCCTCTACCAGCGCTATCAATATCGGGGTCAATACACTCCTGAAAACTTTCTATTCAATGCTAATCTTCAAGAATTTTCTCAACGTATCTCTTACATCTGCAATTTACATACTTTAGGTAAACTTTCTTCACAGGAAAGCTATGAGAAAATTGAGTTACTCTGGCAGCAGTTATCACAAAGCTTTCAGGCGTTAGCAATTGATGAGAACAAAGCAACTCAATAATTCTAGGACTTATATGAAGTCCGGTTAATTAGTTATGTTTCCCACAGTCGTTAAACCCCACCCCCAACCCCTCCCCGTTGACGGGGAGGGGATGCAAAGCATAGCTTTGGTGGGGTGGGGTTCTTCGAGTGTCATAAGCAATAAGCAAAGGACATGATATTATATGAAGTCGGGTTAATTACTTATAGTTCCCACAATCATTGCACCCCTCCCCGTTTACAGGGGAAGGGAACAAAGCATAGCTTTGGCTCGATTTTAATCAGTAATCAACCGGACTTGATATAGCAGATTGCAAGTTAATCGAGTACACCCCACCTGCCCGATAGGGCGGGTGGGGTAGTGTACTTCACTTACATGAAAAGTGCTATTTAATCCATTCTAAATTCAGGCGGATGTATTCTGAATTTTTCTTTGGTATCAACTATCTAAATAACGGCATCGTCAGAAGAAATGTTTCTATTTTAAGTAGTACCAGGAGCATCAAGAGTATCTTAACCATTATAGCTGTTCCAATCTTGAGTACCTTCATGGCTTAAAATAGATTCGGCACGATGAATATCTTCGTCCCTACCTTCAACTATTACTATACAGTCACCACGAGAAATGCGATCGCTATAAGTATTAGCCTTTTCATCAGGAATACCCAGATCCATCAAAGCTCCAATCAAACCGCCTGTTCCAGCTCCAACACCAGTGCCAATTAGGGTTGTACCTAAAGCGCTTGCCACTGTTCCAGCTGTAATTATCGGCCCAATTCCAGGAACTGTTAAAGCACTGATTCCTGCTAATAAACCACCTAGAGTTCCTACAGCAGCTCCTGTAGCAGCACCAGTTGTAGAACCGCTTTTGCCTTCTTTCTCAGTCACATCTATATCGGGGAATTTATCTGAGCTATCGCTATATTTAGCAATCACAGAAACTTTGTCCATAGAAAAGCCTGAATCTTTTAACTTCTTAAGTGCTGATTCAGTTGTAGAACGGTCAGGGAAAATACAAATAGCACGCATATTTTTTTCCTTTAGTTACAGAAGAGAGATTCAAAACAAAATGCTGAGTTATCTATTGTCAAATTCCAAAGATTATCTCTGGATTGATTCTTGGAGTAATGCTGTTGATTGGGTGATTTTTTCTGTTATGATATTGCTCCAAAAATCAAGCCGCACATTATCATAACCCTGGTAGAAACTTTGGGCGAATTATATTTGCCCGGTTAAGCAATAAATAAGACTTCTTAGACATCCTCGAATGCTAGTCTTACTATTGACATACTTTAATATGCTACAAATTAAAAAGTATTTTCTCTTCTAACTAAAGCTGTAAATATCTGTTAATTGATAAGTCATTGGTATTAGATTACTTATCCAATTTTCAAGGGTAGGGATGCTGTGCATCCCTACCTCTGTATTTGTGACATTGTTTTGGGAAATTTTTATCATTAATGTGTTGACACACCAAGCTATTAATGCTTATAATAAACATAACAAAGGCGACCGCCCTGGTTCCTGCAAGAATCCGCGATCGCCTTTATCCAACCCCAATATTAGGGAGATATAGGACTCATATTTGATTTTTGAACAAAACTCAGTACACCTTTATTCCTTCTTCCCAGTCCCCAGTCCCCAGTCCCCAGTCCCCAGTCCCTTACCTCTACGAGTGATTCAGAAATCAAATCGGATTGCTATAAATATAATCATGTCACAATTAACTCCAGATGACCAACAAGCGATGCCCGAATTACAAAAGCAAAGCGAGTTAATCAGCGAAAACGTTGTAGGAGATAGCGAAACCACCACACCTATTCAACAGCAACCCGTTAGCAACACCTTACCCAACAGAGAACCAATCAAACATCTATTAATTGGTTCTCCGAAAGTTGTTACAGCCACAATTCACTACTTGCAAATGATAGGCTATGCAAACGTTGGTGATTGGAGTCCCTTGCAACCAATTGGCGATGAAGGTGAGGTGATGAGCATTTTACGCAGATATATCACAATGCGATAAAACTGCGATCGTCTTAAAAAACCCCAGTAAATTGGGGTTTTTTATGGTAATTTATTGAGCGATCGTCACTTTAAAAGCTATTGTTAGCAATCTCTACTAAAAAAACGAGTAGAAAAAAACAACTAACAACTGACAACACTTCGGCAAGCTCAGTGCATCGCTGACAACTGACAACTAACTACTTTGCAGTAAAAGCGAAACATCTACAAACTGGACTTTACCTGCACAGTTTCAGTGTTTTCAATCGAAGCCTTCTTAGCACTACCTTTCAACCGACTCAGCCGACTTTTGCGAATACGTTCACTTTTACGAACACCACCAGCCATTTCATATTCGCGGCTGTCCTTACCGTATTTAAAAGCAACACCAATTAACATCTTTTCAGACAGACTACTTAAACCTTGTTCTAACTCTTCAATTTCTGTTTTAGAAGAATCAACCACGGTTACAGCAGTATTATGAGCTTCCACCTTAGCGCGTAACTGCTCAATTAGTAATGTTAAATTTTTTAAATTGCAAGCATCTCCAAGATCCAAATTGACATCAATTGCCTTGAGTCCAGCGAATCTTAACTCAGCATTTTCCAAAACGCGGGATGTACGTTTTCTCAAAGACATAAGTATACTCCACATTGAAGTTATTAAAGCTACCATGCCTTACAGGAACCAGATTTTGCTTGAGCATAAACCACAAAATAATATCTTTTTGAAGACATAATGACTAAGTAAATATGCCGCTACATAATCACAAAAAACCTTGTGGTAACGACAGAATATTCATCCATAACCACAGCTTAAGCCGTAGTAACCACAGCTTAAACATTCCTTATGAATGAATCATCTGTGGTAACGACAGAATATTCATCCATAACCACAGCTTCAAGGTTCCTTATGAATGAATCATCTGTGGTAACGACAGAGTATTCATTCATAACCACAAGGTTTAATTTAGTAATCAGCCATCAGTCATCAGTCATCAGCCATCACTGTGACTTTGGCACCGACCAAGAACGCACCTGTCCCAAAGTCACAGGAATGATGTAGCTAACATCAATGGTAAATCGATAAACCCTTCTCGCCCGAAGACCATTTTCCGGGTCAAAAAACTTCAGCTTCACATCCCAACAATCACTGTCTAGCCGACAAAAAGGACTTTTCTCTACTTCAATACTGTCAAGTTCCATACCTCTAGAAACAGCTTCCGCAAAACTAGAAGCCGCTTGAAAAGCGTTAGTTGCAGCAAAATTTAACGCTCTATCTTTAGAAGTTTGCCCTAAATTCTGCAAATCATAGTATACTCTTTGCAAGAAGCTACTCAGAGATCTTCGCAACCTAATTTCGTCAGCGGTTATTTGTTGAGAACTCACAGTTTCTAAAGCTGCACTCACCAGGCTGTTAATTTTCCAGCCGTACATCCCCCGAATATTTGGTAATGTCACCACCGGCACGACTTGCCCAGAAAACAACTCAACAGTTCTGTCAGTTAACCGTGCGGGAAAACTCACCCGTTCAATGTAGTCTTCACTGTCTTGGGGTTGTACCTGTCCGGCTAATATTATCTGCAAAGTTTCGTAGACATCGGCAGCAAATGCACCTTTGGGATCGATGGCGTAAATGGGAGTAAGTTCTTGGTTAAGCGTCCAAATTAAAGATTTTGCTTCTGACGGGTTTTGTTCTAAATAATCTGCCATTTGCCGCGCATCGTAAGGGTTGGCGGGAACAGTTGTCCCGTCAATTTGCACATTTGGCATCAATTGTTTAAACGAGTCGCGTCTGGCTTCGGTGCCAAAGTCATAACCTAAAGTTCCTAAAGCGTAGACAAGGTTTGTTTTCAGGCTTGGGGTGATACCTTCGGCGGGTTGACTGGTGGTGAGGAATGTTGCAGGAGAATTGATGGTTGCAGTTTGGGAACTGGTAACTGAAGTCAGCCAGTCTTCAGAAGTCTGCAAAGGCTGCAAATTTGTGGCTGAAGCGGTGACGCTGGCTGGTTGACCTAACCCCCCCAGCCCCCCTTCCCTAGTAGGGAAGGGGGGAGTAAATTCTTGTTCTCTAACTCCCCTCTCCTCGTAGGAGAGGGGTTGGGGGAGAGGTTCTCTAACTCCCCTCTGTTTGTAGGAGAGGGGTTGAGGGAGAGGTCGAACACCAGCTAACACTTCCCCAGTCAATAACTCATATGCGCCAGGTATATTCAACTTACCCAACAAACAACGTTCTGGTTCCTCCACCTCTTGAGGATCGCAAGGAATAGCACTATTTAAAATCGCGCTTCGCACTGCTTCGGCGTTGGGTTGTTCACCTCGTTGCAATTGCAGACTCATCAGCAACGCAGAAATACCCGTAACAATGGGTGCAGCACAACTAGTGCCTTTTTCCCGGATGGGTTCATCTGTTCCTGGTTGTGCGCCTAAGATATTTTCCCCATTAGCCATCACACCTTTATTTTGATAGTCGCCGCCGTAGTTGCTAAATTTAAACGGCTGTCCGTCATCGCGCATTGCACCCACCGTGAGAACACCGGGAATAATCGCAGGAATACACCAACATTCACCTTTATCATTCCCACCAGGAGCGACAATTAATATGTTATTGTCTTGGCATTGCTTCACCGCACGGGCAAATAAATCTGGGGTGACACCTGTTTGGGTGGGGTGACAAGCGGCGATGTGAATAATATTTGCTCCCCATTTTAAAGCTGTATTAATGGCATGGGTGAGGTTAACGGGTGAGATAAAGTTGTCGTTATCGAAGGCGATGGGAATATTAATTGCTGTGCAGTTGGGTGCAATGCCAGGGGCAGGTGTACCGTGTTGCCCTAATATAGTACTAGAAATATGGGTGGCGTGACTGGATAAATCAATGCGATATCGAATGTCTTGAGGGAACTTTTCAAAAAATGCTTCTCTTTCTTTTTTCGTTTCGTCTTGGTCGTGATCTGGGTCTTCTTTTTTCGCTTTTTGCTGCTGATTAAATTCTGTCGCTAATTTAAGGTAATAAAAATATTCATCATTCAGTTCAATATCTTGTGTCCAATAGGGCTGAAATTGTATAAAATTTGCTCCTACAAAACAAGCACGTTCTAAGTCGGCAGGGCCGTCTAAAATGGCAATTTTAATCCGAGAATCGCCTAATGTGCGTGTCCAAAGTTCAGGGATTCCGGGGATGTTAATCAGGTCTGGCATGATGGTTGTTGCTATAATAATAGGTAAAAACTTTTTTGCTAACTAGATAATTTTTCAACAAAGCTTTGATGTTCTGGTGTAGATAATCCTTGCTGTAAAATTGCTAATACTTGAGCTAAGTCTCCTGATAATAATGCTGATTTAGCTAGCCATAAACCTGGAAACACTTGAGAGCAAATTATATTATCTGCATTTGGTTCAATTTGAATATACTGACCTTCATTTAACCTAAACCAATCAAATTGACGGTCATACACTCGCCAAATTAAATATTCTTGTACTTGATTACGGCGATAAACTTTGAGTTTTTCATGCAAATCATAGGAAGCACTAGAAGCGGCAATTTCTACTATTAGTTCTGGCGCACCTTCGACATAATCATCTTCATTAATGCGTGACTGTCCGCCTTGTTCTATTCTGAGTATTGCATCTGGTTGTGGTTCATTATCAGCATCTAATAAAACAGTGGTATTATCTGCAAAACCTACGCTTGGTGTCGCTGCTTTGTAAACTCCTAGCCAAGCCATAATGTAAGCGTGGGGTTCTCCATGACTTTTGATTCTTAAGGGGGATGGCACGTAAACAACTCCTTCAATTAATTCCGCTTTCTTAAGATTTGGCATTGCTTGGTAACGTCGCTCAAATTCAGCGCGGGTGAGTTTGTCGCCGTTTTCTAAAGGCAGAATTGTTAACAATTGAGCAGTTGTGTCAGTAGATATCATAAATTTTTAGATCATAGTTAATTAATAGTATTTATAATTATAGCGATCGCTCCCAATTCCCCAAATAATTTTACTGCGATCGCTCCACATCTTTCTCAGCCAACATTTGCACAAAATCTTGATGTTCCTGACTTGCTAAACCTTGTTGTAATACTTCTAAAACCTTCGCCAAATTTCCTGCTAATAAAGCCGCTTTATCCAACCACAAACCTGGAAATACTTGAGAGGTTGTTTGAAAAGTATCATTGCTAACATCAAAATCTTAAAAACCTAACCCCCCAAGCCCCCCTGACCCTAATCCCCATGAAATTCGGGTTAAACCCGAATTTCATAGGGGCCCCGAGTTCCCTACGAGGGAATGGGGGTTTCAAAGCCTATCGACCTTTCGGGGAGAGGAATGGAAGCGGGGTTCTTAGTATACTTTTCGACTTTTCAAACATCCTCTGAGAGCAGATTATCCCATTGTCATCGGCTTCAAGTTGAATATATTCCCCAGATTTTTCGTGAGAAACAAGATCCCCGACTTATCAAAGAAGTCGGGGATCTTGACACCGCGAATTCTTATAAATCAAATAGGATTGCTATAACTGATACAAATTCTTTCACCCCTGCTCCCTAGCTGCCTATTTGTATCAACATTAAAGTAAAACGGTATTACGCCATAATTGACGCTTGCACTTAATGCACTTCGCGCCAGCGTATGATCACAATTTCATTTAACTATTGAAATCGAAAGATTTATAGTAATAAAGTCGAATATTCTCAATCCTGCTATTTTCCAACTCCCGTTGAGCCACTCCTACCCACATTTCAGGGAGAACTGCTTGATGTTGATAGAAAGCATGAACCCTCTGGGCTGTATCGTTGATTGAAAAATAGCTCAACAAATCCTTTTTACCCTTCAGATTATAATATAATACTGGGTCGGCATTATCTTTCGACAAGCCGACGTAGAAGAAATTTGAAACCTGAAGGGGTTTTAGCACTAACGCAGGAAAGGTCTGCTTGAGAAAATTTTCAATATTGGGTTGTTGAAACTGCTCCTCTGTGAGTTCGCAATAAAGCTCAATTTCACTGCGACCATCTAAGTAGAAGTCGAATCCAATTAGAGGAACAGTTTGCAAGGCAATCCAACGTAAAGCCGCAGAATTATTACCGTCAAGAGCCAACGCAGTCTCTATTTTTTCTGGATAGTCATCTAGCCGAAAATGTATTTTCAAGCTAGAGTCGGCAAGATTTTCCCGAAGATCGATTCCTGTTGTAATTTTTACGATCTTGCTGAAATCAAACGATTTACCTAGAAATTGCTCAAGTAGGTCATAGTTGATTTTAACATCCACTCGACTTTCAACTTGGCGAAAAAAATTCAGGGTTTGGGCTAGTCTTTCCTCAAGTTTTGGTTGTGGGACAAAAACCAGGAATCGTCCTGCTAGTAATTTATCTGCTTCGACTTTGCAGGAGGCTTCTATACTAGAGATCCCATTATTTTTAGCAACAAAGTCTTGAAAAATTTCCAGAGGATATAAAGATTCAACCTCAAATGCTTCTAGATGGGCATTGATGAAATGAAGTTTTTGCTCTGAAATCAATGATTCTTGAAAGATAGAGGTAGGCATAGCAAAATCACGTTTTGATAATTTATAACAACTTATTATCAGTTGCTAATATTTTGATTCACACACAGAACAGATGCCAAGAAAATGCCGAAATTTCAAAGCTGGATACACCTACCATATAACCACTCGTTGCAATAACCGGGAGTTTAAAAAAGTCTAAGTTCCGTTTCACACCTACACCAGTGCCAGGTATCGAAAACGAGGAACTGGCACTGGTTGTACGTCAATTCATTGATGCGAATCGTGCGCCAAGGGAAGTGGGAAAAGGATTTTGACCTTTTTTGAGGTGAGTGATAAAATTAGCCTGATTACTCCGCATCATCCCCTGCAAAAGGAAGAAATATAACTGCATCAGAATACAAGGATCGCTCCCCAACACCAACAGCCCCTATCCCTTCTTTTTCTACAAGGGAAGAATTTGTGTTGGTTTCTCTCGCTACAGGTGCAGCTTGTTGTGGACGCAAGTTTCTCTTTTTCATGAGATTTTTTTCCTTAGTCTATGTTACTTGTTTTGTGGACAACTTCTTCAGTGTTGAAGAAGACTTTGTTGGTGAAAGCACTCGCAGCGTGAAGCGCAAATTGACAAGCAGTGGCAATTCACCAGAAACTTAAGGTAAGTGCGATCGCCTACGGTGGGGCGTAGCCCATCGCGCAGTATGATTAAGTCAGTGCGCTATGCAGATGAGAGAGAGTTAGTGCGATCGCGCTGCATTGGATAATTACAAGTGCGATCGCATTCTCTTGACGAACAGCAAGCCATTCATCAAAAACTTACCCCCCTTAATCCCCCGATATATTGGGGGGAAATCGAAAATCTAGTTCCCTCCCCTTGATAAGGGGAGGGTTAGGGTGGGGTAAAACACCTCACGCAAAAGCCACCCCCCGTGCCAGGTATCGAAAACGAGTGGCACTGGTTGTACGTCAATTCATTGATGCGAATCGTGCGCCAAGGGAAGTAGAAAAAGGATTTTGACCTTTTTTGAGGTGAGTGATAAAATTAGCCTGATTACTCCGCATCATCCCCTGCAAAAGGAGCATAGTTGGGTATTTGTAGTTGTGCCCCTATCCCTCTTTCAAGGGAAGAATTTGTGTTGGTTTCTCTCGCTACAGGTGCAGCTTGTTGTGGACGCAAGTTTCTCTTTTTCATGAGATTTTTTTCCTTAGTGTATGTTACTTGTTTTGTGGACAACTTCTTCAGTGTTGAAGAAGACTTTGTTGGTGAAAGCACTCGCAGCGTGAAGCGCAAATTGACAAGCAGTGGCAATTCACCAGAAACTTAAGGTAAGTGCGATCGCCTACGGTGGGGCGTAGCCCATCGCGCAGTATGATTAAGTCAGTGCGCTATACAGATGAGAGAGAGTTAATGCGATCGCGCTGCATTGGATAATTACAAGTGCGATCGCATTCTCTTGACGAACAGCAAGCCATTCATCAAAAACTTACCCCCCTTAATCCCCCCGATGTATTGGGGGGGGAAACAAGAAATCCAGTTCCAGTTCCCTCCCCTTTATAAGGGGAGGGTTAGGGTGGGGTAACACCCGTCAACCAAAAGCCTCCCCCGTGCCAGGTATCGAAAACGAGGAACTGGCACTGGTTGTACATCAATTCATTGATGCGAATCGTGCGCCAAGGGAAGTGGAAAAAGGATTTTGACCTTTTTTGAGGTGAGTGATAGAATCGAAGTGATTACTCCGCGTCATCCCCTGCAAAAGGAGCTCCATAACCAATATAGAGCCCTTGGAGTCCTTTTTCTCCCAAGGAAGAATTTGTGTTGGTTTCTCTCGCTACAGGTGCAGCTTGTTGGGGACGCAAGTTTCTCTTTTTCATGAGATTTTTTTCCTTAGTCTATGTTACTTGTTTTGTGGACAACTTCTTCAGTGTTGAAGAAGACTTTGTTGGTGAAAGCACTCGCAGCGTGAAGCGCAAATTGACAAGCAGTGGCAATTCACCAGAAACTTAAGGTAAGTGCGATCGCCTACGGTGGGGCGTAGCCCATCGCGCAGTATGATTAAGTCAGTGCGCTATACAGATGAGAGAGAGTTAGTGCGATCGCTCTTGTTGGATAATTACAAGTGCGATCGCATTCTCTTGACGAACAGCAAGCCATTCATCAAAAACTTACCCCCCTTAATCCCCCGATATATTGGGGGGAAATCGAAAATCTAGTTCCCTCCCCTTGATAAGGAGAGGGTTAGGGTGGGGTAAAACACCTCACGCAAAAGCCACCCCCCGTGCCAGGTATCGCAAAACGAACAACTGACACTAGTTGTACGTCAATTCATTGATGCGAATCGTGCGCCAAGGGAAGTGGAAAAAGGATTTTGACCTTTTTTGAGGTGAGTGATCAAATTAGCCTGATTACTCCGCATCATCCCCTGCAAAAGGATCACCCGTAAAATACCCCGGTATCTGTGCCCCTATCCCTTCTTTTTCTACAAGGGAAGAATTTGTGTTGGTTTCTCTCGCTACAGGTGCAGCTTGTTGGGGACGCAAGTTTCTCTTTTTCATGAGATTTTCTCCGATTTAAAGATTAACACAAAGCCAGCAACTCAGTAATATTTGCCAGTTAATTCATATCTTGCACCTACACCAACCCATGCACCATACATAGTATTAAGGTTTTTTGGAGTTCAAAAACCCGTGACCATTTGTTTGACACAACTTGATTACTCAAGTGGGAATGTGAGTAGTGAAATTTATGTATTAAACAAACAGTACTGAAAACATCATGTACTTGTCAAGCTGTTAAACAGTAAATATTTTAATTGCTCAAAGTACAAAAATAAATAAATAAAAAAATGCCAGTTTTATAGGAAAGTTAAGACAGTTAAGGATTCATTTGTTAAGAAAAATATTTTTTATGCCTACAACTGATTTTTAAGTTTTATGTACACCGCTATCAACATCACTCAAAAGTCTGTATCTTCATAACTGTGATTACTAGATTTTGCTTGCTCTAGCATTCAAATGCCCAACATTACCAAAATCCCAGGTATCCAGAAACTACGGGCAGAAACTCAAGGTCATTCAACAATTTGTGTTGCAGTACTAGATGGATTAGTTGACCAAAATCACCCCTGTTTTGCGGGTGCTAATTTGACGAAACTACCCACACTCGTACAAGGTGAAGCTACTGCAAATGGTTCCATGTCCTTGCATGGAACTCATGTTGCCAGCATCATTTTTGGACAACCAAATTCTTTAGTTGAAGGCATTGCGCCCAACTGTCAAGGTTTAATAATTCCCGTATTTCCTGATAGTGGTCGCAAACCATCTCAACTAGATTTGTCCCGCGCCCTAGAACAAGCAATTGAGGCGGGAGCGCATATTATTAATATCAGCGGCGGACAACTCACCGATATTGGTGAAGCAGACGGATGGCTAGAAAAAGCCGTGCAACTGTGCAATGAAAACAACGTTTTGATAGTTGCCGCCGCAGGTAATGATGGTTGCCAATGCTTGCACGTCCCTGCTGCTTTACCAACAGTTTTAGCAGTGGGGGCAATGAACCAAGAAGGCAAACCCATCGACTTTAGCAACTGGGGATATGAAAACCAAGGCATCCTTGCACCAGGAGAAAACATCTTAGGTGCAAAACCCGGAGGCGGAACAATTCGACTTAGCGGTACAAGCTTTGCCACCCCCATAGTCTCAGGAGTCGCCGCCTTACTGCTGAGTCTGCAAATTCAGCGCGGGGAAAAACCAGACCCCCACAAAGTTAGAACAGCCTTATTAGAAACTGCCATCCCTTGCACACCAAACGACACCGACGACTTAAGTCGCTGTTTGCTGGGCAAGCTGAATATTTCTGGTGCATTGCAATATCTACTAGGAGTAACCGTGTCAGAGGAATTAGAAACTCTAGAAACAGTTGACAGCGTAGAAGCTGCTGGTTGTGGCTGTGGTGGAACTGAAATCACAGAACCCGAATCCAGCCCCAAAGAACTAGTAGCCAGCGCACCCCCCCAAATAGTAAGCGCTATTCCCGTAGCCATTTCAGCACCCGTCACCCCTGCAACCATACCCACCGCCAGACCAACAGCCATGTCAAATCGCGCATCCAACTACATCACCGCCAGCCAAGCACCAAGCGAACTAGCCCAAGAATCCTTAGTTTACGCTTTAGGAACCCTCGGTTATGACTTTGGGAGTGAAGCCAGACGCGACTCCTACAAACAACTAATGCCGGGAATCGAAATTGATGGTACAACAGTACCCGCCAACCCCTACGATGCCCGCCAAATAGTTGATTATTTAGCAAATAATCTTTCAGAAGCCAAATCCTTAATTTGGACATTAAATATAGAATTAACTCCCATATATGCCATCGAACCTGTAGGAGGTTTCGCCAGAGAAGCCTATGCAGTCTTACAAGAATTGTTATCAGGACAGATACAACCAGAAAATAACGCAGATTATGTAGAGCGAGTTAGTATTCCTGGGGTATTATCTGGGCGTACAGTTAAACTATTTTCCGGGCAAGTCGTCCCAGTCATCGAAGTTTACAGCAATCGCGGACTTTACGGTTGGAAAGTCAACAACTTAGTGAATGCTGCCATCCAAACAGTGCAAGCCACAACCGCAGATGCACAAGAAGAAGCCATTCGCCGCACCCTTAGCAGCTTCCTCAACCGCATATACTACGACTTACGCAACTTAGGCACAACATCTCAAGACCGCGCCTTAAACTTTGCCGCCACCAACGCCTTTCAAGCTGCTTCCACCTTTGCCACAGCCGTAGCCGATGGCATGGAACTAGATAGTATTACAGTAGAGAAAAGTCCCTTCTGTAGAATTGACAGCGATTGTTGGGACGTGAAATTGAAATTCTTCGACCCAGAAAACAGCCGTCGCGCTAAGAAGTTATTCCGGTTTACAATTGATGTCAGCGATTTAATTCCTGTCACCTTGGGCGAAGTCCGTACTTGGTCTACACCATATTAATTGTTAGTTGTTAGTTGTCAGTTGTTAGTTGTCAGTTGTCAGTTGTCAGCGATGCACTGAGCTTGTCGAAGTGTTGTCAGTTGTTATTTTTCCCCCGATCCCCTGCTTTTGCAAAACAAAAAAACAACATGAGATTACCAATACTTTCCCCTCCAGTCAAAAGACCTGATATTATTTATCCTCATCGGGCAGTTGATGTAATTCATGGCAGAGTTGAAGATTTAGTCAGCATTCGCATGGATTTATTGCACGGTGCAAATTACAATGACCCCGCAGCATTTCAATACAGAAGCTATCAGCAATTTAAATCTTCCTGCGGCTGTGGCTGTCGGCATCATTAGTAATGATCTAATCACCGGACATGATATAACTGTTGGCTACATTACCCGCCTGGGAATAAATTAAGCGGCTAATAGCTCAAGTCTACTGAAGTAGACAAAAGATTTTTGGAGATATATAGTCATCTTGAGATGACTTTAGCTATTAGCAAGGAAGTTTACTTCCTTGCGGGACATCACCAGACACGCAATTGTTGACACTAATGCAGTGGGTTATTAATTATCGATGCTTTAGGAATGGTGTCCATAACGCACCAACCTAAGCTTTGGTGCGTTACGCTGCGCGAGTACAATCAGAAGTACCGTTTATCTGACTTTTCACGGTATCTGGAAAACCCCGCTTCCATTCCTCTCCCCTACAAGGAGAGAGGCTTTGATTTCTCCCCCTTCCCTCGTAGGGAAGGGGGCTGGGGGGTTAGGTCTAGCGTTAGCTTTTCCACATGACGTGAAAAGTCAGACCGTTTATTAGTTATGAATCTAATAGTGAATTAGGAGATACCAAAACTATGGCTAAGGAAAAGAAAACTACCCCAGACGCAAGCCAAGCAGAACAGCAAACACCTGCAACTCCAGATAAAAGCGAGGAAGTAAAAAGTCATCTCTTAGCCACTGGGCTTGAAGACTATGGTTTTTGGTGGCAGCAAATGGCGAAAGAAAAAGCAAATCAAACTGAACCTGAAAAGCCTTTTCGTCGGGGTCGGATTTGGGCGTAATCCAAGCTATACCATTTTGGATTTTAGATTTTAGATTTTGGATTGTGAAAGCCAGTATTAGCCAATAGGGTGTCTTGTCGCCAAGCGCAACCCACCGCAAATCTCTGGCGGTGCGTTATGGACGTTAGTCCTAACGCACCCTACCATATTAAAACCATATTAAACCTGAGGGTGGAACAAATCCAAAATCCCAAATTTAAAATTTAAAATCGATTTGCTTTTCGGTTAAACACATAGCGATACCCTTTTCATAGTAAGCAGCTTCATTAATGAAAATTGGATAAACAGTTGATGTTCCTTCGTAGCTGATTGTCTTACCATCCAAAGTTAAAAATATAGGATCGCCAGGTTTGAGAGGTTCATAATCCCGAAACTGAATTTGAGGATGAATCATTGCTTGAATCTCTCCATATTCGTTTCTAGGAAAATCTATCGTTCCTATAAATTGATAGAATGTCAATGTATTTTCACTCTCAGGAATTGAACCTTGATTACACCTTTCTAGATAGTCCAAAACAGTGTAAATTAATTTTTCTGTTTTTTGAAACCATTCTGCATTCAAGACACCTTGGGCTACAGGCCCAACTTCAATCACAAAACCTAATTCACACAATGATCGCAGAAAATTACTGCCTTTTTCAGCTTGTGTGTAACAAACTTTCACTTCAGGATTTACAGAACTGAGATAGGTTGCTAATTGCAGCAGAAAAGGATGATAGCTACCTAGCATCAGACTCAGACCCATGTTTGCAGTGGTACTATGTAAATCAATAATTACATCTACCTGAGATTGATTTTTTGCTCCTAGTATTTTATATATAGCTTTTGCCCGGATATCTTCATAGGTGGAAAGTGTGGAGTTTTGTAAGTCTTCACTGAAGAAAGAACGATTTAAGTCTTTGTAAATATAACGCTTCCCTACTGCAAAAGCTTGGGGATTACCTAATAATGTGATAGTTTCAAAACTAGGTCGCTGAATTAGATTAGGAAGCTGTTCAAACTTTTTAATTAAGAATGCTCCCGTAAATTCATTACCGTGAGTTCCGCCAACAATGGCAACTCGATTGATTTTGTGCATAAAGGGGACTGGGGACTGGGGACTGGGGACTGGGGACTGGGGACTGGGGACTGGGGACTGGGGACTGGGGACTGGGGACTGGGGACTGGGGACTGGGGACTGGGGACTGGGGACTGGGGACTGGGGACTGGGGACTGGGGACTGGGGAATTGGCAATTGGTTATTCTCCCTCATCTGCCTCATCTCCCTCATCCCCCTCATCTCCCTCATCTCCCTCATTTCCTTCATCCCTCATCCTCCCTGCTCCCTACTCCCCTGCTTCCCTGCTCCCCTCCTCCCTACTCCCCACTCCCCAACCCTAACCGGTCGAGAATAAAGGCATACTCAAAAGCTAGTTCCCGCAGGCTGTCGTAACGTCCAGATGCACCGCCATGTCCTGCATCCATGTTAGTTTTCAACAAGAGAATATGATTATCCGTTTTGAGTTCTCGAAGTTTCGCTGTCCATTTGGCGGGTTCCCAATATTTAACACGCGAATCATTTAAGCCGGCAATAATTAGTAAATCTGGGTAATCTTTCGCCTCGACATTATCGTAAGGTGAATAAGATTTCATGTAGTCATAATAAATTGGATCGTTGGGATTACCCCATTCTTCCCATTCCATAGCTGAAAGAGGTAGGGAAGTATCCAATATAGTAGTTACTACATCTACAAAGGGAACTTGGGCAACCACTAATTTGAACAAGTCGGGGCGTAAATTTATCACTGCACCCATCAATAAACCGCCTGCGCTACCGCCAGTAATTGCCAGGCGATCGCTCGCTGTCCAACCTTCGGCAATCAAATACTCTGCACAGGTGATAAAATCTGTAAAGGTATTCTTTTTCTGCAAAAATTTGCCTGCTTCATACCACTTCCGCCCCATTTCTTCCCCACCACGAATATGGGCTATGGCAAACACTATTCCACGGTCTAGTAGTGAAAGTTTATTTAGAGAAAATGATGCCGGGTAAGACATACCGTAAGCACCATATCCTGTGAGTAACAAGGGATTTTTACCGTCTTTTGCTATTCCTCGTTTATAAACAATAGATATAGGAATCTTTGTCCCATCTTCGGCTGTAGCCATCAGCCACTCACTCTGATATCGAGTTTTGTCGTAGCCACCAAGAACTTCTGTTTGTTTTTTCAACTCCCGCTCAGTTGTTTCCATGTTGTAATCGAAAACAGATAGGGGCGTGATTAAAGATGTGTAATTAAAGCGTAAAATCTCAGTGTGAAACTCTGGATTACTACCTTCATACAATTCATATGTTGGTTCCGGAAAAGAAATATTATTTTCTTCGCCTGTCGTGAGATTTTGCACTCTGATAGTTTCTAGTCCACCAGTTCTTTCATAAATTACTAAGTGATTGCTAAACAAACTTACCCCTGATAACAGTACATCGTCTCGGTGAGGAATTACAGTTTGCCAATTTTCCCTTGCTGGTGAAGCTATCGGGGTTTTCATCAACTTGAAGTTAACAGCTTTTTCATTGGTAACGATGTAGAAGTAATCGCTATGATGATCGACACTATATTCTATTCCCTGAGTGCGTGGATGAATTAATTGAAAATCCCCAGTAGGATTATTCGCATCTAAATAATGCACTTCTGAGGTGATGCTGCTATGTAACATCAGCAAAATGTATGCTTCACTGCGAGTTTCTGTCACATATAAAGGGTAAGCATCATCTGGTTCATGATAAATCAAAACATCTTCTGTAAAAGAAGTGCCTAAAGTATGCCTAAATAATTGATAAGGACGGTTAGCAGCATCAATTTTGGTATAAAAACCTGTTTTATTATCATTGCCCCAAGCAAAAGAAAAATAAGTTTCTGGAATCACTTCTGGATACAATTGATGTGTATTTAAGTCCAGAAAGAAAAGCGTATACTGCTCAGAGCCACTGGTATCTATTGAATAAGCTAATATTTGATGATTAGGACTAATGGCAAATGCTCCTAAATCAAAAAAATCATGCCCTGCTGCTAATTCATTTTCATCTAAAATGATTTCTTCAGCAGCATCTAAACTACCTTTTTTCCGGCAGTAAATCCGATAACCCTTGCCTTCCTCCGTCCGTGAATAATAATAATATTCATCTTTACGGTATGGCACAGACAAATCAGTTTCTTTAATCCGAGCCAACATTTCATCGTAGAGTTTGGCTTGCAGTGGTTCCGTATGCTGCATCATCTCTGCGGTATAAGCGTTTTCTGCTTTGAGATAGTCAATAACTTTTGGGTTATCGCGATCGCGCATCCAAAAGTAGTCATCAATGCGGCGATCGCCATGCACCTCTAAAACCTCCGCCTGCTTCTGGGCAACAGGAGGCACTACAATACTTCTTAAAATATTATTAATTTTATCCATCATCTCTAACCTTTAGTAATAGTGCTGAGTCAGGAGTCAGTTGTGAGTTGTCAGTTGTCAGTTGTCAGTTGTCAGTTGTCAGTTGTCAGTTGTCAGTTGTCAGTTGTCAGTTGTTAGTTGTTAGTTGTCAGTTGTCAGTTGTCAGTTGTTAGGAATTATTTATCCTCATCTCCCCTGCTCCCCTGCTCCCCTGCTCCCCTGCTCCCCTGCTCCCCCGCTCCCCTGCTCCCCTGCTCCCCATTTTCATATTCCAGAAACTTCCCTCTGGCGATGAGAGTTTCTTTTCAAGGTACACAAACCAATTGCTGGTATAACTCCGAGAATAATAGCTGTAAATCCTTGCTCGCTCAAATACAATATCCCTGTACGAATGACTTCTGGAATTAAATATTGTATAAGAGAGAGTAACCAAATCAAAATGCTGATCAAGAAAAAAGCAACACAAGGCAGAAAAGTCCACCACCAAGCACCTGCTGTGTAACGCCGCAACACCAACCATTGAAAAAGCCCTAGCCAAATCCCAGAAATAATATATGAGATTGTTGATAATAATCCCAAAATGATAGTAATCTCAGGAGATAAAGCTTCATTTGAAGAAGCAGCAATAGATGCAATATAGTTACTCCAGGCTATAGCAACATTGTTGGCAACCACCCAACCTACACTAGTAGCCAGCATCCATAGCCAACCGGAGAGATAAAAGCGCAGAGCAAGGGCTTGATCTGCGCCAAAAACCACAGCAAACACAACAGTAGTGAGAAATCTGATCCAGATTTGGGACTGAACAGCAACAGCAGGAGGCAAACTTTGAAAGATAATTCTTTCTAAAGCGATACTAGCAACACCTCCCACAACCCATCCCATGATGGTCATGCAAGTAAACACAACAAAAAACTTCCGTCGCTGCGATCGCGGGATCAACAACTTGCCTAAACTGGAATTACCATTAGTCGATGCAACATTAGAACTAGAATCAGATTGCATATTAAGAGAAAGTAGGGAGCAGGGAGCAGGGGAGCAGGGGAGCAGGGGAGCGGGGGGAGCAGGGGTGCAGGGGGAGCAGGGGTGCAGGGGTGCAGGGGAGGATGAGGGGGATGAGGGAGATGAGGGAGATGAGGGAGATGAGGGAGATGAGGGAGATGAGGGAGATGAGGGAGATGAGGGAGATGAGGGAGATGAGGGAGATGAGGGAGATGAGGGAGATGAGGGAGATGAGGGAGATGAGGGAGATGAGGGAGATGAGGGAGATGAGGGAGATGAGGGAGATGAGGGAGATGAGGGAGATGAGGGAGATGAGGGAGATGAGGGAGATGAGGGAGATGAGGGAGATGAGGGAGATGAGGGAGAATAACCAATTGGCAATTGCCAATTCCCCAGTCCCCAGTCCCCAGTCCCCAGTCCCCAGTCCCCAGTCCCCAGTCCCCAGTCCCCAGTCCCCAGTCCCCAGTCCCCAGTCCCCAATTCCCCAATCCCTATTGAAAAAGCGTAATCCCAGAATGATAAGCTAAACAGTGGCATCAGAAAGTGACTTAGGATGAAGTGTTAAATGGGTGTTACGTTAACGGCTCCTCATCTCCTGCGGGCTGCTCGTGGTGAAGTAGTAGATCGTCCCCCCGTGTGGATGATGCGACAAGCGGGACGATATATGAAAGCGTATCGAGACTTAAGGGAGAAGTATCCCTCATTTCGCGATCGCTCCGAAATTCCCGATGTAGCGATTGAAGTCTCCCTGCAACCTTGGAGAGCCTTCCAGCCTGACGGAGTGATTTTGTTTTCCGACATTGTAACCCCATTGCCTGGTTTAGGCATTGACATGGACATTGCGGAAGGTAAAGGCCCAATCATTTACTCGCCCATTCGCACTCAAGAACAAGTTGATAACCTGCATTCTTTAGATCCAGAAGCATCTCTACCATTTATTAAGACAATTTTGCAGGCGTTACGCCAAGAAGTTGGCGACAAATCAACGGTATTAGGCTTCGTGGGTGCGCCGTGGACGTTAGCGGCTTATGCGGTGGAAGGTAAAGGTTCTAAAACCTACTCCATCATCAAAAATATGGCATTCTCAGAACCAGCGATATTACATCGGCTGTTGGCTAAATTAGCAGATGAAATCGCTGTTTATGTGCGCTACCAAATTGATTGTGGTGCCCAAGTTGTACAAATGTTCGATTCTTGGGCAGGACAATTAAGCCCCCAAGATTATGACATTTTTGCTCTGCCTTATCAGCAAAGGGTATTTCAGCAAGTTAAGCAAACTCATCCAGATACACCTTTGATTTTGCTGGTAAGTGGTAGTGCTGGCGTGTTAGAAAGAATGGCACAATCAGGTGCAGATGTCGTGACTGTCGATTGGACAGTGGATATGGCAGATGCACGAGCCAGATTAGGCAAGCATATCAAAGTACAGGGAAATCTTGACCCAGGAGTACTATTTGGTTCCAAACAGTTTATCCGCGATCGCATCCTTGATACAGTCCGCAAAGCGGGAAATTGGGGTCATATTCTCAATCTTGGACATGGTGTACTACCAGAAACTCCAGAAGAAAATGTTGCTTTCTTCTTTGAAACCGCTAAACAACTGAATGCGCTTGTTTAGTCAAATGTCAGTAGTCAGTGGCAGAACAACTGACAACTGACTACTGACAACTAACAACTAATATTTTTATGAGAACTTTTACCGCGATCGTCGAACGCGATTCTGATACAAATCTATATGTTGGCTACGTTCCTGGTTTTCCTGAAGCGCATTCTCAAGGTGAAACCTTAGATGAGTTACATAAGAATTTACGTGAGGTAATTGAGATGTTGCTAGAAGATGAAAAACTAGCTTTTAGTACTAATTCGTAAACAAAAAATTCAGCTGTTATTTGCTTTACGATAAGACGAATCAACTAAGCTATAATAAACAACTTCTAATATAAATACTCAGTAGGGTGCGTTATGGCTTTAGCCTAACGCACCATATTATGCGGAACATTTAACTTTATTTTTAACTCTTAACTTTTAAAACAATTATTATGAACCAAAAAAGAATTTTAGTGACCGGCGCAAGTGGCTGTATTGGTCACTATATTTCAGAAGCTTTAATTGAAAATACAAATCACGAATTATTTCTACTAGTTAGAAACCCCAATAAACTGCAAGTTAATATTCAAGCACGTCCAGGTATCACCGTCTTACAAGGTGATATGCAAAAAATTAGCCAGTTTGCTGATTTGCTACCCACAATTGATATTGCAGTACTCACAGCAACGGCTTGGGGTGGTGAAGAAACCTTTGATGTGAATGTAGATAAAACAATAGAATTACTCAAGCTTTTAAATCCAGAACGCTGCGAACAAGTAATCTATTTTTCTACAGCTAGTGTTTTAGGACGTGACAATCAACCACTCAAAGAAGCAGGGGAAATTGGTACAGATTATATCCGTTCCAAATATGAATGCTTACATCAAAAATCTCAATTAGCAATAGCATCTAAAATCACTACTGTTTTTCCGACTTTAGTTTTGGGCGGTGATGCCAAAAAACCTTATTCTCATCTCACATCTGGTATTCCAGAAGTGACAAAATATATTGACTTGATTCGCTTTTTGCAGGTTGATGGCAGTTTTCACTTTATCCACGGGCGAGACATTGCTACTGTAGTGCAATACTTAATTGATCATCCATCCAAAGAGAATGCATCACGTTTCTTGGTTTTAGGTCAAAAAGAATTAACTGCCAATCAAGCAGTAGAACAAGTTTGTGATTATTTGAATAAAAAGATTTACTTTCGTATTCCTTTGTCTTTAGCATTAGCTAATTTAATTATTGTTGTTTTCCGGATTCAAATGGCCGCTTGGGATAGATTCTGCATGAACTATCGGCATTTTACATACAACAATGTGATTAATCCTGATAGTTTTGGCTTGCCAAATTATTGTGTCACCATGAGTGATGTTTTGAAAATTAGCGGTGTCAAAGCTAGAACACCAATTCAGTAATCCTGGAAGAACCTCCCTACCCCTCTCCTCGTAGGAGCGGGGAGTTTAGCTCCCCTTCCCTTCAAGGGAAGGAGGCTGGGGGGTTAGATTTTTGATTACTGAATCGATGGATGCTTTAGGGCTAATACCGATTCCAAAAATATTTGCAACACATGAATCGGCTGTAGTAACTTTTGTAGGGTGCGTTAGGACTATCGTCCATAACGCACCGCAAATCTCTGGCGGTGTTGATGCTAAGGCGATAACGCACCCTACTGGGCTAACTTTGATTTTTCCATTCTTTATAAGCTATTAGCCAGTTTAAGGATTGTTTAGGGCCTAGTTGTTTTTGTATATCCTCTGCTGACTTATAAGGACGTTTAGATTCTATTTTTTTAGCATATTTTTCTCCTATTCCACGGACTTTTGTAAGAGGAGATTTGGGATTATTCAAAAAATCTACAAAATTTGTGACATCTTCTGAATCAATTACTTTTTCGTTTAATTTTGCTTGTAAAGCAAATTGTTCAAGAAGCTTTTCGACTTCTTGTTTTTTATCAGCTATAAGAAATACCCATATTTGTTCTAAACCACTTTTTATAGCTGATTCATATATTGCTAAACCTGTCACTAGAAAAAATTTATCTTCTTCATCAGATAAAGAAACAATTGGAAGTACTAGATTATATTTTAAATCTTTTAAACTCTGACTAACTTTAGATAATTCTTTTTTGTCCAAATTATGTAATTTAACATTTGGTAATTTTATTTGGCTTAAAAAAATTTTCCCAGGGCCAGTCTCAAGACTTTTATACATTTTTTAATTTCCCCTCCTACTTTCATCCAGATCAATTCTATTAATAATCTCTTCTGTTAACTGTGATAATTGTTCAACAGCCTCCTTTTCACTACTCGTTCTCTTAGACTCAGATTTTTGTTCCACAAAAACTCGCAAAGGTAACCTTTTTTCTGAGGCATCAGGAAAGCTCTTTGTTCTTTTAATTTCTGGCAATAATTTTGTGCCTAATTGTGCTCTTTCTAGTAGCTGTTTAGCAAAATTGTTAATCTTTATTTTACTAGCAGATGCTTTACTTTTCCCGCGTGATGGCTCTGTCATCATAGGTACGATACCTAGAACTCTGGCTTGCTGCCCCTCCATTTCTTCATGAACGCCTCTCTCAATTTCTCTAATTACAGAGCTAACACCATACACTGAAAAATATTCTAATTGAGTAGGTATAATCAAGTAACGAGCAGCATATAAACCATTTAGTGTAGCTGGAGTAATATTCGGAGATGTATCCAATATCACATAATCATATTCGTTATCAAACTTTTTTAACGCTTTTTTTAGAAGCATTGCAACATTTCCCATTCTGCCAACACGAGAAGTTAATCTGTCTACTTCTTCTGTAGTTCTATAGCTACTAGGAATAACATCTATCCTAACATTAGAAGCAGAAGAATTTAAATATTTATTAAATGGTGATATATTTTGTATGTAATCTTGATATTTAAAATTTTGAGAATATATATCAGCACTCAGAAAATCTATAATTTCTTTTCTATTTTTAAACTCTTCTAATATTTTATTAAATTCGTCTAATCTTTTAGCCTTATCAAGCTCGTCGGCTTTATTCACTCCTAAATATAAACTACTATTTCCTTGATCATCTAAGTCTATTATAAGAACTTTATTTCCTAACCTAGCTATTTCGTAGGCAAGGTTGACTGATAGAGTTGTTTTACCCACTCCACCTTTAGATGTGTGAATTGCAATGGTACGCATTTAGGTATTAAATATTTAAATTTTGATTGTTTTTTAGCTTTTTTAGTTATAAATATGTAATATTTATATTATCATAAGTCATTCATGCTAATCAAGTCAAGATTATATACGATTTCCATAGATATTATTTAAAATCAATAATTTTTTGTATAAAATTTTTACCAATTTTTAATATTTGACCTTCCCAATCAAATACTTCAATATCATAAAATACACTCGAACCTTCAGGTTTGACACTAACAAAATAAGGTTGTACTGTTTTGGTTGCAACACCATTGATATACTGTTTTTGTCCAATAGGCTTTGCTTTGATCTCGCGTAGTATACGAATCGGCACAAATGTTTTTTCTTGTGTGAGCTGAATAAAACCTTTTACTAAAACTACCTTGCTAGAAGGAATATCACAAGCTTTTATCTCAATAGTAATACTATTAGTATACTTTACTAATGAAATAAAAAGATTTTTAATTGTATTTTGATTACGAATAAACTTTATCAAATAATCATGAATAAGTTGATAACGATTACTTGGCCTTTCAGGAATGAAAAATATTAATCCTGAACCTACTAAAATTTTTAAAACAAAATCTACTTTTTCTGCTGGCTCATCACACATCGATACTAAATCATCTTTAGTTTTCAAGGGCCTAGTACTATTTTCATCAGTTAATAAATATAATATTTTCCAGGCAGTATCTCTATTTTTATATCCACAATCTGCAATCACTGCTTCAAGTGATTTCTCAACTAATTTTAGTTTAGGATTCTCACCAAGGTTTGTGTACTTTGTTAAAGTAGTAATTTTATCTGCTTGTAGTTGCATACCGACAATTTGCAACTCAATGGGGCGGACTTCACCCAAATCACCCGCTAAATCCTGCACTAACTCATCAATCAGTGCAGGTTCTAGATAAAATTGAGAACGTGCTGTTAAACTCTGTACAACTGCCTTAGCATCGGCTGGCGAAAAGTTACCTAAATAATAGCGAATATTTTTATCAAGAATATTATTATTAATTACACTCAAATCAAACAAACGGTCTAATTCTAATAAATAATGTAAATAATCTTCTCGCAAAGACAAAATTACTTTCACAAAAGAAATATCTAGACAGATTCGCAAAAACTCATAAAAAGCTCGCCTTTGGCTTTGGTCTGGATAAACAAAGAAAAACTCTTCAAACTGATCAAAGATTAAAACTGTCAAAAAGTTTCTGTCGGCATTTTTCCGCAATTGTTCTAAAATAGCTGCTGAAGAATCAAGATTAACAGCTAATTGATTACCTCTAACTTCCTCAAAAGCTTTAGTTAAACTCTGCCCTAACATTCCTACCCAATCTGTATAAACTCGCAACAAAATAGGTAAAGCATCTCGCTCACCAATCGCTTGTTGTTGCAGCGCCGGAATTAACCCACCTTGTAAAATTGAACTTTTCCCCACTCCTGACTGACCATGAATCACAGTCAATTTATGTTCAGTGCCGCCAATTCTTTCTCGCAACCGTTTAACATCTTGTCCTCGACCAGAAGCAGCAATTTCTTCAGCAATGGTTTGAGGGTTTTCAGCTTGCAACTGTGCAGAATTAATTGCCTGTCGCTGCGGGTTAAGATAAGATGCACCAACAAAAGCACGGAAACCATATTGCTGTTCTATTTGTAGTTGCTCTTGCTTAATCTTAAAAGCTTTGAGATATTCACCTTGCTCAAAGTAAAGTAAGCGTAATCTCTCTAATATAGATATATATAATTGTGGGTTGTACTGATGATTGCTTTCGTTTTTTGCAGCTTCTAAATTATTAATTGCTGCTGGAATTTCACCTAAACCCTGTTGTGATTTGGCTAAAATAAACTGATACAGCGTTTTGTAAGTAGATGAGGTATACCCCTCCCCAACCCTCCCCTTGGTAAGGGGAAGGTGCGCGATAGCGCGGGTGGGGTATTTCTGTACCTCATTAGGTATTTCAGCTAATATTTGTAATGCTTGTTCTGCGAGTTGTTTAGCATCATGCCATCGTGACTCATGTAAGGCTATCTCTGCCACAAAACCATAATCTTGAGCCAATTGCAAAGACGAGCCATAATTTTGATGTAGCGGCAGAGATTTGTCAATCAATCTTTGTAACTCTGACCATGCTTGTAAACATTGGAGTACTTCACCCAATTTGGTAATATGTTTTGCAACTAAATCTGAGCGTTGTGCTTGCTCAAAAAGATTAATAGCTTGCTGTAGATAACCTTTTGACTCTTGGCAATAATGTTGATTTTCTATCTGATTTTTTTCAGCTTGGCGATGATAAACTAAAGCAATATTAACGAGTAAAATACCTTGTCGTTCTAAAAAATTACTTTGCTGCCAAAAAGCTAAACTGATTTGATAATGTTCTAAAGCAGCATCTATTTTATCATGTAAATAATCATTCAAACCCAGCACAAATTCTAAACTTGCTTGCAGTGTTGGTTCTAATACTTCTCCCCGGCTTTGCAAATCCTGACGAGCAGTTTTTAGTTCCTGGCATATTTGGGGATTAGGTGTTACATCACCAGCAAAGATTTCATCAGTTTTTTGCTGGAAAAAGTTGACTAACTCATCTGTAGGGTTTTCAAATTCAATGATAGTTGCCCAATTCTCTAAATCAGTTGCTAAACGAATAAATTTTTGCACAACTGAATCATTAACCCACAACAATATGGGAAACGGAAAGTTCTTTCTAAATTCCTCTCGTACTTGGTTAGCTGAAGTCAAAACTGGATCAATATTTTTAACTGACTCTAAACCAAAAACCATCAATGCAGGTGGCTGTTCATCTCCCAGTTGTTCGCCTATATTTGTGTAAAGCGTTTTCACTGATGCAGGTAAAGTGATTTCGCGTATGTGTACAGGAGAGATTTGGTGCAACCGTTCCACCATACGCTGGCGTAAATCAGCATAGTTACAACGCAATAAAATCAGCGAAAATTCTCCTTGAGAAAGGGTGATTGTTCGCACGAGAGTTTGCAATGAGCGCTCATTATTAGGTGCTAAATTTTCTGGCTCTTGCTGATTACTCATAACATAAATAATTTAGGGACTGACAAATAAAAAAAACATACAATTTTTCTTGTGGGGTGGACATCTTGTCCGCCCCTAGCCTTGGGCGGGCGAGACGCCCACCCCACAAGATTGGATAATTTATTTCTTGATAATCCCTTAGCTGTTCCCACAATTGGTGATAGGGTTACAGCAATTGGTGACACGGTAGGGGCGTACAGCTGTACACCCCTACGACAATTCATAACCTAAATTCCCTGGCTTCGGCTAAAATCGGATTGATATCAAACCAAGAACCATCTTCATCACGGTATTCAAATACAAACATACTGCGAAGCAAAAGTTCGTATTTTTCATGACCTCTTAAGCTTTTGTCTTGCGCTACTTCACGCAATACTTCCCATTCATCAGCTGTAATTGCTAAAGTTAACTCGTTACGGCGTTGTTTAATCACTCTATTTACACACTCTTGCGACAAGGGTGGGTCTTCTTGCTGAAGACAGCGAAATAATAACATCAGCAAATTTCGTAAATGACCGCCGCTAACTAAGCACAGCCTTTCTAAAGTATTAGGACTATCAAAAACTTGGGTAATTAAATGCTGGCTTTGTTCCCAACTGACACCAGGAAAAGCCCTGACCATAACCATTTGTTGCAGTAGTGTAATTCCTGGGGAAAATTGCGAACCATCCTGTAGTTGCACAGGAACCATTGGCAAAACTTTGGGGTCTACGCCAAAGCGATTTGTTAACCGGCCTAAAGCATTGGAAAAAATTAACACTAGGGGAATAGTATAAACAACATGACAATTTAGTTGATTTAACTGTTCGCCGCGTTCTACAAACAGATATTCTGGTTGATAATAACCTGAAGGTTTCAAAGAATTATCAACTCGGTCAAGATTATCGACAATTACCACCAGTCCTTTTTTACCTTGCTGCTTGAGTCTTTCTCTAGCAGGTTTGAGCAATTCTTTGTTTATTGATTCTAAAATGCCATTGGTGCGCGGTTCTAAATATTGCCGCAACTGACCGCGAAGTTTGGGGCTATCTTTAGTTTTGGCAGTGATTTTGGCAATACCCACAGACAATTCGGCCTCAACGCCAATGTCTAAGGGTGTTTGCAAAAATTCCGAAATTTCATGAAACAGTTTTTTAAAGTATCCTGGTTTCAGGTTAATTTTGATTGCTTCCAGACTTTGACTGACTTCACGAGCCACTGCCAGTAAAATATCTGTAATATCAATATCTGCCATATCCAGGCTTTGGCTAGACTCAAAATAAACTACATGAAATTCCTGCTGTTCTAACTCTGCTTTTAACCGCAGTAATTCAGTAGACTTGCCACAGCCGATATGTCCGGTAAATAATTGACAGGTAGGTTCTTGTGGTGAAAGCCTGGTGATAGTCCGCCCAAGTTCCTCAATAATCCTGGCACCACGCACTTTGGAAAAATCAATATAATATTGCCTATCTTCCGGTTTGCTGACAACCAGAGTCTTGGCTGGGTTGCAAGCCTGAAAAAACCTGACTAAATCTAGTTTCATCACAAATCACCCGATATCAGCTTGGCACTCTTGCCCATCTCAGTGATTATACAGATGATAAAACTACTGTTTCGGAAAAAGCCTCTTCAGATTGAGTAATTATCGCTCTTTCATCACTCTCTCCAGATAAAAACATATAATCCTTGCTACACAAGACTTTTAGCCAAAAGGTATGATTTTTTTCATAATGTTAGAAAATAAAGCTTCAAACCTAATTGCTGACTCAGGTTTAAAAGTTGCCAGAAATTTTTCTTTCCCCAGAGTGACGGAAGAGCGTTATAAGCTGTTCCACATTTAACTTGCATATATTGGGCGGGCGAGACGCCCACCCCACAACAAATGTACAATTTCAGATTATGCAAACTAGTACACTTCGGCGTAAATAAGCCAAGCATTAGATAGCCAACACTTTACCCTTATATGTCCACTTAAAAGGTTTAGCCATTGTTTGATTAAAGTAATCGATAAATTCGAGAATTCGGGTTTTGAGGTCATCCTGACTTTTGAAGCTAGCACGCTTGAGTAACTTGCGAACCAAAATACTGAACCAAATTTCAATTTGGTTGAGCCAAGAAGAATGTTTGGGTGTGTAATGGAAAACAATTCGGTGTGTTTGGTCACTCAAAAAAGCTGCACGGGATTTCATCGATTTCAGAATGCCACTTTTGCCCTTAATTCCAAGGTCAATGTTTAAATCTTCTTTTTGTGCAACAAAGCGAACTAATGATTCCGACTGGTGAGTATTAAGACAGTCCATAATCAAATGCCATTTGATTGCCTGAGGGTCGCTTTCAATAATTCGACGAATATGTTGGACAAAATCTTCTTCGGTTCTTGTGTTTCCACAATTTGGTTCAACAATTTGACCAGTGGCAATATCGAAACTAGCAATTAAGCTTTGTGTACCGTGACGAATATACTCAAACTCCCGTCTTTCAACCTTACCCGGTCGCATTGGTAAATCTTTTTCTAAACGCTCTGTAGCCTGAATCCCAGTCATTTCATCAATCGATATTGTACGCTCTCCGTTTTGATAACGTTCAATCGCACTGATGTATAAACCAGTAATATCTTCAACTTTTGCGTCAAATTCTTCATCAAGAGGGGGGGGGTTAACCAGTAGCGGCTCTGGTGGGGTTTAAGTTCTGCTTCTTCTAATAATCTTCCAACATGGCGGACAGATATGCTTTCAATGATACCTTGTTTCATGATTTCGTCCGCTAGTTCTCTTGATGTCCAATGACTTATTGATCGTCCATAGTCTTCGGGTGGTGAACATGCAAGGGCGAATAGTTCGATTACTTGCTCCATACTAAATTTTACTGGTGCGCCAATACGCTCTGAGTCTTGTAATCTCTGCAAAATAGACAACTCTTTATCGCTATTTTCCAACCATCGGTTTCGCCATAAACGAGCCATATCAAGACTTATATCTAATAATCGAGCAATTTCGCCATGATTTTTCCCCTCTGACGCTAGGAGAATTATTTTTGCACGTAGTACTATTTGTTGCGCCGTATTGTGTCGGTTGATCAACTGTTGGAGTTGTGAGCGATCGCTCTCGTTCAAATTTAATACTTTTGCAGCTAATCGTGCCACACCAGGTTCCCTTGTTTTCAGCCTAAACTGCTTTGACTCTACTTTCTTAGTTTCTCACAATAATGCTTGGTTTATTTCCGCCGTGCTGTACTAGATGTGGTTTAGCTTATCATCTTTGGTTAATTAGTTATTATTCCCACAGTCATTGCACCCCACCCCTTAATCCCCTCCCCGTGAACGAGGAGGGGAAACAAAGCGTAGTTTTGGTGGGGTAGGGTGAGCGTGGGTTTGATAAGTAATCAAGCAGGCATGATAAGCTAATGTGCATTGAAGTTGCATATCTAATTGTGTTGACTGATGACTGATGACTGATGACTGTCATCGGTTATCGGTCAACGATCTTATGAGGTGATTATGCAATTTAGATGGGCTTTAGCTTATTACAACACATTACAGGTAAATGAGGTACAGTAATACCAGTGCATCAATCAGTGAAAGATTAGGTTTAGGACTTTTGCTGTTAGCAACAATACTTTTTAAACATCCTCTTATACCATTTCACTCAATTACTGTTACAAATCCTTTCACCCCTGCTCCCCTGCTCCTCTGCTCCTCTGCTCCCCTGCTCAAGAGCTGCCTATTTGTATCAAAATTAAAGTGAAACTGTATTAGGCTCTGTTTAGGCTTATCATATTAATGCTATATAACTTGTAGCCAAATGTTACGCATTCTCCTGATTGATGACAACCCGAACGATCGCCTCATCGCAATACGTCAACTGAAGCGAGAGTTTGTTGATTTGAAAGTAGAAGAGGTTGCCATAGCAGAAGAATTAACTCAGGTTTTAGAAAAGGGGCAATTTGATTTAGTTATCACCGATTATCAACTGCGCTGGAGTAATGGGTTAGAAGTATTACGGGCAATTAGAGCTATTTATCCTGACTGTCCGGTAATTATGTTTACCAACAGCGGTACTCAAGAAGTGGCGGTTGAGGCAATGAAGTCGGGATTAGATGACTATGTTGTTAAGTCACCTCAGCACTACGTAAGATTAACAGCAGCAGTTCGTTCAGCTATAGAAAGAGCAACGGTTCGCCAACAAGCTGTCAAATTAGAGGTACGTTTTCAAACACTGTTGAATCGCTTAAATGTGGGGATTTATCGGGCAACTTTAGATGGTTCTTTACTAGAGTGCAACCCGGCATTTCTGCGTCTGTTGGGGTTGGGAACATTGCCAGAAGAGCAAGCCAGTAGGTTGATTGAGCTTTATTTTCAGCCAGAAGATTATGCTCAGCTCAGCGAACAACTGCGACAAAATGGAGAAGTACGCGATCGCGAGATGCAACTAAGACGCGCAGATGGTAGTTTAATTTGGGTACGTGTCAGCAAAACCTTTACAAAAATAGATGGTAACACCATTGTTGACGGCTTAATTGAGGATATTAGCGATCGCAAACAAGTAGAGTTAGAACGAGAACAACTCCTCAGCCGCGAACAAGCCGCCCGGATGGAAGCTGAAGTTGAAAAACAAAACTACAGTTTACTATCTGAAGCCAGCCGGCTGTTAGTATCTTCCCTCGATTACCGCACAACTCTAGGAAAGTTAGCCAACTTAGTCGTTCCTACTTTAGCTGACTGCTGTTTTATTGATATTCTCGAAAGTAATTTGACAGTATTTGAGGAACCAGTGATTGCTGCGGCTACGCCGGAAATAGAAGCGCTGGTACTGTTACTGAGAAAGCTTTATTTTACCTCAACCGAGGTTGATTTTGGTGTCCGCAAGGTGTTGCAAACTCTTGAGCCAGAGTTAGTTATTGATGTCACAAATGCGTTTTTACCAGCCATGAGTCAGGATAAGGAACTCATGCTGTTAATGCACCAGATAAATGTTCAATCTTATATGGTTGTGCCTTTAGTTGCTCGCGGACGCAAGTTAGGTGCAATTACTTTGCTGACTACGCAACCGAACCATTGCTACAGTAGCAGTAATTTAGCTATGGCTCAAGCACTGGCTCAACGGGCAGCTACCGCCATTGATAACGCTCAACTTTACCAACAAGCTTTAGAAGCCAACCGCATTAAAGATGAGTTTCTAGCTGTATTGTCTCACGAAATCAGAACGCCACTCAATCCCATCTTGGGTTGGACAAAACTTTTGCGTAGCCACAAGCTTGATCAAAATAAGACAGCTTTCGCCCTGGAAACCATTGAACGCAACGCTTTATTACAAACTAAACTCATTGAAGACTTGCTGGATATTTCTCGTATTTTACGAGGTAAGTTAAGCCTCAATGTTTGCCCCGTTGATTTGGCAACCATTATTAGAGCTGCAATGGAAACAGTGAGGCTAGCGGCTGAAGCAAAATCAATTCAAATTTATTCCGTTCTCGATTCTGTTGTGTGTCAAGTGTTTGGCGATGCAGGACGCTTGCAACAAGTCGTTTGGAATTTACTTTCCAACGCCATTAAGTTTACTCCTGAAGGTGGACAAGTAGAAATTTACTTGCAGCAAGTTGATTCTCAAGCGCAAATTTTGGTGAAAGATACAGGCAAAGGTATCACCCCAGATTTTCTTCCCTATGTATTTGACACCTTTCGTCAAGCCGATAGCGCTACCACCAGAAAATTTGGTGGCTTAGGTTTAGGACTGGCAATTGTGCATTATTTAGTAGAAATGCATGGTGGCACTGTTTTAGCAGAAAGTCCCGGAGAAGGACAAGGAGCTACCTTTACTATTAATTTGCCGATCATACTTACCGAAACTCAGGTAAGTATTGAAGAAACTGATGTAACCGCTGCCAATGCTTCAGTTTTTCATGGTTTGCAAATCTTAGTTGTAGACGATGACCCTGATTCTTTAGAATTAGTTACCTTTATACTGCAAGATTGTGGAGCCAGCGTTAAGGCAGTATCATCAGCAACAAAAGCACTCTTCACCATAGCAGAATCAAAACCAGATCTACTCGTGAGTGATATCGGTATGCCAGAAATGGATGGTTACATCCTGCTGCGGCAAATTAGGTCACTGACAAAAGAGCAAGGAGGAGAGATTATTGCGATCGCTCTTACGGCTTATGCTGGTGAAGGCGACGAACAGCAAGCTTTATCAGTGGGTTTTCAAGCCCATATTGCCAAACCAATAGACCCAGCTTTATTAGTAGCAACAATTACTAACTTGGTGCAGGAAAGTAAAAAGCTAGAAAGCTGATAAAAAATTTATTTACCAAATAAGCCTGATAACGACCCCGTTCCTCTGACTGAGGATGGAAGCATTGATTGGTCAAAAGTTACTGCTGTTTGTATTGTTTTCATTGGAGATTACCATGACTAAGACAACCCGGCCCTTTACTCCTGATTGGGTTTCTCCCCCTGGTGATACCATCGCCGATATATTAGAAGAACGTGATTGGACACAAGCAGAGTTAGCAGAACGTTTAGGCTACACCACAAAACACATCAGCCTGCTTATCAATGGCAAAGCACCTATCAATGAAGAAACAGCCCTGAAGTTAGAACGAGTTTTGGGGAGTACAGCAGCATTTTGGCTTAAGCGTGAAGCCCAATATCGGGCCGCCCTAGCAAGTAAACAAGAAGAGAATCGCTTAAAAGAATGGACATCTTGGTTAGGTAACAATTACTCGCAATGATCAGTCTTTTGCTTTGTTGCGCCGTGAGGAAGTAACTTTTCTCGTCAAGACAGCAACACAGAGTAAAACTGTATTTGAGGTGTTAACCGTTGCTTTTTGTTTGTTAATGGGGAAAGAAATCGGCTTTGAACATCCTTATGGATGGCTGAGAGTATTTGATGCCGAAGAACTTCAAGATTTTATCAAAGAAGTTAGTGAAGCTTTTCGGTTGATTGATTCCTCGAATCACGCATGGGATATGATTGACGCGATTATCCACGAATGGCATGAGAGTGCTATAGCCATTACTAGTCCTGATCTAGCAGCAGCTTTTAGTGACCACACTGATGAAGTACCATTAACTAAACCGTCTGCTCAGAGTGCTACGTGAATTTTCGTATGTCAGAAAATCCGCCAGAAAATCCAATAGTAGAGAATGTGGAGCCGCCAGAAGTTAAACTGACGGCTCCTACATTATCTATTACAGAAAGCACTTGGTTAGTGGTAGCCAAAAATAATCGAGTTATATCAAGTTCGGCTAATTACTTACGATATAGTCGGTTTGCTTGGTAATAGGTAATTGGTAATTGGTAATTGGTTTTGAGTATTACCTATTACCCATTACCCATTACCAATTACCAATTCCCAATTACCGACCTCCACAGATATCATAAATGTTTAAACGGACATGATATTAATCGAGACTGGGAAGCCTTAATGCAGCGCCATCCAGAAAACTCTCGTCGTTGTTATGAGGATTTGTGTACTGCACCAACAAGTAGACGACCTGGACGGGTTTTTCCTTTGAAAGGCAAACTCTACAAGGGGGCGTGGGAATATGAGGTGACAAAAGGCGACAGAGTATTTTATGTTCCTGATGCAGAACAGTTAAAAGCCGTTGTCTACTATGCAGGAAAGCACCCACAATCTGCACCTGTACCATAAAGCGATCGCCCTCCTGGCTTCTAACATAATTATTTTTACCAACGAGATGCGGAATTTAGACGACATTAATAAAATAAATAAAGGATAAATTATTCATACTACCAGGAGAGTGAGTGATGCAGAATGCAAATCACTCCTGGCAGCTACAAAACTACGGCATTGCTGTACTTGCCAGCGCTTTAGCACTGTTATTGTCTCTACTCATCTCGCCACTGCTAGAAAACGTGAGCTTTTCAATGTTTTTTGCAGCGGTAGTGTTTAGTTCGTGGTATGGTAGCTACAAATCCGGTCTCATAGCTACTCTCCTCTGTAGCTTGGCTATTGTCTACTTTTTTTTACAGCCCACCTACTCACCGTATGTAGTAACGTTGGATAGTATTATCCGTTTGGGGTTATTTGCTGCTGTATCTCTGTTCACCAATGAGTTGAATGCTGCTAGGAGGCGGGCCGAATTAAGGCTACGAGAAAGTGAAAATCGCTATCGACAAATGGTAGAGGCGGTACAAGACTATGCTATTTACAGACTTGACCCCCAGGGGCGAATTGTGATTTGGAATGCTGGTGCAGAACGCATTCAAGGTTATACAGCTAAAGAAATTTTAGATCAACATTTCTCCCGTTTCTATACGGCCACTGACTTAGAGCGAGGTCATCCCGGCCGCTTGCTTGAGGTAGCCGCAGCTCAAGGAAAGTTTGCTGAAGAAGCTTGGCGAGTCCGCAAAGATGGCTCTCATTTTTACGCCAGTGTTCTGATTACAGCTTTACTTGATGAACAAGGAAATTTATCTGGCTTCTGCAATGTTGTACGTGATATCACACAACGAAAAGAGTCAGAAAACGAACTGATGATGCAGGCGCGACAACAAGAAGCGATCGCTCAATTGGGTCAATTAGCACTTTCCGGTATTGACCTCACAACCTTGCTTAATCAAACCTGCGCTCTGATAGCTCAAACTCTGGATATAGAATACAATAAAGTGTTGCAACTGCTACCACAGCAGGGTATTTTGTTGCTGCGAGCAGGGGTAGGATGGCAGCCTGAATTAATTAATCGTGCCACAGTCAACGCTGGTACTGATTCCCAAGCAGGTTATACATTGCTTGTGAATCAGCCAGTGATTCTTACAGACCTCCGCACAGAAACGCGGTTTCATAGTTCCCCTTTGCTCATGAATCACGGAGTCATCAGTGGTATCAGCGTCATTATCAACGGACATCAACCACCTTGGGGCGTTTTAGCTGTTCACACCACCCGTCAAAGAAGCTTTACCCCAAATGATGTTAATTTTTTGCAAGGTGTTGCTAATATCCTCGCTGAAGCAATTGACCGTTGGGAGTCAGCACAAGCATTACAAGAAAGTTATAACCTGCTGGAAAGCGTCATTGAAGGTACAAATGATGCAGTATTTCTTAAAGACCGCCAAGGACGCTATCAACTGATTAATACGACTGGGGCGCGAATTTTCGGCAGTGCTAAAGACGAGATTGTGGGTAAAGACGATATTCAATTATTTCCGCGTCACATTGCAGCGACCATTAGAGAAACTGATCGTCGCATCATGAACAGAGGCAAAACAGAAGTAATTGAAGAACTGATCATGGAGGCGGGTAGGCTGCATACCTATCTATCCACCAAAGACCCCTACCGAGATGCACGCGGTAACATCATTGGCTTAATTGGTATAGCAAGAGACATCACAGAGCGAAAGCGGACGGAAGCAGCACTGTATCGCTCGAATCAGCGTTTGGCAACTTTACAAGCAATTGACCGTGCCATTTTAAGGGCAGAGTCACCAGCACAGATTGCCCAAGCTGCCCTAGAACGTTTGAGTAATGTGATTGTCTGCCAGCAAGCCGCTGTGATTTTGTTTAATTTCAACACCAGTGAAGCCCAAATTCTGGCGGGGCAAATTGCTGGTAATTATGCGGGGGCAGTAGTATCGATTAATCAATTAACGCCTGTGGAGATTGTCAGGTATCGAGAGCCGATTTTATATATAGATGATATTGCAACTTGGAGCGATCGCACACCAGCCCTAGAGTATCAGTTGGCAGCAGGTTCTCGGAGTTTCCTCGCAGTGGCCTTGCAGGTTGAAGGCAATTTGATCGGCGACTTAACATTATTTGCCAACAAACCTGCTGCTTTTGACTTAGAAAACCAAGCCATCGCCACAGAAATTGCCAATCAACTAGCGATCGCCATTCAGCAATCCCGACTGCGCGAACAACTGCAAAACCACGCCAACGAACTAGAACAACGAGTTGCCGAACGCACAGCCGCCCTTGTGGAAGCCAACAGTGAACTGGAAACCTTTGGGTATTCAGTCTCCCACGACTTGCGCGCACCTCTGCGTTCCGTACAAGGCTTAGCTCAAGCACTCCAAGAAGACTACGGCGACCAATTAGACAGCGACGGACAAGAATATATCCAGCGGATTGTTGCCTCAGCCGAACGCATGGATGGATTGATTCAAGACCTGCTCAACTACTCCCGCCTCAGTCGGGCTGAAATGAAGCTGCGGATATTGAACTTGACAGAAATCGTTACATATGCAGTGGGGCAATTAGAAGCGGAGTTGCGATCGCGACAAGCTCAGGTGACAATCGAACAACCATTTCCAGAAGTTAGAGGACATTATACAACTTTGTTGCAAGCGATCGTTAACCTGCTGAGCAACGCCATCAAATTTGTCCCCCCTAACAGACAACCCCAGATTCGTGTATGGGCAGAAATGGTGGCAGGGGTGCAGGGGAGCAGGGGTGCAGGGGTGCAGGGGAGCAGGGGAGCAGGGGTGCAGGGGTGCAGGGGTGCAGGGGAGCAGGGGAGCAGGGGAGAATCTACAACAAATCTTCCCCCCCATCCCCCCATCCCCCCATCCCCCCGACTTCGCCTCTGGGTCGAAGACAACGGCATTGGCATTGCGCCAGAGCATCAAGAGCGAATTTTTAACGTATTTGAAAGGCTACACGGTGAAGAAAGTTACCCAGGTTCTGGCATTGGCTTGGCAATTGTCCGCAAGGGAGTTGAACGCATAGGGGGACATGTGGGCGTAGAATCGGCATTGGGGCAAGGTAGCCGTTTTTGGATTGAACTACAAACACAAGACATAGACGCATGAACACAGCAGAGCAACAGACCATTTTGCTGGCAGAGGACGACTCGAATCAAGTCCTGTTAATTCGTCGTGCTTTACGCAAAGCTAATCTGACACAACTGCTGCAAGTTGTTAGCGACGGAGAAGCCGCCATTGCTTACCTCTGTGGTGAAGGAAATTATGCTGACCGCAAGTCTTATCCTCTGCCAATACTGGTTTTGTTAGACTTGAAAATGCCTCGTAAATCTGGGTTTGAAGTGTTAGAGTGGCTGAAACAACAACCTGAATTAAAACGCCTACCAGTGATTGTTTTGACAACTTCCACAGAAATGCACGACATTCAAAAGGCTTACGACTTAGGTGTGAACTCTTACTTAGTCAAACCTGTGGCATTCAATGACCTAACTGCAATGGTAAAGTTACTAGAGGCTTATTGGCTTAATTTAAATCAAAGGCCGTTCGTTTACACTGACTGACAGTTTATTTAATACCAAGTAACCTCACTACACCTCACCAACCCCTATGTAAAACTTTTAAGCATCCATAGCCTCATGCACATTCTGATCATTGACGACGATTCAAACGACCGCTTCATGATTATCCGAGAGATGCGGCGGGAGTTTCCTAATGTACAGGTGGAGGAAGTGGGTGAACCAGAAGAGTTTGAGCAAGCACTGGTAGCAGGTCAATTTGACCTGACAATAACTGACTACCAACTGCGCTGGACTACTGGTCTGGAAATATTACGTACTCTAAAGAACCGCTTTCCCGATCGCCCTGTAATTATGTTTACAAATACAGGCACTCAGGAAATTGCCGTGGAGGCCATGAAAAATGGACTCGATGATTATATCCTCAAGTCATCCAAACACCTTGTACGATTATCAACCTCGGTGAAGTCTGTTTTAGAACGCTATGAAACTCGACGTAGAGCCAGCTTTTTTGAGAACCGCCTGCAATCTTTACTCAACCAATTAAATGTGGGTGTGTTTCGCGCTATTCCAGACGGAGGACTACTGGAAGTTAACAGCGCCTTTCTCAGAGTTTTAGAATTGAATTCTTTAGATGAAATCCAGTGTAATAGTAGCTTTGATGCAATTTTTTCCAAAGCGGGAGATTTGACACCACAACACAGAAGAGAACGGGAATTAAAGTTACACAGAGCCGATGGTAGCTCGATTTGGCTGGCAGTCAATGAAACTTTAAATACGACTAATGGAGAAGCGGTAATTGATGGACTGGTAGAAGACATCACCGGGCGCAAACGTGCAGAAGAGTCGCTCAAACGCTATGCTGCCAGATTAAGAACTCTACAAGAGTTAGATCGTTCGATTCTGCGGGCAATCTCACCCACAGAAATTGCCCAAGCTGCTCTTGCTGCTACCTATCCCTTGCTTCCCTGTCAGATACTAGATGTCACGTTATTTGATTTTGAAACTCAGCAAGCCACTGTGTTGGCAGTTCAATCTAGTGATGGCATTGATTTTACCGTTGGTGAAACGTTCCCATTGTCAGATTTTGGCGATATTGAAACCTTGCAACAAAACCAAGCGCTGCTCATTGAAAACCTAGCTGAACAACCCAGACTTTATCTTGTGCAACAACGACTGTTTGACCAAGGCATTCGCTTGATTATGAATGTCCCTGTAATTGCCCAAGGACAACTCATTGGTTCTTTCAACTTAGGAGCAATTCAGCCAAGGTCATTAACTGACGAAGACATGGAAAATGCCTACGAAGTGGCGAATCAACTAGCGATCGCCATTGAGCAATCCCGGATGCGTGAGGAGTTGCACCGCTACACCGAACAATTGGAACAATTAGTGAGCAACCGCACCCAACAGTTAGAAGAAGCCAATAGTGCTTTAGAAGCCTTTGCCTATTCTATCTCCCACGACTTACAAGAACCTCTGCGTGCCATGCGGGGATTTGCCGCCATTTTATTAGAGGAATATGATACCGCATTGAATTCAGTCGGGCAAGATTTACTGCATCGCCTCGCCAGTAGCGTAGAGCGCATGGACAACTTACTGGTGGACTTATTAGCATACAGCCGTTTGAGTCGCGTTGATTTGCCGCTTCAGCCAATTAACCTTAACTTACTTGTAAGGCAGGTACTAACGCAACTAGAGCCATCTTTGCAAGAAAAGCAAGCGCAAGTCACAGTTGCAGAACCTCTCTTGGAAGTTGTGGGCAATTACCGCACAGTCGAGCAGATTATTACAAATCTTATAACCAATAGCATTAAATTTGTCGCTGCTGGAGTCCAACCGCAAATCAGGCTACGGACAGAACGGCGCGATCGCTCGGTACGCTTGTGGGTAGAAGACAACGGCATTGGCATTCAACCCCAGCATTTAGAGCGGATTTTCGGCGTTTTTGAGCGCCTGCATAGCATAGAAGCCTACCCTGGTACAGGAATTGGACTAGCGATCGTCCGTAAAGGCATTGAACGCATGGGAGGTCAGGTAGGCGTTGACTCACAAGTCGGTGAAGGTAGCCGCTTTTGGATTGAACTACCAGAATTTGTCAAGTAAGGGTTTTACAACAAATAAATTATCCTCAACTGTGGGGTGGCATCCTACCCGCCCTGAATACAAAGGACAGGTGAGGATACCCATCCGACTACTGATATCAAGTTCGGTTAATTACTTACGATATAGTCGGTTTGCTTGGTAATAGGTAATGGGTAATGGGTAATACTCAAAACCAATTACCAATTCCCAATTACCAATTCCCAATTACCAATTACCAATTCCCAATTACCAATTACCGACCTCCACAGATATCATAAGTGTTTAAACGGACATGATATTATCCGATTATCGCCGCCTAGCTCAAATATTGCCGCCCGCTCCTGCCAAAATTCTTAAGAAAATCATATCAACTTTTTTTGATGAATATTTATCTCTTGCACTTGACATACTTTTATATATCAAGTTTATTTGAAATGAGAGGCATTTTAACTTAGCTACAGCACAGGGGAAGGTCAATGAAAGTAAAAGTTAATAAATTAGCTCTCGCGCTTTTTACGCTAGCTCTAACGAGTAGTTGTGCAGCTTCTTCAACTTCTAGTACTCAAAGTCAACAGTCCCCAAACACTATTCAAGTTAGTAATACTCCAAAAGCTGGGACAACAATAAAAATTGATGGTTCTAGTAGGGTCGATCCAATTACACAGGCGATCGCTAAAGAGTTTCAAGCTGACTCACAAAACAAAGTGCAGTTAGCTGTTAATATTTTGGCGCATTAAGACGGACTATTCCAGAGCTGCCAGTGTAGCGTTTACAGCCGCAGGAAATAATTTTGAGTTGGCGATTGCTGTGGCAATTGCAGTGTTCGGCATTAATTCGGGTGCGGCTTTTGCAGCTGTCGTTGGCCCCTTGGTGGAAGTACCTGTATTGATTAGTTTGGTTAATGTTGCCTTCTGGTTCCAAAAACGTTATTTCACACCACCTGAATCGAGAACTTTGTAAATTTAGTCCTATTATGAGGAGTTGAACAATGAAACGTGTAATGTTTGTCTGCAAAAAGAACTCTGCTCGTTCTCAAATGGCGGAAGGCTTTGCTAAAACCCTTGGTAAAGGAAAAATTGAAGTGATTAGCTCAGGCTTAGAAGCAAGTCAGGTTAGACCAGAAGCAATCGCAACCATGAAAGAAATTGGTATCGATATTACCGATCAACACTCCAAACCTCTGAGTGACTTCAAAGCCGAAGACTTTGATGTAGTAATTTCTCTATGTGGTTGTGGCGTGAATTTGCCCCCGGAGTGGGTTGTGCGGGAAGTATTTGAAGACTGGCAGTTAGATGACCCAGCCGAGCAGCCTGAAATTTTTCCTAGAGTCCGCGATGAGATTAAAGAACGGGTGACTCAATTGATTGAGTCTGTGAATAAAGAAATTTCACCTGTTCGATAAAGATTGCAACCTTAAATCAAATTGTAGTACTGAGATTAGACTAAGGCTCGAACCAATGGAGCAAGAAACAATTCAACCAATTTCAGAGAACCTGTGGTGGGTGATTCCAGGGAAACTGGCAGGTGTTCGCAAGCCAATGGCAGAGGAGTTGACAGAGTTACGCTCTACTGGTGTTGGTGCGATCGTCTCCGTTATGGATGACCCCTTTAACCTAGATTTGTATCAAAAAGCAAATATTCCTCATCTGTGGTTGCCAATCAAAGGTGGCACTGCTCCCACCCTAGAGCAGCTTCAGGAATTACAAAAGTTCATTGACACTCAAAAAGGCATTGGCAACGCTGTTGCAGTTCATTGCACCAGTGGGAGGCGACGAACGGGAACGATACTGGCTTCTTATCTGATTTACACTGGTTCCTCTTATAACGACGCAATACAGAAAATCCAACACGCAAATCCTGATGTCGAATTGCGAGAAGCCCAAAGCACCTTTTTGCGAGAGTTATATCATGTCCGTTTAAACACTTATGATATCTGTGAAGGTCGGTAATTGGGAATTGGTAATTGGGAATTGGTAATTGGTTTTGAGTATTACCTATTACCCATTACCCATTACCCATTACCTATTACCTATTACCAAGCAAACCGACTATATCGTAAGTAATTAACCGAACTTGATATTAGAGGAAAATAAGGGACTTCCACATTAAAAAATATCCAAAAATCTCATACAACAATCCTCTCTCTTCTTCATCTCCCCGTGTCCTCTGCGCCTCTGTGGTTCCTTTTATTGGATACTTACTTCTTGGAAATCCCTAAGCAATTATCATGACGACATTTGACCATACCCCCAGAATTTTGTTTTTGTATGGCTCCCTGCGTGAGCGTTCCTATAGCCGCCTCTTGGCAGAAGAAGCAGCACGCATCATTGAAGAATTTGGGGCAGAGGTGAAGTTTTTTGACCCGCGTGAACTTCCAATTCATGGCAGCGTACCTGAAACTCACCCAAAAGTACAAGAATTACGGGAATTGAGCCAGTGGTCACAAGGACAGGCCTGGTCTAGCCCGGAGTTGCACGGTCAGATTTCTGGCATTATGAAAAACCTCAAATGTCATAAAGTTTCCACAGGGCGAACTGCAAGGAGCATTTCTTTATCTACTATGAACTTGACAGGATCTGTTGTAAAACTTGCCTTAGAAACAGTTCGGTATCTTGATCTTGAAGCTTGGTCTGTTGAAGTTTTTGGTCTATCTATGCTTTCAAAGAGAAGAACCGTATTTTTTGCTTCAAATGACGACACAGAAACTGCATGAAAACTTTTGAGCTAATTTCTCACAAAGTCAACACCCTACCCCTGTACCCCTTCTCAGAAGCTGCTGACTACCAGGAAGTAACGGCTAAACCGATAAACCCACCTCCAGGCACCTCCGCAATTTTAGTTGCAGCACCAGTGGATAGATCGATCTTGTAAAGAACTGAACCAGACAGTGCATAGGCAGTATTGTTGCCTTGTGAGTCTGTAAAAATGTCAAACCCGCCTACAGGTGCAAAGTTAACACCGAGGCTGCCTATGGTCTTGAGAGTACCATTGTTGGGTGGGTTTTGCAGAACTAACGCGTCAAGGTCGTAATCAATCCCAAAAAGTTGAGTTGTCGTCGCCCCAGCAACCGAATTTGTGTAAGCAGCAGCGGTAATGTTGGGGTCAACTCCGGCGTTAATATCGGCTGTATCATAAGCCAGAGTTCCATCAACAGTAACTGCACCAGTATCTACATTAGTACGGTAATTTTGGTCATTGCTACCTACTATTCGTAAGCGGTCTGGTACGGGATTGAAGTCAAATCCTGACTGAAATCCGCCATTGAAGCTACTAGATAAAGTACTCACTAACGTAGCCTGACCGTTTGTCAGGTTAATGGTGTATATCTTGTCAGTGTCTGTAACACCGTAAAGCAGACCGTTGGCTGGACGGGAGTCAATACCTTGTAAATTGCCATCAATTCCTTTAACTTTAATTGTTTTTGCGTATCCACCCGGACTGATATTCACAACAGTATTGTTAGAGGTTAAGGCGATGAATCTTAAACCAGATTCTTTGCCTGTGAGATTGATGAAAATATCAGCAATGATACTACCAAGATCAGCCGAAACTTTGTTAACATTCAAATTTAGGCAAGTGGCTACTACAGCAACTCCAATGGCAATTTTGCTGGCATTAAAAAATCTCATTTTTACTCCTATAAAATTAGTTTTTTGGCTCATTTAACAAAGGCTTTACCTGTTATTAAAAGGATTAATAGATAAAGCCTAGTAATTGCAACAGATTACACTGAATACATATTCACTTTTTAGTCCAGAAACTAGTGTTTTTTTAATCATTTGGAGATAAGTAGAGCAAAAAATGGCTCTATTTTTGATAAAATTGACAGTTTTATTAACTGCAATTTTTTTAACCCTAGGATTTGAATACGAGTTTTAATTTACACTATTGAAAGTTAATTTTCAATACCTTATTCAAATTTTTCTAATTTTTATTTATTCGCTGACTTTTCTTACTTAATCATTTTAAATTTCTGACTTTTCCCACTTTTCCTACTTTTCTTACTTTTCTATAGAAGATTTTTGTCAACGTTTAAGTGAAGCCAAAATCACTGTAGCTTTCTTATATTCCTTGTTAGTAGGAGGCATCAGTTGATCAATCAGGGGAATTTGCGGCAACGGTTCTCGATAACTTCCGGTTTGATGAACTTACACCAAATATCCCGCATTAGATCAATAAGCGATCGCAACAAGGCTATCCACATTAACGTAGGACTTAGGCACTCGTAACGAAAAACTAAGCTTTTGCGATTACAACGCTAAGCTCGCTCCGGACGTAAAATTGTAGTCCTGCGTAAGTGCTGTAACGGTTGGTGACTCCAAGACAAAGGACGCAGCAGTTGTGCAGACATGGAGACAGCAGGAAACTAATAACTCCTAACAACAGTCGTCAGTCAAAAGTACAGGCGTCAAACCTTTCGCCTGTACAAAATCAGCAGCCAGTGCTGTGGGAGGCTTTCCCGACTCAGGGAACTGCCGCGCGCCATCGCCCTGTCTTCTCCAAAGGAGAGACGCACAGCTAGCTTTCCTGGGGTCACTCCCAGAGGGGCCCCGAAGCCCCCGGTTAAAGCACCTGGCGTTCATCAGTTAATAACTATTAATTTCCGCTAGAGTGGGATAACATTCAAAGTGTGAGGATTGATACTTAATGCGAATTTTGCTAGTATATCCGATATTTCCTAAAACCTTTTGGTCATACGAAAAAATTTTGGAGTTAGTCGATCGCAAGGTTTTGTTACCACCTTTGGGTTTGGTGACAGTGGCGGCGATTTTGCCCCAACAATGGGAATTTAAGCTGGTTGATCGCAACATTCGTCAAGCCACAGAGGAAGAGTGGGCATGGGCGGATGTAGTCATCTTCTCCGCGATGATTGTCCAGAAACAAGATTTATTAGACCAAATTCAAGAAGCAAAGCAGCGCGGTAAATTAGTGGCGGTGGGTGGCCCTTACCCTACCTCTACACCCCATCAAGTGCAAAATGTAGGTGCAGATTTCCTGATTCTCGATGAAGGGGAAATCACTTTGCCTATGTTCGTTGAAGCAATTCAAAGAGGAGAAACTTCTGGAACTTTCCGCACTACAGAAAAACCTGATGTCACAAGCACACCCATACCCCGCTTTGATTTACTAGAATTGAATGCCTATGACATGATGTCTGTGCAGTTTTCGCGTGGCTGTCCCTTCCAGTGCGAATTTTGCGACATTATTGTGCTTTATGGTCGCAAACCCCGCACTAAAACCCCAGCACAACTTTTAGCAGAGTTAGATTATCTCTATGAATTGGGTTGGCGACGGGGTGTGTTCATGGTGGATGACAACTTTATCGGCAATAAGCGCAATGTGAAGTTGTTGTTGAAAGAGTTAAAAGTGTGGATGGCAGAACATCACTATCCTTTCCGCTTTGATACTGAAGCTTCAATTGACTTGGCACAAGATCCAGAATTGCTGGAGTTAATGGTTGATTCTGGTTTTTCTGCGGTGTTTTTAGGCATTGAAACACCAGATGAAGATAGCTTGCAAATGACTAAGAAATTTCAAAATACCCGCAATTCCCTAACTGAGTCTGTGGAAACCATCATCAAAGCTGGGTTGCGACCAATGGCTGGATTTATTATCGGGTTTGATGGGGAAAAACCGGGTGCAGGCGATCGCATTGTCCGCTTTGCTGAACAAGCAGCAATTCCTTCTACCACCTTCGCCATGTTGCAAGCGCTACCAAACACAGCGCTGTGGCATCGCTTGCAAAAAGAAGGACGACTAAGGGAAAATCAAGACGGTAATATCAACCAAACAACGTTGATGAATTTCATTGCTACTCGTCCACTGGAAGATATTGCCAGAGAATATGTTGAAGCGTTTTGTGCTTTATATGACCCAATCAAGTATTTAGATCGTACCTACCGCTGTTTTTTGATGATGGGTGCGCCGAGTTGGAAAGCGCCGTTTAAAATGCCTGAGTGGGTGGTGGTTAAAGCGCTGTTGATTGTGATTTGGCGACAAGGAATCAAACGAGAAACCCGGTGGAAGTTCTGGCATCACTTGTTTAGTATTATTAAGCGTAACCCAGGAGTTGCCGAACATTATCTTTCTGCCTGCGCCCACAACGAACATTTTCTAGAGTATCGTCAAATTGTCCGCGACCAAATTGAAAGTCAGCTAGCTGAATATTTAGCACAAGGCGCTGAAAAGCCATATGTGCTGACACAAGCAAAAACAGAGGAAAAAACAGAAGCAGTAGTTAGTTAAGTTTGGTAACGGGTAACATATCACTCAAGTTCCCAACTAAAATCCCACACCCCCAGACGCCGGGATTTACATCTGATATCATGTCCGTTTAAACACTTATGATATCTGTGGAGGTCGGTAATTGGGAATTGGTAATTGGTAATTGGTAATTGGTAATTGGTTTTGAGTATTACCTATTACCCATTACCCATTACCTATTACCAAGCAAACCGACTAGATCGTAAGTAATTAGCCGAACTTTATATTACCTATTACCCATTACCCATTACCTATTACCAAGCAAACCGACTAGATCGTAAGTAATTAGCCGAACTTGATATGAAATATTTTCGTCAAGCAAAATTGACATAATTTCAATTCCTTGCAAGCGTCTACTACCAGTGTTAGTCAGTCCTTGAAAACCTTGATGTAAAGCATTTCTTTCTTGCGAGGTGTTAAATCCATACCAAAGCATTCCCTTCACACCTTTTCTCATAGCTTTTACGAAAGCATCAAAATAAGTATTACCATTAGTATTTTTCTCATGGATTAAGTAAGGATCAATATGAATAAAATCCTCGGAACTTAATTCTTCAATCATATTTATCAGTCCATCTATTGAGTCTTCATTTTTATAACAAATCTGGCTAGCTAATTTTAATTGGCTGGCATATTCTGCTATATATTTTAAACAGGCTTCTTCTATATCAAAGAAAACATATTTTTCTGTTGATGCTCCCAAGATGTTTAATGCCAAAGCTGGCGAACCTAGATATTTTGATATCCCCTTTTTATTTTCAGATATGCTGTTTAATACTTTCCAATAAACAGAATCTTGAATTAGTGAAGATTTTTGGATATTTTTTTCTATATGTAAAATTCCGTATTGTTGCTCAAAAGAACCTGTAAGTTGATACTCTGGATCAGCAGAATTTGTTTCAATATAGCTACTTGGCTTTTCTATAGCTAAAAATTCACTAAAAGCGGCGGGAAGCGCCATCCCTCGTGGGTGGGGAGGAAAGCCGCCCCGCCGCTTTGGTAATGGGTAATAGGTAATTGGTAATGGGCCAATTACCTATTACCAATTACCTATTACCAAATTCCTCGTCCACAAGGGGACGAGGAATTTTAAACAAAGGTATATGTTTCCAGATGTCCCCAATTCTGCCAAAATGTCTGTAACTCATAGTGAAATTCTGATTCATCGAACTCGCTGCAATGTTAGAAATTGAAAAGAACAGGAAGTGAGTGGAATGACGATGAACCCACAGGGACGTAAGCCGAGAATACAATCTCAGGAGGAATGGTTAAATTCTAGTACCGATCCGAGAGATTGGTCATGGCTGTTTTGGCCTGCTTTACCACTTTATCCCTACGGTAGGCGGCGGACACTCCGCACAGAAATAGTTAAAGACACAATCTGGACATTCGACCAGCCTCACGGTATCCTCTACACCATAGTGCCGATTCGGATGATTGTCGTCAAGCTCGAAGCGGGCGGTCTGCTGGTTTATGCACCCGTTGCACCTACAATTGAGTGTATCCGCTTGGTTAACGAGTTAGTCGTCAAGCACGGTGACGTTAAGTATATCATTCTACCAACCAGTTCGGGTTTGGAACATAAGATTTTCGTCGGCCCCTTCGCCAGACGCTTTTCACAAGCTGTGGTGTTTGTTGCCCCCCATCAGTGGAGTTTCCCACTAAATTTGCCGCTGAGTTGGCTGGGTTTTCCCGAAAAACGGACACAGGTACTACCAGAAGATAAAAGCCAAGTTCCCTTTGCTGATGAATTTGACTATGCTGTGCTGGATATCAACTTAGGGCGTGGGTCTTTTGCAGAAGTGGCTGTATTGCACAAGCGATCGCGCACTCTAATTTTGACTGATTCTATACTTTCTATAGCAGAAGATCCACCAGCTATCATCAAATTAGATCCGTATCCTTTGCTATTTCATGCCAGGGACAATGCACTGGAAATCATAGAAGATAATCAAGCAAACCGTCGCAAAGGATGGCAACGTATTTCACTGTTTGCCATTTACTTTGGCCCCAGCATGGTGGAAATTACTGGACTCAAAGAGATGTTTCGTGATGCTATCAAAGCCCCAGATCATTCAAAAAAGGCGTACTTTGGTTTATATCCATTTCGCTGGCGAAACAACTGGAAGCAGTCATTTGATGCCCTACGAGGAGATGGGCGGCCATTTGTCGCACCAATTCTACAAACTCTGATTTTGCCTCAAGCACCAACAGAAGTACTTCACTGGGCTGACATAGTTGCAAGTTGGGATTTTCAACAAATAATTTCTTGTCACTTTGATGCGCCAATTCAGGCGAGTCCACATCAATTTCGCCAAGCATTCGCTTTCCTAGAAAAGCAAGCCAAGAGCAATGAGGACTCATTTGTCAGCAAAAGCCAACAGCTATTGGAGGAAGACTTTAGATTTATCAAGGAACTGGAAGCAAGTCTAATCAGGCGTGGTATCGCAACGCCACCAAGGCAAAGGTGATAACTAATGACTGATGACTATTGACTATTGACTATTGACTATTGACTGTAGATTAACTTAGTTGACGGCAAGAATTGTTAATACTGATGGATAAAAGTATTACAGCAAAAAACAAAAGTTTCTGATTTGCAAAAGTATTCAAAAAAGAGAAGACCTATGATTTCAGCATCTAAAACTCAAATTTCTGGCAATTATCCACCAGGGCCAAAAGCACATTTCCTCTTGGGTATTTTTCCAGAATACAGCCGCGATCCCCTTGGCTTTGCAACTAAGTGTGCCAAAGAGTACGGTGATGTTGTTTTGTGGAAGGGGCCGTTGTTTTCGTCTTATCAACTCAACCACCCCGACTACATCGAAGAAGTATTGGTCAAAAAAAGCAGTCAATTTGGTAGACATCAAAGCTTACAAATCTTACGGCGACTATGGGGTGATGGAATTGTAGTAAGTGAAGGTGAGTCTTGGCAGCGTCAGCGGCGACTGATGCAACCTGCTTTTCATCGCGATCGCATTTTTTCCTATGGTGAGGTGATGGTTAACTACACTAACCGCCTACTCACCACTTGGGATGATGGCACAATTCGGGATATTCACGAAGACATGATGCACCTCACCTTGGAAATTGTAGCCAAAACCTTGTTTGGTGCTGAGTTGGCCACTGAGGTAGAAAAAGTCGCAACCGCTATGCAGGTGAGCATCGAATATTATGAAAAGCGCTTTAACAACCTGTTATTGTATTTACTACCAGATTGGTTTCCCACAGCCAAAAATCTGCGTTTTCTCAAGGCAGTGCGGCAGTTCGATGAGCTAATTTATCAAATTATTCAGCAACGACGAGCAGGCGGCAAAGATACAGGTGATTTGCTCTCGATGCTGCTGCAAGTGTCGGATGAAGATGGCAAAGCTATGAGTGATCAACAACTACGGGATGAGATGATGACACTGTTAATAGCAGGTCATGAAACCACCGCCTTAGTGTTGTCGTGGGGGTGTTACTTGTTATCACAACATCCGGAAGTTGAGACGAAGTTGCTTGAGGAATTACAGGCAGTGTTGGGTGGCAGAACACCTACGGTTGCCGACTTACCACAGTTACGTTACACAGAGATGGTGATCATGGAGGTGATGCGGTTATATCCACCTGCTTGGGGAATGGCCCGCAGAGCCATAGAGGACTGCGAAATCGCTGGCTATCCTCTGCGTGCTGGCGATGGTGTCGTTATGACTCAGTGGGTAATGCATCGTGACCCACGCTATTTTGATCAACCAGAAGTATTCAACCCCGATCGCTGGGCAGGTGATTTGCTAAAAAAAATACCTCCTTATGCGTATTTTCCCTTTGGTGGTGGTTCCAGAATTTGTCTTGGTAAGTCCTTTGCCATGATGGAAGCGGTACTGCTGTTGGCGACTATTGCCCAGAAATTTCACTTAACCCTAGTGCTAAATCAACAAGTCATACCTTGGCCTGCTTTTACTTTGCGTCCCAAATATGGAGTAAAAATGGTGGTGGCTAACAGATAAGGGAACTCTTAACTCTTAACGAGCAAGAGCAAAAAACTTTAGTTCTGAGTTTAGAGGCGTAGTCATAAAGAAAAATTTGTTTTGAGCCGCTTTGCCGCTCAAAACAAACTCATGAGCTACTGCTGCCTTACGTCTTTCAGTAGTAGAATCAGGCGAAAGCTGAATCAGTACTTTAACTATTACGCCGTAAGTCCCCCACTGAATTCTGTATTCGGAATCAGTGGCGGGATATAAGGCGGTTGATAAGGATTGCATCTAATATTAATTTTTTGCATAGCAAAGAGAAATGTTAGATGTATGACGAATCAACAATTATTTTATTTGATTACTTTGCCACAATATATATTTGTGGTAAAATAATTCTCTCAAGGAGGAGATGTTGAATGTTACACAAAGCTTGCCCTGAGCGATGTCGAAGGGTTGTGCAAGTCCGTTTATATCCGTCACTTGAACAGCAAAATCAACTAGCTCAAACTTTTGGGTGTGCTAGATGGTGGTGGAATTATGCTTTGAATAAATCTATTGAGACTTATAAGGAGACGGGTAAGGGACTTAGCCGTGTTGCACTCAACGCATTTCTTCCTGTACTCAAAAAAGCTGAAGATACGGTGTGGTTATCTGATTGTTATAGCCAAGTTTTACAGGCTACAACGCTCAACTTGACCACAGCTTACAAAAACTTTTTTGAAAAACGTGCCGGATTTCCTAAATTCAAATCTAGACACGGTAAGCAGTCTGTTCAGTATCCTCAAAACGTCAAGATTGTAGATGGCAATGTCAAACTCCCTGGAAATATCGGGATAGTCAAAGCCAAAATACATAGAGCTATTGAGGGGAAAGTCAAGACTGTTACTGTGAGTAAAACGCCTTCTGGTAAATACCTTGCATCTATCCTGACTGAGTTAGAAGGTGAAAATCCGGTTGTTTCAGAAGGTAAGATATACGGTGTTGATTTAGGATTAAGGCACTTTGCTGTTGTCACTGATGGCGATAAAGTTTCTAAATACGATAACCCTAAGCACCTTGCCAAACATGAAAAAAACCTAAAACGTAAACACAAAAAATTAGCACGTAAAGTCAAAGCAAGCAAGTCAAGAAATAGATACAGAAAAGTTGTTGCCAAAGTGTACGAGCGAGTTAGTAATTCTCGGCAGGATTTTCTGCATAAACTTAGTTATAAGTTGGTCAGCGATAGCCAAGCTGTCATAGTAGAGAATCTTCATGTCTTGGGCATGGTTCGTAACCATAAATTGGCGAAATCAATATCTGATGCAGGATGGGGAACATTCACTAACTTTTTAGCCTACAAGCTAGAACGCACAGGTGGAAAGTTGGTTGAAATTGATAGATGGTTCCCCAGTTCTAAGCTTTGCTCTAATTGTTTCTATCAAATAGGTGAGATACCATTGGATGTCCGTGAGTGGACTTGTCCTCATTGCAATACTCATCATGATCGTGATGAAAATGCGGCGATAAATATTAGAGCAGAAGGCATCAGAATGATAAAGGCGGAAGGTTCAGCCGTCTCTGCTGTAGGAGGGGAGGTAAGTCCTACTCTTGGACGAAAGTCTAAGTTTAGGCACTCCCCCTTGATTACAGAAGCCCAAACTGGACTTGGTACTCCAAGTCAGTGTGGGTAGTTCACTTCTCTTGAGAAAGCTGTGTCTGTAGCTGTTCTATTTGCTCAAGTGTTAAGCCTGTTACCCGCGTAATGACTTCAATAGCCAGACCCTCGCGCAGTAAATTCAATGCAATCTCTTCTCTTGTTTTTTGAGCGCCTTCCTGTTGCCAACTGGTTACAATCTCCATAATTTGCTCCTGTTCATCTAATCCCATTGTACTAATTGCTGCTTTAAAGACCTGCTTTTGGGCATCGTCTAGTCGCAAATATGTATCGACAAACCCAGAAATTAATTGCATTCGTGCGGGGTCTAATTTTAACGTTGCTAACAAGCGCAAACATTCTGCCTTCACTAGCGGACGTTCCTCTATGGGAATATTCATCTTCGCCATCAAAGCTGCTGCAACCGGATTTGGCTGCGTTAAAAAATCCCGCCAACTTAACCGATTTAGTTGAATTGCTGCAAACTGAAACTCCAACATATTTAAGTTTGGAAACGAAACGCGGTAATTTTTAGGTTCAGCGCGTAGTGGTTCGTCAAAAGAAAAAATAACTACTGGATAAATTGGTAAATCATATTTTTCGTGCAAGCGTGCAAAATACTTAAACATGCGTTTAGCAAATGCTGACTTAGTGTAAGACTGATTTTCAACATGAATTAAAAAATAAGTGTCTTGTTGCTGATAACGTACCTGTGCTAGTAAATCAATCTCTTTCTTTTCTCCAGAAGTAACATCAGTAAACACTTCTTGAGGTAAAAATTGAATTGAATCACGATCTATTTGGCTAACTACTTGAGGTAGAAATAAATCGATAAACTCAACAAAAAATGTAGACAACAATTCTTTGAAGAGGCGATCGTGGTCAATCATAACCAAACACTTTCGTAAATTATACTCGTAGTTCCAGCAGCAACTTAGCTCGACTTTATCCATTTTTTTGGCAATGCGATCGCTATCGCTAAAACCTCTCTGGGACGGTAGTTTTACTTTTTTAACTTCATCGATAATCTGTGACGTGGAAAAAGTATTTGCCAAAAAGCCAGAGTTTTTGCCGGATAAAGAAAACCGAGTTCTTAATTTTGGATAAAGTCGAGCTTAGAGGTTGTTTGAAAAGTCTAAATTAATACCAGACTCCGGCGAATATAATTCGCGGCTACACAGACGAAACCCACCTCCGTGGGTTTGAAAAGCCTAATTTTTGGTTAGTCCGCGCAGGCGGACTTCGCCTGTGTAGTAGCGAATTATATTCGCCCAAAATTTTTAAAACATCCTCTTAGAATTGGTGCAGGTCAAGTAGTATACTCGGCGTTAATTTTCACGTAGTCATAACTTAAGTCGCAACCCCAAGCTTTACCAGAACCATGTCCATTACCAATACTGACTGCAATGATGACTGGATTGTCTAATCGTTGAGTTTTGATAGTGGTGCGAGCAACTGACAAATCATTACTATGATTGGTGGCAACAAAATCTTTGGGTAAAGAAGCATCATCAGCAGCTTGTTTTAAATAAGCGCTCGCTGCTTTGCGGTCAAATGGTAAAGGTTGACCATTCTCTAACATTAAGAAATCCCCTAGCTTAATTTGGAGGTTTTCTTGCTCAAAAAGCACACCAGATCGACCAGCAGCGGCGGCGATACGTCCCCAATTGGGGTCACGTCCAAAGATTGCAGACTTGACTAAAGACGAGCCAGCAATGGTTTTGGCTATTTGACGGGCTGAGAGTTCATCATGGGCCCCTGTGACTTGCACTTCAATTAAACAGGTTGCTCCTTCACCGTCACGAGCGATCGCTTTTGCTAAATGCTGGCAAACTGCTGTTAACATCGCCTCTAATTTTTCTGCTTCTGCACCCGCCTCGGTAATGGCTGGAGTGCGTGATTGACCGTTGGCCAGGGCGATTAAGCTGTCGTTGGTGCTAGTATCACCATCAACGGTGATAGAATTGAAACTTCTCTCAGCGGCCCTGGCTAACATCTGCTGCCAAAGACTTGGTGAAACAGCCGCATCGCAGGTAACAAATGCCAACATGGTTGCCATGTTGGGGTGAATCATACCGGAACCTTTCGCAATGCCCCCAATTCTGACCGGGCGATCGCCTATAGTTGTCTCTAAGGCTATGGATTTTGTTACCAAGTCTGTAGTGATAATTGCTGTTGCTGCTGCATCTGAGCCTGTTTCAGATAATGTTGCCACTAGCTGGGGAATGCCACTTTTTAAGGCATCCATTTTAATCCGCTGACCAATCACGCCAGTAGAAGCTAGTAAAATGGCATTGGGTGAAATATTCAATTCACGAGCCAATAATTCCGCACTTTCTAGAGCATCTTGCACACCTTGCTTACCCGTGGCGGCGTTTGCTTGTCCGGCGTTGCAGAGAATTGCACGAGCGCTATGTTTGGCTTGCAAACGTTTGCGACAATAATCTACACAGGCGGCTTTAACTTGGCTTGTGGTGAATACACCAGCTGCGATCGCTTCTACCTCCGACCAGATTAACGCCAAATCAGGTAATCCCGAAGGTTTCAGCCCTGCGGTTATTCCTGTCGCCTGATATCCCCTTGGAGCTGTAACGCCACCACTAATTTCCTGCCAGTCTGCCATTTTTCTGCACCCACAACTATTAACCGCACGACTGGCGATTATACCAAGTCTTACTCATTAAGTTATTAGTTATTAATAACTATTGATTCACAACAGGCATATGCCAAGTACTTGCACCCTAGCTATACAAATAGCAAAAAAGGAGAGCCACTTAAGCAGCTCTCCAGATCATCAGGGTGCATCTACTTAGCACATTATAGCACTTTTGCCATGAGGAGTAATACCCATTATTTGTTTTTTGTGTAAATATTGTTAAGAACTTACCCCGAATTTACTTAACCTAGAAAATTGTAGTTGAAAATGGTAATTTTGATTACTGTTAAACGAATACACAATGTGTATGACGCTCATAACTCATGAGCTAAAAAAAGGAGGAGAGCTAATTATTCAGCCCTCCCGATCATTAGGGTATATCTACTAAACACAGAATAGCTTTTCAGGTGTGAGGGGCGTTACCTATTTTTTTGGGTTTTTTGTAAATATATGATGAAGAAATTCCAGAGGACAGGATTGTTGAATAGTCCAGACTTGAACTTTCAAAGACGCTATCAAATCACCCATACTAATTTTGCTGACATCAACTTCTAGCTTCACCACTAATTTTTTGATGATGTTTGTAGCATCATTGCAGTCCTGAATTCTTCAGTTAGTTGATAGTGGAAGTACGTTATGACTCAATTTGAAAAACGTACACTACCCCAGCCCCCAGCCCTACGGTTGCACAACAAGGGTCTCCCGACTTGAGCAAACTGGCGTTGTGTTGTCGCGCCAGACTACACCAGGACTTACGCACGGACTACGATTTTACGTCCGGAGCGAGCTTAGCGTTGTAATCGCAAAAGCTTAGCTTTTCGTTACGAGTGCGTAAGTCCTATACACTTTGTTTCCCCTCCCCGTTCACTCTGAGGGGTTGGGGGTGGGGTGCAATGACTGTGGAAAACATAACTAATTAACCGGACATGATATTGTTTCTTGAAAATTAAACAGCAGAAGATTTATATTGTGAGCCATTAGGCATAATCGCACCTTCGAGGAAAGCATTACTCAGTTCATAATCGCTCACTTTAGCATTTTTGAGATTAGCACCAGTTAGGTAGGCTCCCTTGAGGTTAGCACCACTCAAACTAGCATCTCTCAAATCTGCACCACTCAGGTTTGCATCACTTAAATCTGCACAAATCAAATTAGCACTTTTGAGATTGGCACTATTAAGATTAGCCTGACTCAAACTAGCAAAACCGAGTTTTGCATGACTTAAATTTGCACCACTAAGTTTAACCTGACTGAGATTCGCATTATCTAAATTGGCATAGCTCAAATTAGCATTACTCAGGTCACTTTCCATCAAATTGGCTTTACTTAAATTGGCATCAGAGAGTTTAATATCTACTAACTCCGCACCAGGAGCATCCAAACCTCTTAGAGAAACATTATCTTCATTCAAATCTTGTAGTGCCAAAATTCTAGCATAACTAACTTTAACATCGTGTGCTGCATCAACCGTACTCCAGGCTTGATAATGAAATTGTTTTCTCCGATCAGGAGCTTCTTTAATGAATAGAACTAGCGCCACCACCAGACTGATAGTGTCAGCAGCACCCAAAGCTTTTGCAAGCACAGAATTGTCATCGACAATTACAACAACTACCGTAAAAATGACTGCCGCAACCATAGCGACTAACCATGTTGGTGCTATCCAGAAAGCGTCAATAAGTTGACTGAGAAATTTTTTGAGGACTTCAGTTAATGGCTGTTCTGATATTTTGGTCTGAAATTGCTGATAATTAGTGGTAAAATTATTGATAATCTCTTTTAAAACTTCACCATCTAATTGAATCGATATCAGAGCTTTTTTCTCTTGCTCTACTGTGGAGAGAAATTGCTGAGATTCTTTTCGGGTTTCGGCTTTTAATGTTGAAGCTTTCGCTAAAGTTGCAGATTTATTTTCAGCTTGGACAGGTTTTGGTAAAGTGGCGAGTTTCTCTGCTTGAACAACTTGTGGCGGAGATTCTTCTCCCGCACCTTTTAACATCAACGCCATAATTACTCTAAAAGCATCTAGCCAAGCTCTTTTGACTTCATGAGTCCAATCTTCTTGGAGATATTGCTCAAACGTCACTAGCAGCGCTTCTCCCACTGGGCCATAATATTTGGGAATGGCTCCATAAGCGACATGTCTACCCCCTAGAGCGTTGAGAACTGGTACTAAAGCCTCTGGGTTGCGGAGATTTTCTACTACCAAAACCAAGGAATTTAACAGCTTTTTCTGTTGATTTTCCATATCAGTATTGGTAAATAGCGGTTTCACCTCTGGGTGAGCTTTAAACAAATTATCATAGAAGCTGGCGGCAAATTCCGATGCACAAGGTTTAACTTTTTCAAAACTACTTTCTAGCAACTCTACAGGTAACTCTGAAGATTCTTCTGGTATTTCTGTTAATATTTCCTTGGCTGGTTCTACTTGTTGAATATCTTCTAATTTTTGCTCAATTGGTTTTGGATCTGGTTGTTGTCCTGAATTTGCTGCTATCTGTAAGTTAACTTTTGTTGGTGCATTATCTACATCTGCACCTTTTAACATCAAACTAGTAATAACTGTGAAAGCATCTAGCCAAGCTTTTTTGACTTCATGAGTCCAATCTCCTTGGAGATATTGCTCAAACGTCACTAGCAGAGCTTCTCCCACTGGGCCATAATGTTTGGGAATGGCACCATAGCCGACGTGTCTACCTCCTAGAGCGTTGAGAACTGGTAATAAAGCTTCTGGGTTGCGGAGATTTTCTACTACCAAAACCAGCGAATTTAACAGCTTTTTCTGTTGATTTGCCATCTCAGTATTGGTAAATAGCGGTTTCACCTCTGGGTGAGCTTTAAACAAATTCTCATAGAAGCTGGCGGCAAATTCCTCAGCACGAGGTTTAACTTTTTCAAAACTTTGCTCTAAGATTTCAACATTTAAAGACATATTTATTCTGTCAATTGCAAGAAACAAATTTCAAAATTTTTAGACAGAAATTTTGAAATTTTATAGAAGATAATGAATTCTGGTTGCAGAATTTATAAAATCTTAAAATTTCTTTTATATCATTTTAAAAAAATTACAAACTCAAATCTTCTAATTCTTGCCATAAAATAGACATAAATTCATTAGCATCTTTAATCCCCATTTCTCCTAGTGCTTTCCACTCCTCAGTCGTGTAATCTAAATCCTGTCCCATAATGTCTTGAGTCCAGTAAGGCAATTGAGAGGGATTTTCCATTAACTGATAAGTCATCTCCAATATTTTTGTTCCTGTAGTATTCCCCCTGGCTTTTGTAGCCAAACAAAAAGCAAGTAATTTAGCTAGATTGCTTTGCGGGGGAATAGATATCAGAAAAGCCATATTTTGTGCCAAAACAAACTTGTCAAACTTCATTTTAATTCTTTTGCTAATTCACAAGTAATTGAGTAAGTATTTTAATAATTATCAAGATAGATGAATTACGGTATTGTTGGCTATAATTTTTATTTTTATAGCCAAATACATTTTTGATTTATTATAGAGAATCTTGATCAAGTAATAGATGATTGTTTGAAAGTAGGATCAGACATTATCCAAGAACAATTGGCGATAATAATGATCCAAGAACTTTTTTAAGAAAGCTGCGCTTACATAGCAGGAGTAATCATGGTGAGTATCTCCTTTCAAACTATTTGCAAAATCAACAACACTTTTCACGATAAAAAATTCAACTCTTCTTGTTGTTGTCGTACTCAGACTCGTGGCTAAAGCAACTGCATAGGACTCCATATCAAGAGCCAACAGCTTTCTTTCTGTAAGTACTATTTCTTCAATCATTGCTGCATCTGCCACAACAGCAGAGCCACAACCCATAGAACCCAAATGAGCCACCAAAGGACTGTCAGGACGACCATGATCTAAAGGATATTCCCGATCAATCTCCTCCATAATAGCTTCATCATTTCTAAATAACTCTAAAAGTTGCCACAGCCAAGCATCAATTTGAACGGGTTCAAAATTAGGTCGTAGTTTTCCACCAACAATTTTACCAGAACCATAGTCAAATACCTTATTAGCTATTACTATATCTCCCATAGTGACTTGACCTTCAACTCCTGCACATATTCCTGTCATTACAACCACTGAAGGAGACCACAACATAATACTTCTAGTTGTTAAAACTGCTGCCTGAGGCATTCCCATATGTAGTTGTGAAACTGCAACTATTTTGAATGTTTGATCCTCTATTTTGTATTCGCAAAATTGATAAACTACACCCCCTTTTTCAACATTTTTCCATTCGCAATTAAAAACTTTTTGAACCCATTTTCTCTCTTTGTATAAAGCAGCAACAATGAGAATATCTGCTTTATTTTCTTGGAAAGACTGTTCTATTTTGGTCGAATTGAAATTTGAATTATACATATTTTTTGGATGATTTACTGATTTATAGCAGGGGAGTGGGGAGTGGGTAAAAAGTCTTTTTGTGCCTAGGTTTTATCATTTGTTGATGTCCTAACGACTTGGCTGTTACTATAGAAGTATTTTAGCAGACATTTTAATTTATAAAGATGAATTTATGATCAAACTTTTTACTGTAAATTTCCTTTTTTATAGTTAAATATGTATTTTGTACAAAGATTCTTCAACTGTTTTGATAGTCCAGTAAGCTCAGAGAAAAATACGTCAATATTATTGGGTAAGTTCTGTTTTACTAAGTTACATGAAATATTATTAAAATCTGGACGATCAGTTTTTGTCCGACTTTTTAACGTGTGATAAAAACAACCTGGGTTTAGGAATGCATCAAATTCATCGCCACAAACAGGGTACTAGACTTCACGTGTGTTAAACATCATTTTAGATGGGATTTAAAAGGTATTTGTCAGCTAAAGCTAGTTCTTTACCAAAAATTATTTTGCAAATGAAGATGTAGCAGGGACAATGTTGAGATTCGCAACTAATCCATAGGTTGATACATATTCTTCTAACTCTTGCAAATCGACTGTCCCATTTTTATCGGCGTCAAGAGTGGCGAAAAGATAATCTGTGATGTATCTCCTGACTTCTTGGGAGCTACGTTCGCCTGTTGTCATATCTTCTATTCGACCTAATAGCTCCATAATCTCATCTCTATCAAGTACCTGACTTCCATCTGTATCCAATTGAAGAAAAAGCTTTTTGATATCTTCTGTAGCCATTCTCGAAGAGCGCAGTGTTTCTCTCAATAATTCATTGCCAAATGAATTCATAAACAATATCTGCTCTATAAGTGGTATGGAGAAGAACCCCAGTGCTGCCCAAAAAATTGCATATCTTACGGTTTCCGGATTTGCAGTTGCACTAACTCCGAGAAAAAGAGCAGCCCAAAGGAAAAAGTTGGGATTAACAAGCAGGATATAAGCATCTTGAGCTTCTGCTTTGTTAAGCTTGCCTTTTGTCAACACTGAAGTTAATACGGCAAAGATGCGTATTAAGACAAAGACTAGTGTTGCTACTGCGAGTTGTTGGAGACAGGCTAGCGAACGATTCGCATCTGTTGACGAAAATAAGTCGCTTAAAAATGTTGGCAAAGTAAACTGAAACCCAGTTGTCAAGGCCATTAAGGCCACAGCAAGCACTCCAATAAACTTCCAGTTCTTGCTGTGGTGGTTTGATTCAACAGGTGATTTTTCACGCCAAAACTGCGCTAAAGCTCCTGGTATTGCCAAACCAACAATTAGAATCACAAAGAAAAACTGAAGGCTGGAAGAGTTAATTGGTAATTGTTTTGCTAACCCAAATGTCACAATCAGGGCAACTGGAGCGATGATTGATAACGTTCTTGATAAAATAGCCGAAGGATAGAGATTACCGCCCCAGAGTACTGATAAAACTGGAGAAGTAAGGGCCGGCGGAACCATCAAAAAAAGCACCCACATCACCTTGTACAAATCGCTGGGGCTTTGATACAAGATTCCAGAAAAGATTAAAAATAGCCCAACAACCCATCTGACAAACATCCACCCGTAGACTATATACTTCACAGTTGAACTTACTTTGCGTTTACTGGCTGCAAAGTCAATGTCTAGGTAGGTATAAAACGTTGAAGCAGCTAGACAAGCAACGATGATGGCTCGAAATAGTTCTGATGGAATTCCCGCTTCAGAGGTGCTGAAGGCCCTTACCAAGCATCCTAGTAAGAAGGCAGCAGCATAGAGCAAAATTGCCCACATAATTGACAAATCGTTGATCTGTTTACGTAAAGAAGCAGCACCACCGGATTCTTTGTCACGAAACTTGACTAGCTCCTCTTGACTGAGAGCTTTACCATTAGGGAGTTTCAGATGTTTATAAGCAGTCGGTGGCAGATTGCTTAAATAAAGTGCTAGAGGCTCCAATACATATTGGTGGCATACTACGAGAACATTTTCACCTCGTTCTAGGTGCTGTACAACCCGCTCTTCATAGAAACGTGCAGCGCGTTCGTAAACTTGTCCTATCTTCTCACCAGCCGGAGGTGCTTCGTTGTGTGAATGCAACATTTCCTCGAAGCCTTCGTAGCCTAAAGCCAGACGCAGCAGATTCAGGTTACGACCTGCAAAAATACCAAAAGATTTTTCGCTAATTCGATGGTCGATTTGTATAGGAGTATCGGAGGATTTCAACGCCTGACTTTCAGCAAGTGCAATTTCACAGGTTTGTCGTGCGCGTCTCATATGAGAGACATATACTGCATCGAACTTCACACCTTTTTTCTTGAGGTCTGTCCCTGCTTGACGTGCTTGCAATCTACCAAATGTAGTCAAATCCACATCTAAGACACCAGCAAAAATATTGCGTTCATTGCTAGTACTTTCACCATGCCGAATGAAATACACTTTTCCATGCTGATGATTGTTTAGATTTTCCGAGTTAGAAATTGCTTCCAAGATAGATTTCCCTTTTGTAGATTCTGATTGACGTACTACTTCTGCTATGCAAAACAGGCTTGTTAATTCCTCGCTCGAACTGTTTTTGGACGGTATTTTTGCTTAGGCGTAACCCGCCGCAGGTATCGCACGAGTGTGTTCTCTTAAGAGTTGACATTCTTTAAGAGTCATAGCTCTCATCTATGAATTGGCTTGTCATCAGATACACTGATCTGAAACTCAAAAAGCTTGCACGAAATCTTTCCACCCACTATGTAAGAGTTTGGTGAACTACTCGGCTTTGAGGATGCAATTAACGACAGCCACAAGATAATATGCTATAAACTTGATTTTGTCTGGTTTATAGACTTTTGTCACTCTCGACACCTAAAAATTAACTATTGTTAATGTGACTGAAAGTAGAATTAGGAATAAGTAATTTACCCAGCCAATATAGGAATCCGATTTGATTTCTGAAAAAATCTACGTATATGTAGGGGAGCCAGTTGCACAGGAAGGGTTTCCCGACTTGAGCAAACTGGCGTTGTGTTATCGCGCCAGTGTACGGCATCAAAACCTTTAGGTGGTGCGTTAGCCATAGGTATAACGCACCCTACGTGTATTTCAAAAATCAAATATGAGTCCTATAGCAATCCGATTTGATTTCTGAATCACTCGTAGAGGTAAGGGACTGGGGACTGGGGACTGGGGACTGGGAAGAAGGAATAAAGGTGTACTGAGTTTTGTTCAAAAATCAAATATGAGTCCTATATATAACTTCCTCATTTAAGAGGGTGTTGAAAGTTTATATTTATATTAAGCAAAGAAATTTAAATTATTTATAATAAATTTGTGATACTAAGTGAAATTAATTTACAAGTCCAAGAAACAAGCGGCGATCGCCTCGACCGCTACCTTGCCGAACAATTAACAGACTTATCACGTTCGCGCATCCAACAGTTAATAGAACAGGGTAACGTCCAAGTCAACGGCAAAGTCTGCATAACCAAAAAGATAAATGTGAAAGCAGGCGATCGCATCACCCTGGAAATACCAGAAGCGCAACCTCTAGAACTACAAGCCCAAGAGATACCCTTAGATATTCTCTACGAAGACGACCAGTTACTGATTCTCAACAAACCTGCTGGTTTAGTTGTGCATCCTGCACCAGGCCATGCAGATGGTACATTAGTCAATGCTTTATTAGCACATTGTCCCAATCTACCAGGAATAGGGGGAGTGCAACGTCCGGGAATCGTGCATCGATTAGATAAAGATACAACAGGCGCGATCGCCATTGCCAAAACAGATCTTGCCTATCAGTACTTACAAGCACAACTGCAAGCAAAAACTGCACGGCGAGAATATCTAGGTGTAGTCTACGGTGCGCCAAAAGTAGAAAGTGGCATCATAGACTTGCCCATTGGTCGCCATCCCCAAGACCGCAAGAAAATGGCAGTTGTTTCCATTGAACTTGGCGGACGGTCTGCCATCACTCATTGGCAAGTACTAGAACGTTTAGGCAACTATACATTAATCCACTTTCAATTAGAAACTGGACGTACCCATCAGATTCGCGTCCATAGTGCCAAAATAGGTCATCCCATTGTTGGTGATCCCATTTATGGTTCGGGTCGTTCTGTAGGAGTAAACTTGCCAGGTCAAGCACTACATGCTTGGCGACTAAAGTTGCAGCATCCTGTTTCTCAAGAATGGATCGAAGTCACAGCTCCCCCTCCGCAAACATTTACAACTCTACTAGAAGTTCTGCGACGACGAGCGGCAATTTCTTCATAGAATGATTAGGTACGGGGTACTGGGGACTGGGGACTGGGGATTAGGGGCAGGGGGGCAGGGGGGATGAGGGAGATGAGGGAGAGATAACTAATAACAATGCCCAATTCCCAGTTCCCAATTCCCAATTCCCAATTCCCAATTCCCAATTCCCCATTCCCAATTCCCAATTCCCAATTCCCAATGCCGCAACTGAGTGAAAAAGTTCAGGAACTGATTAAAAAAGCCCGGATCGTCAGCTTTGCTACCTGGCTTGATACCCATCCGGCCGCTGCCATTGAGCGATTTCAGGCAGCAGATGACCAAGGACGCTACCTCACAGATGAGGATTTTCAGCAGCTTCAGACCCTTGTGCCAACTACAGCAGAACTGATGCCAGTAGCACAGATGTTACGCGATCGCGTTAACGACATCGTAAATGAAGCTAGAAACGGTGTATTAGCTACCTTTCCTAGTATTACCCAACCAGGTGGCGGACTCTACCCAGCCGAAAGAGCTGAAGCCTGCTGGCGGGACTTTTGGCACTTCCTGCGCTGCATCACCTACGGCATTGCTGGAGGTCGCACCGATTACACTAGTGCAGAAGGTCTGCACTACATGCAACTACTTTATCAAGAATTGCAAGTGCCATTAGATGCCATGATAGTAGGGCTAGAAGGTATCAAAGTTGCTAGTTTGAACAGGGTAGAATCAAAGCAACAACAAGTGTTTGCTCCCTATTTCGATCACCTAGTCGAACAATTGAGACACTTCAAAAAATAAATTATCTAGTTGGAAGTTGTTAACTGATGACTGTTGACTGTTGACTGTTGACTGTTGACTGATGACTAATGACTGTTGACTGTTGACTGATAAAGTGTAAAAAATCTGGATTGGTCAGTTTTTTTTCTTATACTGAGCTGCTAGTACTTTGTCACACTAACTTTGCCGGGAATAAGAAATGTAAGAAACAGAAAAAACTCTTTCCCTACTCCCTACTCCCTACCTCCACCTGGCAATGCAAAGGTTGACAGAGTACTGGTTAAGGTAGTCTAGAAGATAAAGTATTATTGATAACAGTTAAAAATTGTGAATGATCTGCTTCGAGGGCGGATGTTGCTCTCTCATAATTTTGATGTTTCCACCGACATTGTGCCAGCCCTGAGTCGGGAAGAATTTGCACAAGTGTTTATTGAAGGCTTGAGTGTTCATCAACACCTCAAATGTCGCCTAGTGAATAATCCTCATTGGATTGTAGAGGTTTTGTTTGCTACAGAGGAATTTTCACCCCGACAGGTAGGAGAACTCTGTGCTAATGCATTGTTCCACAAGCGTCAAAGTCAGCGATCGCACCCAGGAACTATGCCTGAGATTCTGGTCTTAGGTGGTATCAAAACCACCCCTCCAACAAGCAGTTCACCCGATGCATTGCAACCGGGAAATTGGGGCGTAGATGTAGTCGAAACCCTCTCATCTGACGCATTTTTGCAAGCGATCGCCTGGGATACAGCAATTGCCCAGAAGCCCACGGATAGCATCTTTAAAGTGGAACTGAAGAACTAGGGACTGAAGCAGGGGTGCAGGGGTGCAGGGGTGCAGGGGAGGATGAGGGAGATGAGGAGGCAGTGCGGTCTTGGGGTTTCCCCAAGTGGAGCAACTGCCGTGGAGATGAGGAGGCAGTGCGGTCTTGGGGTTTCCCCAAGTGGAGCAACTGCCGTGGAGATGAGGGAGATAATCAATTCCCAATTGCCCCATTCCCCATTGCCCCTAATCCCCACTCCCTTCGGTCGCGGGGGCCCCGAGTTCCCCATTCCCAATTTCCCATGCCCCATTCCCAATTCCCAATAATTCAAAATTCAACATTTAAAACTATGGACTCAAAAGAGGAATTTCAGCAGTTTTTTGCGGCTTGCGTTGGTAATTGGGCGACGGAACGCACCTACCATTATCTGACACATCAGGAAGTAGAGCGATCGCATACAGAATTCGTCATCCAGCCCATCACCACAGAACGCAAAGCCCAAGTCCTCAGTGATAATCAGTATCCAGATAACTCAAACCTAGAAGTTTTACCTGGATATCATCTGGAATTTACAACTGTTTCAGAGAAAGGCGAGAAAGTCAATCAGTCTCTGAATATGCTGTTTGTACCTCAGATGGAAGAAGGTTTGATATTGCTGGGAGATTATTTGCGCGATCGCGCTTACGAAGAATCCCGACCAATCGTGTCTCACTTTAGCTTCAACCCGGAAACGAGGGAACTGTTGATGACTACTACATACACCCGTGTAGTTTCCGTGGACTCCATCAACCTAGTTAACCCCAAGCTCCGCATTCGCAAAATTTTCAACTACCGTCGTCCAGCAGAAGGAGAACCCTTGCAAGAGTTAGCCCTAGTAGGCTTTGGAGTAGAGCATAAACAAAATTAGGGATTGGGGACTGGGGGCTGGGGACTGGTGACTGGGGACTGGTGACTGGTGACTGGTGACTGGGGACTGGTGACTGGGGACTGGAAAAAAAGATGTAAGTTTTTTATCTCAATACTCAGTACCCAATACTCAGTACCCAATACCCAGTCCCTAATACCCAATCCCCAATCCCCATTGCAATCATCAAGATTCATAAATCTTCATGTTGTTGGTTACAGACTCATATGAAGATTGATCATAACAAAGCGTATAAAACCCCTCAAAAATTTCTATATATTTTGTGGGGTTGGGCTTCTAATGAAGAAATTTAGGCTTTGTAGTCAAACAAATCAATCAATTGCTTGATTTGTTAGATAAACAATCTGAAATTTCTTAACTTTTTGAAACAAATTTCTTAAACTCTGTCGTTAACGCAGGAGATATCGTTAATGCCTTTTGGACCAGCTTCACGCTTGGGGGTCAGCTTATTTGACGAAACCCCTCCGATTGAGTCGTTACCCGGTAGTTCGGGAGAAGAAGCAGAATCGATTATTCAGGCAGTATACAGGCAAGTGTTAGGCAATGCCTATGTAATGGAAAGTGAGCGCCTTGTCGTACCTGAGTCGAAGTTTAAGCGCGGCGAGTACAGCGTCCGTGAATTTGTGCGTGCTGTGGCAAAGTCTGACCTGTACCGTTCTCGCTTTTTCAGCAATGTTCCTCGTTACCGTGCGATCGAACTCAACTTCAGACACCTTCTTGGTCGTCCTCCACGGGATTTAGAAGAAACCCGCTCACACAGCACAATCTTAGATACCAAGGGTTTTGAAGGTGAGATTGATTCCTATCTCGATAGCGATGAATACCAAAATACCTTCGGTGAAAACTTTGTACCCTATATCCGGGGTTACAAAACTGAAGCCATTCAAAACTTAGTTCAGTTTACCCATACCTTCCAATTGGTTCGCGGTTCTGCCAGCAGCAGCCTCAAAGGCGACCTAGCAGGAAAGAGTCCCAAACTGAATTCTTTGGTTATTCAGTCGATCGCCACTCCTGTAGTTTCGCCTTCTAGCAGTGGTGCAACCTTCCGCACACCACCAGTTGTTTCCCGCTCACGTCAAGGAGTGGGTGCTAGCTCTGATGGCAAGGTTTATCGGATTGAAGTTACCGGCTACCGCTCAAAAGCTGTCAATGCAGTTTCCAAGTTCCGCCGCTCGAACCAAGTCTATTTGGTACCCTACGATCAACTGTCGCAAGAGTATCAACGGATTCACCAGCAAGGTGGTGTTATTGCCAGTATTACAGCAGTCTAGTAACTAGACTGTAAATAATGCTAAATGCTCAGTTCCCATAGCTAAAGCTAGGGAATTGAGTCAGGAAGAGATTTCTTTTTTCGACCTAGCTTTAATAAGGCTTGGTCTAAAAGTTTATGTGCTGAATTAATAGTGTGAGTGTAGAAGTAACACGAGCGCGAGAAGTCACAGCAGCGCTTTCCGAGAATTCTATATATAGGAAATTCGGTGGCTAAGCTAAACTTCGGTGAATCAGCACTTTTTTATATGTGCTTAAGCAAACCGAAAAAATTGAATCGTTTTAGGAGATAGGTTTCAATGACATCCGCAACAATTTATGAACTTTGGCCTACCAGCAGTTTAGAGGACATCGAAATAGTAATTCGGGCAGTTTACAAGCATGTTTTAGGAAATCCTCATGTGTTGGAGAGTGAGCGGCTAGTGACGGCTGAGTCGCAATTGCGCGATCGCGCCCTTAGCGTGCGTGAATTCGTCCGCGCTGTGGCTAAGTCTAATTTCTACCGCAGCCGCTACTTTGAGTCCTCTGCCCCCTACCGCTTTATTGAACTGAATTTCCTGCACTTGCTCGGTCGGGCACCCCAAGACCAAACAGAAATTTCCGAACACATCATCCGCGCTGTTGCTGAAGGTTACGACGCTGAGATTGACTCCTACATCGACAGCGAAGAGTATCAGTCAGCCTTTGGTGAAAATATTGTGCCTTACTATCGCGGCAAAAACAGCGCAGCCAACCAAAAGCAAGTAGGCTACAACCGGATTTTTGCCCTAGATCGTGGCCCTGCTCAAGTCGATAGTGCAGTCAAATCTTCACAGCTTGTCTATGCGATCGCTGCTAACGCTAGCAATAAGATTAAGCCATCTTCATCAACCGTGATTGGCTCAGGTACCGAAAAGCAGTTCAAGATTGTTGTCACTGGCTCCAAATTTGACGCTCCCCGCCGCGTGAGTACCACTGAATACATCGTCCCTGCTAGCAAGATATCCCCACAAATCCAACGGATTAATCGCACCAGCGGTAAAATCGTCAGTATTACAGAGATATGATAGTAATCCCTGGGATGAACACTGTCCACCTTGATGATCGTGTTAAGTGGAGCAACCATCAATAATATGTAAACCTCTTGCAAAAGTATCTTTTGACAAGAGGTAGGTCAAGGTGAAAAAAGCCATATGAAGAGGGGAAAAGGGAAAAAAGATAATTCTTCCTCTTTCCCTTCTTATTTCCCCCTTTTCCTTAATCTAAAATCCCAAATGGTATTAGTCATTAGCCATCATGAACATTAAGGAATTTGTTGAGCGTTCCATTGGGCGTTGGCGATCGCAACGCAGCGCCCATCACTTGGCTTTTGGTCACTTTGAAGCCATACAATCGGTTATCGACATCGTTGCTATTTCCCCAGATGACCCAGCAGTCGTTGACCTTTGCAAGTCCTACAACGTTGATACAGAGGCAGTTGTCTCCCCGTTCCGCATGACTTGGGACGGTCAATCAGACTGGGATGAAAACGAAGTCCTCAAAGGTAGCTGCATCTTGGTTCCTGTTCCCGACCCTGACCAACCCAATCGCGGCAAACTCCTGCGCGATCAAGGTTACGCAGAAACAATGGCAGCAGCTGGTAATTATTACTTGACCGAAGATGAGACTTTCGTCTTAGTTACGCAATACGATCGCGCAGCCGCAGAAGAAAAAATCTGGTTTGTTAACCCTAACGTCCGCTGTCGAGTTTCCCTGATCAAAACCAGCGCTGGTACAGGAATTGTTACAGCCTCTTTTTCATCAGAAATTCGACAAGAAATTAAGAATTCCAAATAAATAAAAAAAATACCAGAGTTTCGACTGCCAATTTTGTAATCTGATCAACTTAAACCAATTGCATAACAATCAGACCAAATTTTTATAAAATGTCTTGTTGAATTTCCACAGCTTAAAATTTTCATTCATGCCTGATCAAGCCTTTTTTAAATATGCCTTAATTAAGAATTAGTTATGACTACTCCACTGCATATTTCTGAGTCTGAATCAAATGATTTAGTGACCCTGGCTCGTTGTATGGCAGGGGATTTTAGTAATTACAAACAGTCTGCTGAAAATCCTAAAAATTACGCCCATATCCATGTCTACTTTCGTCCCTTGCCGTTTGAATTCTTCTCTAGCATTGGCTTTTATTCCGAGCAAGTTTACGACTATGATCTTTGGAATCCCTACCGTCAAGGTGTGCATCGGCTGGTAGATCGCAAAGACCACATTTACATCGAAAACTACAGCCTAAAAAATGCATATCTCTATGCCGGTGCAGCGCGGGAATTAGATATTCTTAAGACAATTACAACTGACTGCATTCAACGCCGATATAACTGCGCCATGATTTTCAGGCGAGATGGTGATCTGTTTCGAGGCAGTGTAGAACCTGGTAACTCATGCTTTATTGAGCGCAATGGCTGCAAGACTTACCTGGTGAGTGATGTCGAAGTCACACAAACCACTTGGGTAAGCCTAGATAAAGGTATGAATGTGAATACACATGAGCAAGTTTGGGGGTCAACCTTCGGGCCCTTGAGGTTTGAAAAACGGGAGAGTTTTGCCCATGAAATCCCAACTATCCTATGACACTTCCTTGAAGAGTCTGGAACGGGTTGAAGCAAGAATGTTGCCACCAGAAGCTCAAAAAAAGATGCAATGCTGGCTCCGAAGCCGCCATTTGATTTGTTCAGGTAATTTTTTTATTTTTGAAACAGTAGACTATAGCGCCGTCGAGCGTTTTTCGGAATGCGTTGTAGCTTTAGGGGGAACCATAATTTCAGTTGAACCGATTGACAAATTGTGGATGGGAGATCATCGTCAAGTTTTTCTGTATCGTGCTAGAGCCAGTTTACATACTCCTTGCCATAACTTAAGGCAATACTGGATTAAATATGGTAGTTTTCGCACGCGATTTGATGTGCAGTAATTAGGAGTTTGGAGTTAGGAGTTTGGAGTTAGGAGTTTGGAGTTTGGAGTTAGGAGTTTGGAGTGAACAATTATCTTCCTCATCTCCCTCATCTCCCTCATCCCCCTATCTCCCCAGCTCCCCAGCCCCCTCTCGTCCCCAGCCCCTTTAAGATTACAGTGAAAGAAACTTTTGTCATTCGCTCTCATGGAACTTGATCAAATCGAAACCAATCTGCAAAACCCCGATTTTAAATATCGGCTGGATGCGATCGCAGCTTTGAAAAATTATCCCCCTGAAGTAGCTATTCCTTTACTCACCAAGCATATCCAAGATGCAGAATTTCTAGTGCGATCGTTTGTTGCTAGGGGGTTGGGGAATCATCAAACATCCGAATCCTTTGCTGCCTTACTCCAGATTATGAAGTTTGATAACACTCCCAATGTGCGGGCAGAAGCTGCTAACTCGCTGTCTTTGTTTGGTAAGATATCAGCTTCCCATCTGGTTCAGGCATTTTTCATGGATGATCATTGGCTATTGCGCCGTAGCATCCTAGCAGCTTTGGTTGAACTGGAGTGTGCCGAAGAACTGCTTGAGGTTTGTATCCAAGGAATACAGGGAGAAGATGCAACTGTGCAGGAAGCAGCGGTAGAAATGCTGGGTAGTTTAGCTGGTTCCCGTCAACATCAAGCTGCCTTGTCCCAACTCCTCAATCTCAAGAATTTCGAGTCCGACGGCATTCGGGTACAGGTTGCTTATGCCTTGAAACACTTTCATGACCCCGATGCCAAGCAAGCCTTAGCTCAACTACGACAAGACGCAGATCATCGCGTCGTTGGGGCAGCTATGGAAGATTTGCTTTAAGAAGATTTGCTTTAACACCATCTGTTGAGAATTCCCAATTGATATTTTTGTAGCGTGGGTACTGCCAACAACTTAAAAATAAAGCTTTGAGCGAACCTTATTATGCAGTAATACGCTTGGGTTAAGGATAATTGTAGGTTGGGTAGAGCGTAAGCGTTACCCAACAAAGTCCTGAAAATGTTGGGTTTCGTTCCTCAAACGCCACTTGCGCGCGTCTGTCGCTTAACCGCGCTCTTCGCAGGGCTGCCCCAACCTACGCAATTTACGGGTTGTCAAAAGTTTCTCACAAGATTAGCAATAAATCCTGCAACTTCAAGCGCTACATCCAAAAGTCCTATGTAGGAAAATTTTGCTATCGGTAGGAACAGTCAAAAACTACTTCTTGAGGAACTGTATTCCGAATTTTGAGAACCATATACTGTAATTAACAGTGATACCTCTAGAACAAAATGGCAGAAATGTCTAGTATAATCGTATCAATATTTACAGAAATTAATCTTCAGGGTGTCAGAATTCTTAGTACCTAACAAATAACACTACTGTTGTTGAGAAAAACTATGACTGAGATACCAACTGCTGGTCAAATGACCTGGAAAATAGAAGGAGAAATAGATTGTGCCTTGCACTTACGCCATCATCCATCTGAGCCTTGGCGTCCCTATGAACAGTTTCCACAATATTTTCTACCCGATCCTCGTCACTTCTCTAAAGGTTATGCAACCTTTCTTGCCTTGCTCAAAAAGGGTTGGACGGCTGTTTAAGCCATCTGTAAACTAAGCTGTGACGTATTTAACTTGCACATTGAGACTGCTATTCAGCAGCGAAGTAAGAGAACTGCAAAAAATAAATCATCCGGGTTGAAGTTGATGACTGATCACCCCTTTTCCCCTTGGGAGACGCTAGCGCGAACGGGGTGACGCTCTTGAGCAGATTTTGCGGCCAGTGTTGACATCGCTTCTTCCATTGATTCATTAATTTTATTTATGAGCCAATATGAAGTGAATTATTAAAAACAGTATTATATAATACTGTTTTTTAGAGCAAAATAAGCTTAAGTAAGTCACTAATTTATCTAACTCCATGAGAAGACTCCCGCCACACCGCGTTTGTTGGCGGTGAGATGAATCGTGGGTCAAAAACGCAACACCCTAGTCGCCAAAATTGAGCGCAAGCGAGATTAGGGAGGAGGGTAGTTAAGTTTTTGACAACATGATCTACTGGTTTATGTAGTGATAGTCTACATAAATGCTGGTATTTGAGGCAAAACTTGAAGGACAGAACGTACAGTATCAGGCGCTTGATGAAGCGATTAGAACTGCGCGTTTTGTGCGTAATGCTTGCCTCCGGTACTGGATAGACAACAAAGGTATTGGGCGTTACGACCTCAATAAATTCTGTGCTGTTCTTGCTGCTAATAACGAGTTCCCTTGGGTGTCCAAGCTCAACTCGATGGCTCGTCAAGCTAGCGCTGAAAGAGCATGGTCTGCGATTGCTCGGTTCTTTGATAATTGCAAAAAAGGTAAACCAGGGAAGAAAGGATTCCCAAGGTTTAACAAAGAGCAAACACATGGCTCTGTAGAATACAAAACCTGTGGGTGGCGACTTAGTAACGACCGTCGGTATATCACTTTTTCGGATGGATTTAAAGCAGGAACTTTCAAGCTTTGGGGAACTCGTGACCTGCATTTCTATCAACTTAAACAGTTTAAAAGGGTGCGGGTTGTGCGTCGTGCTGATGGGTATTATGCCCAGTTTTGTATTGACACTGAGCGAGTAGAAAGGCGAGAACCAACGGGTAAAACTATTGGAATCGATGTGGGATTGAACCACTTCTACACCGATAGTAACGGGGAAACCATCGCAAATCCGCGTCACCTGCGTAAAAGCGAGAAGTCTTTGAAACGGCTGCAACGCCGTCTTTCTAAGACTAAAAAGGGTTCTAATAATAGAGTCAAGTTTAGAAATAAGCTTGCGCGCAAACACCTCAAAGTAAGTCGCCAACGTAAAGACTTTGCTGTTAAGACAGCAAGGTGCGTAGTGAAGTCTAACGACCTTGTGGCGTATGAAGATTTGATGGTGCGAAATATGCTCAAGAATAGACACCTGGCTAAGTCGATTAGCGACGTTTCGTGGTCGTTGTTCCGTGAGTGGGTTGAGTATTTCGGCGCATGTTTTGGTGTGGTGACTGTTGCAGTTCCACCCCACTACACTTCGCACAATTGCTCTAACTGTGGTGAGGTTGTTAAGAAATCTCTTAGCACTAGAACTCATATTTGTCCTCATTGTGGACACACTCAAGACAGGGATTGGAACGCAGCGCGAAACATACTAGAAAAAGCATTAAGTACGGCGGGTCACGTCGGAACTAACGCCTCTGGAGAGACTGACCAATACTTGAGTGAGGAAACTCCTTCAAGCAAGTCAACTCGTGGAAAGAGGAAACCCAAGGAGTGATCTTTGGAATCCCCCACTGCATTCGGTACTCCGAATCAGTGGCGGGAGGATGTCAAGCAACGTCTTCTCCTTCGCAGATGTTACCGCGAACGACGAACGCAGAACTTTTCGGTCTACTGACTGTATCTGAAATTGCTACGAATGTGATAACATCTCCTCAACAATTTTAGATAGCATACCCTTTCCATGAATCAAGTTCGACCCCCCAAAGTTCGCGTCGCCCTGATTGGTTTGCTACTAGCAAGCGTATTTCATGCTACTCCTGTGCTGGGAGCTATTCTAACTAGACAAGAATTTTCAGGTGATTTTACCTTAGTCGATGCTAGCTCCATACTGGAGAGCTTTTTGCCAGACAACAGCGAATATTCGGGATTTGTGGTTTACTCAGAGGACGGGACTTTGAGCGATTGGGAGGTAAACGTCAACAATCTAGACCTGAATTTGAATCCAGACTCTACTTTAGACAATATTTTTACCTCATTAACCCCAAATGTCAATTTTGAACTTTCTTCTGAGTCGAATTGGAATTTAGTGGTTGATTTTGGCATTGCTTTTGATGCTCCTAGATATACCTTAGAAAGAACTTCAGGCTCGGAAATTACCTTGACGGGTGAATTGGGATTGGCAGGAGGATACATTTATAAAGATTCCAATGCCAATATTATCCTGAGTTCTTCATCTACATCGATACCCGAACCCACTACCCTACTAGGTCTATTGTTTGGAGTCGGCGGAATTGCTGTCTCTAAAAAAGCTCGTGCAACTAAAGCTGAAATTTAGCTAAAGAAATACAAACTTATCTGGAAATAAGAACCTTGGTTGAACAAAAGCCAGGTTCTTATTTTATATATCATGATGATAATTAAGGGTTAAAAAAGCGTCAATTGTTTTGATGGCAATGTTAATTTTCGCTGTACTTCTTATTTCCTAAGAGATGATTTATAAAGTAAACCTTAAATTGTAGGGTGCGTTATAGCAACGCTTAACGCACCGAAAAAGATGGTGCCCTGCGGCTAATCTTCACTATCTCAAACTTCGAAATCCTTGCATAGCCGTAACACACCCTACTTAATATTTACTTTATAAATAGGCTCTAAATTTTTGACTATTGACTATTGACTATTGACTATTGACTATTGACTACCTCAACTAAAAATTTATGACAATGCGCGTAAGTCCTGAATGTTTTGCGTGGTTTGCATTACCAAATTCATCAGTCGCAAGCAACACTCGATAGATTTATTGCTGAACGAAAACTCAAGCACATTCGTGTTGCTTAGGCAACATTGCCATAATTCATACATCCGAAAGATAGATGAATCTCAAGTAATGTGACAAGATGTAAAAATACATTGTCAAGACTTGACAGAATTGCCTTATTGTAAGTCGCTATCTGGAAGAGGTTTCATAGCTTATGACGTTTCAGCCTCAAATTGTTGAGCTAACCCCAAAATCCCTAGTGCAAGAGTTTTTCCAGCAATCGGAAGGAAACTGGCGATCGCAACGCCGTTACTACACCCTCAAAGATGGCGAAGCTCAAGAAGTGGAAAGTATAATCACTGTGCGGTTTCTGGAACAGGGAAACGAGGAACTGATTTCGTTAGCCCGTTTACACGAAATGGCAGATCAAACCCTATTGACCTGTGGAGTTTTTACAAGTTGGGAAAGCAACTATATTGGCCCGAGTCCCAAGCAGACCACAGGTTCAACAGTATTTGGGGTTTTAGGAACAGCATTGTATCGCGATCGCGGTTTTTCCACCACCAAACCGATCATTGCTAAATTCTCCATGCGTGACCCGAAAACTATGTGCCTGCGAACCGAGTACAGTGGAAACGTGTTTGAGGAAGAAGTGAAACTAATTGGCAGTCAATACCGCACGCGACAAACAATAATTTCCCGCGCTGGGGAAGAACAGATGATTGGACAGTATTTAGAAAAGCGAATCGGCTAGCTTTGGGGAGATGGGGAGATGAGGGGGATGAGGGGGATGAGGGAGATGAGGGGGATGAGGGAGATGAGGGAGATGAGGGAGATGGGGAGATGAGGGGGATGGGGAAAGTGTTAACAACTGACCACTGACAAATGACAACTGACTAATTCCAATCTTATTCTTGTTTTTTGCGGCGATTTTTGTAAATGCCGCCAAGATCGTGGAGTTGGCGAGTTTTTTCAAACAGTTCGGCTTCTGTCAAACCCCACTGCTGCAAGGCTTGATCCAGGTCTTTCTGGATATCTCTAGCGCCTGGAAAGCCTTGATAACGAATTCGCAGCCTAGCTAATTCAGCTAGATGATAGTCTGTTATCTCTTGAGAGAGTAAAATATCAATAAGGGGGCGATCGCGGTTGTAAAGTGGATGTTGTTGATCCTTAGTTCCGTATTCTTCTGCCATAATTCTTACCTTGAGTTAGATAGTTTATTCATCCAGAGTCTAGAGTTCAGAATGTCCCGATTTACTCAAAATTGATGATGACGGCAACCACACCTGACTCTTACGGCTCTCAACACTGCGGTTCAAGTTTAAATAAAGATACATTATCTCTAAGAAAATACAAAAAAGTTTAAATGCGGGTGAATTTTTTAGCTCACCCAAAGTCCAAGCAGCAAGGGAGCATGAACCCGTTATGTTTGAACACTTCACTTCCGAAGCCATTAAAGTAATTATGCTCGCTCAGGAGGAAGCACGTCGCCTGGGACACAATTTCGTAGGCACAGAGCAAATTCTCCTGGGTTTACTTGGAGAAGGAACTGGGGTTGGTGCCAAAGTGCTGACTGAATTGGGCGTTACTCTAAAAGAAGCACGTAGCGAAGTAGAGAAAATTATTGGTAGGGGTTCTGGTTTTGTACCGCCAGAAATTCCTTTTACCCCCAAGGTCAAAAGCCTCTTCGAGCAATCGTTTAAAGAAGCCCATAGTCTTGGACAAAACTACATCAACACTGAACACTTACTCTTGGGCTTGACCGAGGCTGGTGAAGGTGTCGCCGCCAAAGTGCTACAAAATTTAGGGGTTGACCTCAAGAGTGTCCGCACTGCGGTAGTTCGTCGTATAGGTGAAGGCGCATCTGTTGGCGTAGGTGGTGGTGGCAATAGACGCAGCCAAGCTTTAACCGTAGAAGAATTTGGCAGAAATTTAACCAAGCTAGCACAAGAAGGCAAGCTCGACCCAGTGGTCGGTCGTGAAAAAGAAATCCAGCGTGCCGTGCAAATTCTCGGTCGCCGCACCAAGAATAACCCCGTGTTAATTGGAGAACCAGGGGTTGGTAAAACTGCGATCGCTGAAGGTCTAGCTCAACGCATTGTCAATCAAGATGTTCCCGACATTTTGCTGGATAAGCAAGTCATCAGCCTAGATATGGGCTTGTTGGTGGCTGGAACTCGTTTCCGTGGTGATTTTGAAGAACGCATCAAGAAAGTCGTCGATGAAGTCCGCTCCGAAGGCAACATCATCTTAGTGATTGATGAAGTTCATACCTTAGTTGGTGCTGGTGGCACAGAGGGTGGCTTAGATGCAGCCAACATCCTCAAACCTGCCTTGGCACGGGGTGAACTCCAGTGCATCGGTGCCACCACACTTGACGAATACCGTAAACATATTGAGCGTGATGCAGCTTTAGAGCGTCGTTTCCAATCTATTTTGGTAGGCGAACCCTCAGTAGAAGAAACCATCGATATACTTTACGGCTTACGCAGCGCTTACGAGCAGCACCATAAAGTGGAAATTTCTGATGCGGCTGTTGTGGCAGCAGCTCAGTTGTCAGACCGTTATATTAGCGATCGCTTCTTGCCAGATAAAGCAATTGACTTGATTGATGAAGCTGGTTCTCGTGTACGGTTGCGAAATTCTCAGGGTTCTGCTAATAAAGAACTCAAACGCCAACTGTCTGGTGTCACCAAATCTAAACAAGAAGCAGTCAGACTTCAAGATTTTGACAAAGCTGGGAAACTGCGCGACCAGGAATTAGCACTGGAAGCAGAAATCCAAGCGGGATTACAAACTGAGCAAACTATCAAATCCGTCGTCGTTGACGAAGAAGATATTGCTCAAATTGTTGCTTCTTGGACTGGCGTACCAGTCAACAAGCTTACAGAATCTGAGTCAGAGTTGCTTTTGCACTTAGAAGATACGCTGCACCAGCGGTTAATTGGTCAAGAGCAAGCAGTCACTTCTGTATCACGTGCCATCCGCCGGGCGCGAGTTGGGTTAAAAAATCCCAATCGCCCCATTGCCAGCTTTATCTTCTCTGGGCCTACCGGAGTAGGTAAGACAGAATTGGCGAAAGCATTAGCGGCTTATTTCTTCGGTTCCGAAGAAGCAATGATTCGCCTCGACATGTCCGAATACATGGAAAGCCACACCGTCTCCAAGCTGATTGGTTCGCCTCCTGGTTACGTGGGATACGACGAAGGCGGACAGCTTACTGAAGCAGTGCGGCGTAAACCATACACAGTGTTGCTATTCGACGAAATCGAGAAAGCACACCCTGATGTCTTCAACATGCTGCTGCAAATCTTGGATGACGGACACCTCACCGATGCCAAAGGTCGCAAAGTAGACTTCAAGAACACTTTGATTATTTTGACTTCTAACATCGGTTCCAAAGTCATTGAAAAAGGTGGTGGTGGTTTGGGCTTTGAGTTTAATAATCAAGCTGAAGCTAGTTACAACCGCATCCGCACTTTGGTAAATGAAGAACTCAAAGGTTACTTCCGTCCTGAGTTTCTCAACCGACTTGATGAAATTATCGTCTTCACTCAGCTTTCCAGGGACGAAGTTAAGCAAATTGCTGACATTATGCTCCGCGATGTTGCTAGCCGTTTGACTGAAAAGGGAATTACTCTAGAAGTCACTGAACGCTTCAAAGAGCTTGTGGTACAAGAAGGCTATAACCCCAGTTACGGTGCAAGACCGTTACGTCGGGCAATTATGCGCCTGTTGGAAGATTCCCTGGCTGAAGCAATGCTCTCTGGCGAAATCACCGATGGAGACACAGCCATTGTCGATGTTGATGATGACAATCTAGTCAGAGTCAGGAAGTCAGAAAAAAGAGAGTTACTTTTAGCTAATGCTGGCTAGTATTTCAACTAAGTCAGTGTATTAGAGATTTTCACCCCTAGTATTTCTACTAGGGGATTTTTTGTTGCATATTGCTAGATATTTTTAATACCAATTTGAAAAAATAATGCAAAAGATATCTTGTAGGGGTGTACATCTGTACGCCCCTACATTTAATGCATGTGTCGCAAAGATTATTTAAATAGGTATAACATTGTATTTCAAATGAAAAAAGCTTTAATTAGAGATTAACTCTAAACTAGCGGGTAATATCATGTCCGGTTAATTAGTTATGATTTCCACAGTCATTGCACCCCACCACGCCAGATGCTTCAAGTCGGCAAAGCCGCCCAACGCACTGGCTCCCCAACCCCTCCCCGTTCACGGGGCGGGGAGCAAAAGCGCAGCTTTGGCGGGGTGGGGTTCTTCGATTTTAATAAGTAATCAAGCGGACATAATATAAAACTGTCCGTCAAGTAAAACCGGATGGGTACAATGCAAGTTTAGTTTGGTTATGAAAAATATTGAAAGTTTAACCATCCACCAGTTTCGAGGTTTACAAAACCTATTGATGATAATGACTAGATTAGCGAATATACTCAAACTAACGTTACTGAATTAGCAAATTTTGTGACATTTATAAAACAGCTTTTAAACATACCTTAGACAAATAATATTATGACAAAGTGCTGAGTGCTGAGTAGAAACCCAGTTGTTTTAAAGCTTTGATTAATCAACACTGTTCTAACTTAATATGACTACGGCCATATCACACATTCATGTTTATCATTTTTGATTTTGCGACTTAAACCTACCTGTAATAAAATCTCGCTTTTTTAAATGCTTTGTCTTGCGTTTTGTGACTCGCTCTCGCCACATCCGAAAACTGGATTCTTTCATTTGCTGCCGCATTAAGGCTATTACCTGTTTCTCAAGTAGTCCAAACTGAGCCTCAATAGCTTCAATTGGTGTTCTATCTTCCCATGCCATCTCAATGATGCGATCAATGGTTTCAGAATCTAAGTTTGGTAGCTTCATTTTATTGATTACTTTTATATTCAGGTATTTTGCAATCACAAAATAAGTGTCCACAAAAACAAAAACCTAAATATAGCAGTTGAAGGATAGTTTAGGACAAGGACTAATCATCAAACCTGTTCCCTGCTATATTTTAGAAATTTCCCCCTTTCTAGCTTTGAACTAGAAGGGGAAAATTGATAAATAAAAAATAATTTTCTAGTTATTGGCTTTTCAAAACCCCCGGTTCTCGTTGAATGGGCAAAACATCTAAAATATCAGTTTGAGAACAATATTTTAGGTCTTCATAACATTCCAGGCGTAATAATCGCTGGCCATGACTAGCTTGGTGAAATAATCCCAATAAATCATTTTGCCACTGTGAGTAAAGAGCGATCGCACTAATTACTTCATCATTACCAGCTAACTCCTCTGGTGATAACTGGGTTTGTTCTACAAGACTATGAGCGATCGCACCTGCACAGACTGTATCCTCAAGAGAAAAACTACCTTCCCAACCTGAACCGACAATCCATACTGTCTCTGGTTGCTTTTCGAGAAGATGTTGCACTACCGCAGCTCGGTTAATCAAAGCTGCTGCTAGTACAGTTGGCGAGTGTTGTATTGTTTGTAAGGCACGAGTGCCATTAGTAGTACTGATGAACAGGCGACACCCCTGCACCAGTTCTGGTGTACAGTCGAGGGGTGAGTTACCTAGTTCAAAACCAGTTACTTTCGCACCGCCACGTTCTCCTGCTCGCAGTCGTTTTTCTGAAGGCCATTTTTCGCTCACTTGGATGAGTTGGTCTAAATCACTGAAGACTTGCACAGCTTCACCTCCAGCTGCCAAGACAGTTGCTATTGTGCTGGTGGCTCGCAAGACATCGACTGCGATCGCGCAGTCTGGAGCTTTACCATTTGGAGTCAATTCCGGTGTGTGGTATACAAATAGCTTCACGCGCTGGATACACCTGCTGTATATACAATTGTTGACATTACATTTTAATTGCTGTTACTAACTATAAGCACAGCTTAAACAACAGTATTTTTTATCCTCAGCCTAGAGTTTATGCCAAAAAAGTGGGCAAGGGGAAATATCCTTACTATTCCTTTTGCCTTTTCCCCTCTTCATATTCCTTTTCTCTTTCCCCTTGCCGTTGTTTGGTAATCTGGAAAAAGAATAGACCTTCTCAAGCAATGCTCGGATAAGTCAAATGCACCATACTAGTACCATTTCCAAAAATATTTGCAACATATAAATCGGCTCTTTGGGGCGTACATCTGTACGCCCCTACAAGGTATCTGTATGAGGTATTTCGTGAAATGGTATAAAAAGTGGCTGTAGTAAATGCCAGTTTTATATCCCTGGTGGTGACATTTTTTGATTAGGGCTAACTCCTAACTTCTAACTCCTAACTCCTAACTTTTGATTTTATGGCACCCTTACCCGACTATCGTCCTAAACAACTGTCTGTAGGCCCGTTGGAAGCAGAAATTTTAAATATTATCTGGGAACTGGGTTCAGTTACAGTCAAAGATGTACACGATCGCATTCTGTCTGACCCCAACCGCGAATTAGCTTATACTTCTGTGACTACAGTTTTACGTCGTCTCACTGAAAAAGGTTGGCTGGCCTGCGATAAACAAGGACGCGCATTCTATTGGCGACCAATGCTTACACAGCAGCAAGCGCAGGTAATCAAAGCGCACGAGCATTTACAGCGATTTCTAGCGGTAGGCAACCCCGATGTGGTTGCTGCCTTTGCAGATAGTCTAGATGAAGCCAGCAGCCAGCAAATAGAAGCGATCGCTAAACGTATTCAAGCTGCACGCCAAGCCAGGGAGGAACAATAATGCATATAATCATGATTTTGACTGCTTTGGCTGTTTCTTGGACGTTGCGATGCTCTTGGAACAATCCCCAAAGTAGTTGGCCCCAAAGTAGTTGGAGTTCTCGCTGGCGGCGATCGCTGTTTTTATTTCTTTTCCCCCCATTACTGATTTTCATGACTGCGATCGCTCTCCTATTCATGGGGCCACAAGGAAAAATGGGTGGAGTTTATACTGGCTGGTTTAGCTATGTCATCGCATTAATTTATCTTGCTTTTTTTGCCATTTCATGCATTAAGCTTGCTTTCCAAGGTTGGCAGTCTGTGAAATCTGCCTGTGAGTGTCCTTTGGTTAACCTTGAGGGTACACAAGTCCGGTTACTCAACACCAAGGCTTTGTTTGCGGGTCAAATTGGTTTTTGGCAACCGCAACTAGTGGTTAGTCAAGGATTATTGCAAAATCTTTCACAAAATCATGTAGAAAGTGTTTTGGCACATGAGCAAGGACATTACTATTATCGGGATACATTTTGGTTTTTCTGGCTGGGTTGGGTGCGTTCCTGCACCGCTTGGTTGCCAAACACAGAACCTTTGTGGCAAGAACTGTTAGCTTTGCGGGAACTGCGTGCTGATAGTTACGCCGCATCACAAGTAGACCCGTTACTACTTGCAGAATCACTGCTGTTGGTGGTAAGTAATAGTTCAGTATTGTCAGAATCAGCAATTTGCTGTGCTGCATTGGGAGTTGCTGGTGTAGGCGATCGCTTAGAACAAAGAATAGAAGCTTTATTAGCACCACCATCACCAACCCCCGACCTCAATTGGCAGTCTTGGAATGGGTTTTTGTTAGCATTTCTACCGTTGCTAAGTGTGATATTTCATACTTGATAATGGGCGATCGCTTATATGATGTCCGCTCGATTAGTTATAGTTCCTATAATCATTACACCCCACCCCCAGCCCCTCCCCTTACTAAGGGGAGGGGAGACAAGGCGTAGCTTTGGCGGGGTGGGGATCTTCAGGTTTAATCAGTAATCAAGCAGACATGACACAACACAAAAGCAAGGCTTTCAAACCCGCCTGCGCGGGTTTTGTCTGTGTAGCCGCGACTTCCAGTCGCCAGGGCTTCTCTTACTCATCTTCTAGAAACTGTTCTATAGATTTTTCCACCAAAGGCACTTGAAAAGCGTCACCTTCTGGAGTTAAAATTTCTTTTTGCACCAGTTTGGGGACAACACGTTTGGGTTGCTGTGTGGGAGTTTCGCCTCGGATGAGACAGCGAAGTAAATTGCGATCGCTATCTGCTAAACTTGTCCATAATTCCCGAAAATACTGATCGCCCCGCTCTAGTACAGTAGGAATAATCTTTTCAACATCCTGTGCAGTCACTTTTGCAGTATTCGCTTCTCGCCTATTTTCTCTAATATCCTGGTTCAGCAACTCCACCAACTGGTAGCACATTAATTGCACGAGATAAGGTTGACAGCGAGTCAGTTGAATAATCCTATTTACCGCAGATTCTTCATAGATATTCGTGAATTCCTCCACAGGTTGTAAAATCAATTCACGGGCTTCAGACTCTTGCAGGTAACTCATCCGCACAGCATGGGTATTAATTAAATAGTCACTCCAATAATCATCAAGTTCAGATAATAGGTGTGAACCACTGAACAGCACAATCCATCGGTTTTGATGTTGCAGCAGATGACGAATAAAGTTGAGTGGCGCACGGCTATTTGTGGCTGTCACTAGTTCACTCAACCGCTCAAATTCATCCAAACATAGGAGAAAACGCTTATTAGGTATAATCTTTTCTATTTCTGCTAGCCAAGTTTGCAGTGCTGGAAATGGATCTTCAGCAAGTTTATCTCTATTTGGGTTGGGGAAGTCAATTTTTTGTGGTAATTGCCGTGCAACTTCCTGAAGTTGTTCGGCGAACTTTTCTGCAAATCCCTTTAAAGTTGTAGCTGTTGCTGCTGTTCCTTGTATATCCACTAACAAAGGTATAATATCTGAGCCTGTCCTGTACGGTAGATATTTCAGGGCTGAGGTTTTCCCAGTTCTTCGCCCGCCATAAAGTAACAATACTGGCGGTTGTTCAGCAAGTGCCAAATTTTCGATTTCTCGAAATATATCAATTCGTCCTTTGAAGCGATTCTTTGCTGTTTGTGGATCTAGTGAATTACCAGCAATATAAACTTGGCGAATTTCTTTTGATTGCTTTGCTGTTTCCTCTAAAGTACGCCTTGCTGTCTCTAGAATTGTCAGCCAGCGATCGGCTATGGTGCCAAACATCGTAGCCACCAAAGCATTTTTCTCAAAAGCTAGACTATTTTTCAGTCGTTGCAATGCATTGATGGGAATGTTCAATAACTCACGTTGACGATAAGGTGAAGTTGCTTCCAGCGATGCTTTTACATTTTGGCTAATATCCAAAAATTGAGGTAAGACAGTGCCAATTTCTTTTGGTGGTGGTGAAGGAATCCAAGTTAGTTGATTGGTAATCTCTTCAATATCTCTTAAAGTTTGACAACGATTCAGAATATCACTAGCAATACCAGAAATTGCTCGTGCTGCAACTTGTTGCTGGTTGGTAGAATTGATGAGATAATTAATAGTTTGATGGGCAGCAGTTGGGTTGTGTTTATGAGCCTCTACAATCATTACATCCATCAAAGGGAGAGGCAAAATAATTAGTTCATCAAAGCGGGGAGGCAAGTATCTTAAACAATTCACCCCTTCCCCAATGCGAGAAAAAAAGAATAGTATGAGTATCCATAGCAATTCTGGCAACCAAAAGTAAACTCGCAACACACCAAGAATCAACGCCACGCCTACCGCCACACCTCTCGCCACGCCTACCGTCACGCCTGCCTCCACGCCTACCGTCACGCTTGCCGCCACGCCTACCGTCACGCCTACCGTCACGCCTTCCGCCACGCTGAACGCCACGCCTGCCGCCACGCCTCCCGCCACGCTGAACCCCACGTCGAATGCCACGCCTTCCGCCACGCCGAACCCCACGCTGAACGCCACGCCTCCCACCACGCCTACCGCCACGCCTACCGCCACGCCTACCGCCACGCTCAACGCCACGCCTACCGCCACGCCGAACCCCACGCCGAACGCCATGCCTACCGCTACGCCTACCACCACGCCGAACCCCACGCCGAACGCCACGTCGAACGCAACACCTGATAAAAATTGAGTTACCAACACCATAGTAAGGGCAGCAGCAAAGATAATAACTTGTCTATTTTTATTGCCACCACGCTCTAGAAACCGTCCAATTAACCAACCCACCAAAAAAGTGCAGCTTACGAACCAATGAAATGATTCACCACTAGTTAGAGTGTAAATTGGTGCAATTAACAATACAACAAGCACTGGAACTACCGCAGTTAGCCACGAAACTTGCTCAGCATAACGACGCAAACGGGGGTTAGTACGAAACTCAGATCGTTTTGCAAAGGGGTTGTCTCTCGGCTTCAGTTCTGGATGGATATCGCGTAACCAGCGTTCAAAGGTAAAAGGCTTAAAGTATATCCAATACAACAGGCGTACACATTCAGCCACATAAGTCCAAAAGCCTGATGCTGTGGGTGTGTTGCTCATTGCTATTTCACAAAATTAAAAATTCTTTCCAACCACTGCTTAACATCAGGCAGAGGCAATACACGTACCAGACCTAAGCCAATCACAACTAAAATTAACATACCGATAATTCTGTTCTGCACATCATCCCAATTCCCACCAATCTTTGTAGCTAAACGACCTAAATGCAATGGGATATCCCATAACCAGCCAAGGAATGATTTCCACCCAAGCTTCTTTCTTTGCGGCTGGGAATCAGCAATTTGTTGGGCAAACTTCTGTTTAGCCCACTTGATATCCTTTCCTTGTTGACGTGCTTCCCACAAATAGTAACCAGCCAATTGCAACTTGTGAGGATGACGCTTACCCCACTGTTGAGCCTGATGTTGCTCATCTACACTCAAAGCTGGTGTATTATTGACGGAGCTAATTGGCAAGCGTGTTAGTTGCATAGCTTCATCAGTGGTTAATTCTTTGAGTTCTACAGTGTGAGCAATATTGAAGAAACTAGAAACAAACCGATACTCACTACCATAAACATTCAAGCTTTTGCCGGAAGCTAGCACCAACATCAAGGCGTTATCTTCCATGAGCGATCGCAAGTTATCATAAAATCCGTCATCAAATTCCTGGGCATGTCTAAAAAGCCTGTCAAAATCATCCAAACAGAGAACAGGTAAAACTTTCTGCTGTTTCCATTGCTTGATAGCATTTGAGAATGCTTGACGATTCAGCGGTTTAGTTCTCAAAGGATTTTTCAAATTGAATTGCAATGCACCAAGGCGACTTTGCAAAGCGTCGGCTACAGCTTGATAAAATCCCGCCTCAGTTTGACAATTGGCATTTCTCAGTGAAAGATAAACAACTATATAACGGTTGCGGTCTGATACTCGCTGTTCCCAGGTGAGAAAGAAGTAATACAGCAACCAAGATTTACCAATGTGCTTGTCACCAACTATATTGATATTTGTCGGCTGAACATTCTGCATTCCAGCTGCGATCGCATGTAATTCTTCTGTACGACCGATAAATAGCCTGGTGTCTTCAATCTTCCCCCCAGTTGAAAAAGGGTTGGTAGGCAAAGAAGCATGGCTCATTTTTAATAAAAATTAACTACATAAATTTCGGTGCTAACACCTAGATAATAAACCGAAAAACGCCTACACAACCTCTTTATCGAATAGCATCTAGTCCTAGCGATTAGAAATCGCGGCTACACAAACTCTCGTCCACCTGCGCGAACTCAGGAAAAATCAAGGTTTTCAACCCGCGCAGGCGGGTTTTGCCTGTGTAGCCGCGACTTCCAGTCGCCTGGTGTAACATATTTTATATCTTGCACCTCAATAAATTCAGTCCACTTAAGTGGACTTTCGCTATTAGCCCGGAACTAAAGTTCCGGGCGGGATATCGGCTTAGTATGAAACTAAAACTTAAACATAAATGTGGCGTGAGTAGTATTTTCAGAGATGTGTGTAAACCGTAGCGCCTTTTAGAGAACAAGACCGCGAGGGAAAAGACTGTCGAACTCACATTCAATCAAAGAAACACTTTCTTCTCCTACTTCCTACTCCCTATTCTCCACTCCCCACTCCCCATCTTTCTTAAGAGGATTTTCCAGTGGCGCTAGCTGTTGTTGAATCTGCTCTTGTTTAGGATCTATTTTCAGCGGTACCTCAGGATTAGAACGGCTTCTGTTGAGAAAAAGTTGAATTTCTCTCTCAAATTGCTCCCTTCCCCGTGTAAAAAAGTTTGGCTCTCTTGGGTAAATTGAGTTAATTGAAGCGTTGAATGCTGGCGTACTTTCGATAGCTGTGACAGGTGCAGTTATTGATAAAACTGTCGTTACTAGTGTTGTCACTATAGCCACGTTGGTTAATTTCTTATGTAAAAATATTTTCATCTTAGCCCTCCTTTAATTAGGGCAAACATCTGGTGTAAAATCAGGGCAATTTATCTTGCAAAATCCAGATGTGTTTCCATAATAACGTAATTTTTTTAGAGTATTACTTTCATTCTTATAGCGTTTTCTAATCACATCATGTATATCAGAGCCAACTCCTTGCTTGCGGGGAATTCGGGGCCCCCTCTGGGGATTAGGGGTGGGGTGCAATGATTGTGGGAATCATAACTATTTAACCGGACATGATATGACTCATGAATTCTTACCTTTTAAAAGTCTAATAATCAGCAATATTCTTTACCTAACTCAACTTTTTTGCAATTCCTTCAGCGCCTTTGCTAAATACTCATATTGTTCACGCGTGTTGTAAATCTGTGCCGAAATCCGCACTAATAACCGAGGTGATTCCGTCCACGGAACCACTTGCACTTGAATACCAAACTGCTCAAACAACGCATCGTGTAAAGACATAAAATCACGATTTGCCAACGTTGTAGGCATTGGTATAACCCCCATTGAACCAATCATCTCTTCTGGACAAGGTGGTGACACTTCCAGCGCTTCACAAAGTAACTTCCTAGCCTCTAATACTAGCTGACGATTTCGCTGCATCAATTCCATCCAGCCGCCAGGTAACAATGAACCCATAAAAGCGATCGCAGACGGGATACACATATAAGCTGTAGGATCGTCTGTACCCGTCCAGTCAAATTCTAATTGAAAGCGTGTTTTATCAGTCCGTGGTGAATTTGTACCGTGGCTAATTGTCAGAGGACGAATTTCTGGCTGTTTATCTTGACGCACATACAAAAATGCTGCACCTTTGGATGCAGCATTCTAATTGATATAATGCTTATATATCAGTGAGCCAAAAACTGATATTCCACCTTTGAGCATTAAGTGAGCATTATGACAAACAGCGCAAAAACTCCATCAGGTAAGGCTAGAAAGGGTCAAGTAGCAGTACGTCCTGATTCAGGCAGTATCAAGGCTTGCTTTCCCCGTAACTACTGCTGTGACGGTAAGCAGATAAAGTTAGCTACCTCTATCAACCCTGATGACTGGGAAGCTACAGCGTCAAAGCTACAGCGGCGACTTCAGCTTGAGCTAGAAGAGGGGAAGCTAGACGACGGACACGGGAACTTTAACGCGGGTCGTTATCAGGAAATTCTCCAGGAGTACGGATTAAAAGGAAACCTGAGAATAGTTAAGAGTGCCGTAGCTTCATCATCTGATGACCAAGTACCGCCTAAGCCTCAGTTATCCCTGATGGAAGTGTGGGATATGTATTGCGAGTACAGGAAGAGAGAATTAAGAGAGAGTGTCTACGTAAAAGACTACCAGGGAAGATATAAAAGTTTTCTACAATCAGCAATTAAAGCTACCAAGTCAGAGGATGCTTTAAAAATTAGAAATTGGTTAGTAGAAAATAGAAATCATCAAGATGTTAAAAAACTACTATCAAACCTCTCTGAAGCTTATCAAATGGGAATGAGAAATAGACTATTAACTCATAATCCTTATGATGGTATGGCTGAGGGAATGCAAAAAGTGGGAGCCAAAGGGAAGACACAAAAGGAATTAGAAGCCGATAACGATGTGCTTGACAAATCAAAAGCTTATACCTGGAATGAGGCACAAATAATACTTGATTACACTAGAGAAAATTATCCTCATTGGTATAACTTTCTCAAGTTTAAATTCCATACTGGTTGTAGAAGTGGTGAAGTCTCTGCTTTAATGTGGTGTGATGTTGATTGGAATAAACAACTAGTTTATATTCGTAGAACATACGATAGAGTTACCAAGAAATTCTATCCATTAAAAAATGACAGAACTTACAAGGGAGGAGAGAAACGTGATTTTCCAATGCCTAAAGATGGGGAATTATGGAATGTTTTAAAATCAATTCCTCAAGGCGAAGATAATGATATTGTTTTTAAATCTAAAACGGGACGGGTAATTTCTCATGATGCTTTTGGTTATACTTGGAGGGGATTATCATATCAAGGGATAACAAAAAATAAAGGCATAATTCCAGAATTGATAAAACAAGGTAAACTTACTAAGTATTTATCACCTTACAATACACGACACACTTTCATTACTCATGCAATATTTGATTTAGGAATTGATGAAAAATACGTAGCTAAATGGTGCGGTCATGCTATTGATGTGAGTAACAAGCATTATCAGGATGTAGCGTTATTCGCAAGTAGAATTAATCCAGAAGTGCCAATGAGTCAGCAAGTGCAACAACAATCAAAAATTGAATTACTGGAGGAACAAATGAGAGAACAGCAGGAATTAATAGCTAAATTGCAAGCACAATTAGACAACCAAAAGCAATAAAAATAAGCCCTAAGATATCAATTTAGACTAGGCAATTAAACCCCATCAGGACTACCTGACGGGGTTATTTTTTATCTATTTCCTATTCCCCTTCTGTGCTTGGTCTGACCAAAACAAACTTGCAACCTTGGGCGGGATAGCTTTGACTTGCCTGCAACCACCCCGAACTGTATCACCTTCTTCAACCTCTAAAATGCCGAATCTAAAATCCTTACCTAGAAAGCCTTCTACCCGTTTTGAGGTCAAGAATTGCCGAATCGAATACTCTTGTACCCCAACCGCTTCAGCTACTTGTGACTGACTGAGAGGGAGAGCCATTTTAAAGGCTAGAGCCTGTACACAGCAACGATTTTAAATACTCCAAGTATTACTCCAAGTAAATACTTGGACTAGTCAGAAACATAGGCAGGGTAAGGCATACAGCCATTAAAAAAGCACTGCCAGGTGACAGTACAATAAATAAAATCGCTCTTTAGCTTACTGTGCCGTGTTATTGGCTCAATAGTGCAAACGCCCTTTCCAGAAGCATCTTAGCCTGATGAAGTGCTAGCAATCTCTCTTGTTCATACCTATCCGGGTAAGCCATTCTCCTGCCTTCTAATGTGATTTTAATGAGCGCTGCTTGCTCATCAGTGGGAGATTCCATCATCTCTATCATTCTCCCTATTGCCTGGAAGTCAGCAAAATCAAGTGACCTGAGTCCTCTACCTTGCTTGAACTGTGAGAGCGCAATAGTAGGGAATGCCATCAGAGAAGTGATGTAACTAGTCTTGTACCCTCTGTTGCCAGTTGGCTTGATGCCATAGCGTTGGCACAATCGACTAAGTTCTGGAATGGTTTTAATTTCCAGTTCTGACCTTGTGAACATAAAATAAAAGTGTCCATTTTTAACGTGGATGCGGTGATGTAGTCAACTTGCAGGAAGATGCATCACCGATTTAAACTGTATTTCGATGCTTGCTCCGAAACAAGTTTTATTTACGTTTCTCAACAATGCCAAATCCTAAAGGTAATCCGCAAAATTTTGACAACCAACCAAGTAAAGAACTAACAGAGAATGTTACTTTTAGAGCCACAAAGGAAATGAAGGAAGAGATACAGAAACACGATAACCCCGCACAATTTTGCAGAGATGCCGTACAGGAGAAGCTAGACAAGGAAAAAGGGAAATAGGCAAGTGACATATTAAGTTTTATCCAGAGAAATTAATAAATAATAAACCTGGGGTTACTTTTTACCCTATATCAGTAAACTTTTGCGCTCATTGATTACTTTTCATTGAGCGCTTTTATCATGTCAAATAACATCTCATTGTGGAATTATGTAGACGTAAGTTCGCGCTTACGTAACATGAAATACACAGACAATCAAATAGAACCATCAGATTTTGAAGCACTATTTGTCTATCAATTGCAAAATCGTTTATATCAGGTAGCAATGGGTAAAAAATGGGATCAACCACAAACAAGAGCAGAAACAAGAAGCCCTAGATTACCTGATATCATCTGTGGGACAGTTTTAGCAGCATTGAAATTAGAATACCAGATACTTGCAAGTTCAAAATTACCAGTCGAGGGAATGCTAAGGTATCAAGATGTTGCTTATTTTTTCAAAAAACATCATAAAATTCTAGTTCAATTTTTCCCTACATTACCTTACTACAGAATGCCATCTACAGAGTCTATTGGTTCATATTGTCGTTCAGTAGACCCTCAAAGTTTTGGTGATAGTTTCATGCTATGGACAAAAGATGTAAGTAAATGTATCCCATCAATTAAACCATGTAGTAGGGAAATTATTGACTTTGGGTTGAGTACTCCTAAAGAAGTTCTTTGGATTGTATGCCAATGGAGAAAACAAAATCCTTTACTCACAGAAATAGTAAGGCAATATTTCTCAGTTTCACCAAAAGTTATAGATAAATCTCCAGTTTCAGACATTTTTTTAGGGTGAATATCAAATAAATAAAATAATAGCCACCTTATAAAGCAGGTGGCTTTTTTGTTATATTTACACTTGGATTAATAGCAGTATAACTTATTTATTTGCAAGTATACTCTCCAACAATGCAAGTCTTTCATCACTCCTTTTTTGTAACTCAGCTAATTGCTTTTTGATTTCTTTCAATTGTTCAAGCTGCTCAGGAGTTAACACTTTTGGTTTCATTGGAAATTACCCCAATTAAAAATAAATTGCTGACAGTTTAACATTTGAGTAAAAACCGTCCAGCCTCCCCTCCCTCTTTTAACTCTATCGCTATTTAGCTATATAGCTAAAAACTCACGAAAAAAAGAGGACACTATATAGCGTCCCTGAAGAAAAAACACGAAAAAGCTTGCAGATAATAGCTTTTACCGTCTCACAGGAGAACCACCAACAGAAACACCTGACTACTTCTTCAGGATTACTCCAAGTACTTTTTTGTGATGCGAAAGCCTTGCAAATCAAGGTAAAAACAAAAAAAAGATAGTGCCAGACATTTCAAAAATCAGGCACTAAAATTGAAAAACCTATTTTAAAGAACCCCTATGATAACACAAAACGCCCCGAATACAAGTGATTTAACACAATTTCACAAAACAGAGTCACTTTCAGGAAATCCCAAACTGATACCTGTCTCCGAGTCCGAGCCGTGTCGGCACTGTGGCAAACCTGACTGGTGCTACCGGATAGGTGAGTTAGAGGTATGCAAACGCGATAAGCTTGCTGAAGGCTGGCACAAAACCAGCAAGCACGATGGACAGGGTACATATTACCTTGCTCCAACTGTCAACCGCCAGAAGCAACCACGACCCAAGCAGACAAGATTTTTTAACTACCAAAGTCGAGACGGAAAGGAGCTAGTCAGGGTAGTGCGTACAGATGATGGTACTGGCAAGAAAAAAATATGGCAGGAACACTACCAGGATGGAACCTGGGTTAAAGGGCTGGGGAATGTCAAGCGAGAAGATATTCCTCTTTACAACTACTGGGCGGTATCAGTTGCCCACGCGGCAAAGTGTCCGGTATTTGTTGTCGAGGGTGAAGCCTGCGCTGATGCGTTGCGAAAGCTGGGAATTATTTCTACTACTAATATTGGCGGTAGCGGCAAATGGACAGATACCGATTCAGCGGACTTAAGGAACGCCATCAAGGGCAACGAATTGATTCTCTGCCCAGATATGGATAAACCAGGGGTTAAGCACTTTCTAAATATCTATAAAAGACATCCTGATGCAAAGGTTTTACTACCCTATCCTGATTCACCACTGTGGGATAAATTACCAGAATCAGAAGGGTTAGATGTCGCTGATTGGATTGAAGAGTATCATCCAGGTAAAGATGAAATACTCAAATCAATAATGGATATCACACCAGAATTTATAGAGCGATTAGAGCGACAATTTAATAACACTCAGCCTACAGAGATAGTAGATGAAACGGAAATAACAGAGCTAGACACTTCTATTATCGGCAACAATAGTAAGTCTAAAAAGTCTCCTCCAGCGGATATAATAGCTACTGAAATAGCCAAACATTATCAAGATAAACTCATCTATGACGATGTAAAAGGTTGCTGGATGTCTTACGGTTTAGAACAGCCTGGAGTATGGCAAGCTATAACAAATGCAACGACAGAATCTATTATTGCTAAAGAATTGGATTCTAGAGAAATTGTTGGCTACGGTAGTCATAAATATGTCAAAGATATTATAGATAAACTCAGGTGTATTTTCATACAACGCAAATGGAATGAAGCGCCTGCATCAGATTATTTACCATTCCAAAACAAAGTATTAAATCTGAAAACAAGAGAAGTAATTGAACATTCACCAGAGTTTCGTTTTACTTGGTGTTTACCTCGTGAGTATGATGAAAATGCAAAAGATTGGTCATTAATTGAATCTTGGTTAGATGAAGTGACCGGGAGTAATCAAGAATTCAAAAACATCATTGTGTGCTTCTGCAATGCAGTACTTAAAGGTCGTTATGAATTACAGAAATTTCTTCTCACAACTGGTCATGGAGGAACAGGCAAAACAACACTTCAAAACTTAATAGTTGAATTGATAGGAGAACGCAATGTACATACTACATCACTGTCTGATTTTTGTGGAAATAGATTTGAAACTGCCAACGCTTACGGTAAACGATTAGTTATTTTCCCAGATGAAGACAAGTACTCTGGCAATCTTGAACACTTTAAAGATTTAACTGGCAAGGGAAGATTAAGAATTGAACGCAAAGGTAAAGATGCAGACCAATCCTACCAATACATGGGTATGGTGATGATGGCTTCTAATTATCCTGTGTTTGTAGGTGAGCAATCATCAGCTATTCAAAGACGAATTATTACTGTCCCATTCACTCAAACACCTCAGAAAGTAGACCATCAACTATTTGAAAAATTGACATCACAACTCAACGCATTTACTAATTATTTACTCAGTCTTTCAGATGAGTTTGTTACTGAAACATTGTCCGGTACTCAAAAATCTGCCGGAGTCTCATTCATGGAATGGGAGCAAAGAATGATGACTGATTCTGTTGCTTGGTGGCTGAATGAATTTGTAATCAGAGATAGCAACATTAAAACTCAAATAGGAAATAACAAAAATGAAGCTAAAGATAACGGTATAGCCAACGTGACGACCCTTTACGGTAGTTATTATCAGCGTTGTTCGGATGCGGGAAAAACACCAAAATCCAACACTGAATTTTCACGTCACCTTAAGGATTTGTGTAACAACATTTTGGGATGGAAAGAGGTAGAGAAACATGAAGGCAATAGATTCAATGAACTTATTGGGTTGCGCCTACGCAAGATAGGAGAGGATGACCACATTCCCACAGTGGAAGAAGAATATGCAGATAAATTAGAGGGTTTACCCTCCACACCCTCCACTTTCCAGACACAGCAAGCGTTTGAACCCTCCACCGCACCTTCCACCATACCCTCCACCATACCCTCCACTGGTCATGGTGGAGGTGGAACCGATAGCGACTCACCAGCATTCATCACCCCTGAGTGGAGAGTGGAGGGCAAAGTGGAGGACGGAGTGGAGGGTCAAGTGGAGGGTTCAAAGCCTTATCAGATAAGGAAAGTGGAGGGCGTGGAGGACGAAAGGGTATTTTCTACTTCTATTTTTGATTTGCCCTCATTTGACAAAGGAGATATCGTTTCTTACACAGGCACTCGCCACGCATCTCTCTTGGCTGGATTAATATTAGAAGTGGTTGAATGTACTGGAGGTCAATACTGTTGTAAAAAACCTGACGGCTATTACACTACTTGGTTGGATGTTGATGAATTAATGATTGTTGAAAACGGAAAGCATCGAAGCTGAAGATGTAATTTACGATGAATTTCACATCAGCTTCTCACCTGTCACCTTCATAGCCTGCCTGATGTCATTTACCAGTTGAGCCACATACTTGTACCTTTCTGATGGTTGACCACTGGCTGATTTACTCTTTGATTCATCTACCTTGGACTGCCAGCTATCAAGGATGTGGTTAACCATCTCCAGTTCCCCTACTATCTCCTCAGCTTTATCACCAAGGGAGGGGGGTAAACGGTAAACCTTGGTTACTACTCCATCACCCCACTTACCGACTCTACCAGCACCGCTACGTTTGCCACCGTGGGAATACTTCACCCTGATTATCTCATGGTCTGGGTAATTCTCCCTTGCTTGCCTGTGTGCATCGTCCAGTGAGCCAGCGTGTAACTGCAATAGTGCCATATCCCCAGTGGTAGGGTTATTCAGTTCAATGAGGTATTTTGTCACTTTCCTTATCCTGTATACCTTTCATCACTCTAGCTTGAAAACGTAACAGAATCAAACTTTGATTTCGTAACGGGTAAGGTAGGTTTACAGAGAGTTGGCTAGTACATTTGTGCTGATAGAATCCTTGCTGTGTCTATGCTTGTAATTACTCCAAGTAATACTCCAAGTAATAGTCCAAGTAATGAGTAAAATAGACCTAGCAAAGCACGTGGCTCACAGAAAGTTGATGCCATTTTCAAAAAACACGACCATTTTCACCTGCTGGTACTAAACTTTTTTAGTTTTTCGTTTCCGGCAGGGTAAGGCTCACGAAGAAAGCACCTCATTGAAGGATGCCGTGAAGATGTGATTGGGGAGCGCACCAGCGAGATGACTGAATGCGAGATAATATGAATGAGCATTGGTTGAGCATCGCTGAAAATTACTACTGTGTATAAAATAATGCTTAAATTAGACCATAAATTGCTGAAATTAGACTGTTTGAGCATTAAACGAGCATTTATTTGAGATAATAGGCTGGAAGTATTGATATTGCGTTGTTTGTCATGCACCTTTGGGCGCACACAGCCATTTATGGCAATTGCCAGTATAGTAACTTGCACCAATTTCTTGTAAGTTCAGAGAAATCATTCCCGGTGCGTGGGCACCATCTACAAGTGTATCTACACCTCGTTGCTGCAATTCCCTAACTAACTCTTGCAGGGGGAATATTAACCCTGTCTGGCTAGTAACATGATCTATTAAAGCCAATCGTGTTTTTGGTGAGACTTGCTCAATTACTGCTTTTACTACCTGCTGTGGCGAGTCAATAGGGAAAGGAATTGTTGCCACGACTACCCGCGCACCAGTGCGACTAGCAATAAAATCTAATGCATTACGGCAAGCGTTGTACTCATGATTAGTAGTGAGGATTTCGTCATCTGGTGAAAAGGTCAGGGAACGCAGCACCGAATTGACACCAGTCGTAGCATTGGGTACAAAAACCAATTCTTGGACATCAGCACCAACAAACGTTGCTAATTTGCTTCTTGCATCGTCTAGCAGTGGTTCCCACTCCCTACCAAAAAAGCGTATCGGTTCATGTTCCAATTGCGATCGCAACTGCTGTTGTAGTGCTAAGACTGCCTTGGGACAAGCACCAAATGACCCATGATTGAGAAATATAACAGTCGGGTCAAGCGACCATAGTTCTGCGTATTCAGAAGCCTGAAGCCTGAAATCTTTTAGTTCATACTTCATGCTTCACCCTTCATACTTTTTTAACTCCCCAGACTGGATTCGAACCAGTGACCAATCGATTAACAGTCGATCGCTCTACCACTGAGCTACTGAGGATCACTCACGATTTATAATCTTAAGGTTAAAAAATGAATTTGACAAGTACTTTCGCAAACTTTTTTTTTCCAAGAGGCTTAACCATAAGTTCATGACAGCCAAAACCTTCTTCACATAAGGAGTGCAGGCTTTCCACTTTGAGATTTACTGTAATCCCATACGCAATTCAGCCAAACGCTGCCGCGCCTTGGCATCAATAGCGCTTGCGAGAAATCTACTCTTGGATTGTTTGCGTGTTTGATACTTTTGTCGCATCCGACAAACTGTAGCTTCCACTTCTCCACAAAGTTGTTGTGCTGATAACCATTCAGCCCCATATCCCAGTACCATTAACTGTTGCGCTCGATCTGATGTGGCAACAATTACGCGAGAAATCCGAGACTGCGTTACCTGGGGGCGTAAAGATGCACAGACTTTTTCTATATAGGTGTCTGCTGTTTGCCCGAAATCAGTAAAATAAACTGATAAAAGCTCTGTAATAATTTCTTTATTACTGGAGGAATTCTGATATTGGGCATCAAAAATTATTTGAGTTTCGTAACCTTGAAACGCAGTGTAATTTGTCATTGCTTCAATCAATTCTGCGCGCGCTGCCTCTAATCCAGAATGATCACGGGTTTTTTTCAGGCAAGGCCAAGCACCAATTATGTTGTAGCCATCCACTAATAAGACGGCTGGCATTGTGGAACGGGGCATGATTTTTAATCACAATTTTCTAGAGTTAACAAAATTCATTCATGATTTTTATAGTAATTGAAGCATTGGTTGTAACGATATGCTACAAAAACTAAAAAATGCGATAGGGTCGCAAAATCTGGCTCCAAAACGTTGTATTAACAGCAAACGCGCCCTTTCGAGGCGCGTCGCAGTTGTTAGTAATTACTGATTAATTAGCTTCAAAAAAAAGGCTGATAGACAATAGTTAGTTGTCAGTTGTCAGTTGTCAGTTGTCAGGAGTTAGGAGTGCTGAGTGGTGAGTGCTGAGTTAGGAGTTGTAGGGGCGGGTTTTTGAAGAAACTCAATTAGTAGCAAGATATGCTGACTAAACCCGCCCGTACAGGAGTTAGGAGTTAGGAGTGAAAAATTATCTCCCCCCCTGCTCCCCTGCTCCCCTGCTCCCCTGCTCCCCTGCTCCCCTGCTCCCCTGCTCCCCTGCTCCCCTGCTCCCCTGCTCCCCTGCTCCCCTGCTCCCCTGCTCCCAAATCAATTACTAAGAAGCTTGGTTATGTACTTCCGTCAGACGTTGTTTGAGGCGCTGAGGTTCGCCTTGATCTACTAAAGAGCCTTTTTCTAATAAGAAAGCGCCATCACAGTAGTTCAATTCGTCTAGACGATGAGTTACCCACAAAGCTGTAATACCTCTACTCTTTACTAGGCGGCGGACACTAGCCACTAAGTCCAGTTGGCTATCTGGATCGAGTAAGGCTGTGGGTTCATCTAATAATAAGACTTCACAGCGACGGGCGATCGCACCAGCGATCGCTACTCGTTGTTTTTGTCCCCCACTCAAGGCGTAAATCGGGCGTAATTGTAAAGCACGCAAATTTACGGCCCCTAGCGCCTCATCAACTCTTGCCCTCACAGCAGCAAGTGGCAATTTTTCTTCCACCAATCCAAAAGCCACATCAGCACCAACAGTTGGCATGACTAATTGATGATCGGGATTTTGGAAGACAAAGCCAACAGGATGCAAAACCCGAATTTCACCAGACTGGGGAGCTAATAGTCCTGCCAGTAGTCGGAGTAATGTTGATTTGCCACTGCCATTAGTACCCAAAAGCATCCAAAATTCACCCCTAGGTACTTGTAGAGAGCAAGATTTGATTGCTGTCTCACCACTAGGCCAACTGAAGTATAAATCGTTAACTTCAATGCCCACTTCCGCCATTTTTGCTCCTTAGTTATTCACCAGCGGCTAGAGCGAAAAAGCCTGGTGGTTTGCCACTACCAGTGGTTACACCATCTTTTTGAATAATCTGTACCCCGGAAATTTCACTAGCACGGACAGCAATTTTTTTGTCTGTCTTGCCTTCGCATTTGAGTTCTACAATGTCAGGGTTGCCAGAACGCATAGCTGCCAAAATTAGCTGATAGATAGCCTCAGCATCCTCAGCTGACTTACGTTGTACCGATATAGGGAAAGCAGTATTTCTGAGACTTAAGTCAATGGTAAACATTTAGGATCAATCAAAATATCACTGTAGGACTCATTTTAGCGTTAGGGGAATGGGAATTGGGGATTGGGGATTGGGGACTGGGGACTGGGGACTGGGGACTGGGGACTGGGGACTGGGGACTGGGGATTGGGGACTGGGGATTGGGGACTGGGGATTGGAAATGTCAAAAAGAAGTTATTCACCCCATCACCCCATCACCCATGCCCAATATCCATTTTTGTATTTAAAGATTAAATACAACTAATAATCCACTGGAAAAATTAGCGATTTACACTTAGAATTATTAGAGTCGGTAAAAAATTGTAAACTAGATTGACAATCTAGTTAATCTTCTGCCTATGGGCGGCTATAAAACGCTCCTCTATAGGTAAAGCTGTACTTATAAACTTTTGGAGATTTCTCTAATGACCATCGCAGTTGGACGCGCCCCCAGTAGAGGGTGGTTTGACGTATTAGACGACTGGTTGAAGCGCGATCGCTTCGTATTCGTAGGTTGGTCAGGGATTTTACTATTCCCCTGCGCCTTCCTAGCACTAGGCGGTTGGCTGACCGGTACAACTTTTGTCACCTCTTGGTACACCCACGGGTTAGCGTCATCATATTTAGAAGGCTGTAACTTTTTAACAGTAGCAGTATCATCACCAGCAGACAGCATGGGACACTCATTGCTGTTGCTGTGGGGCCCAGAAGCTCAAGGCGACTTCACTCGCTGGTGTCAATTGGGTGGATTGTGGCCATTCGTAGCCCTACACGGAGCCTTTGGTTTAATCGGCTTCATGTTGCGGCAATTTGAAATTGCCCGTCTGGTAGGCATCCGTCCATACAACGCCTTGGCATTCTCTGCTCCCATTGCAGTATTCGTCAGCGTCTTCTTGATGTACCCCTTGGGACAATCGTCGTGGTTCTTTGCACCCAGCTTTGGAGTCGCAGCAATTTTCCGCTTCTTGCTATTCCTACAAGGGTTCCACAACTGGACACTCAACCCCTTCCACATGATGGGTGTAGCTGGAGTATTGGGTGGTGCGCTGTTGTGTGCGATTCACGGTGCAACCGTAGAAAACACATTGTTTGAAGACGGTGAAGGCTCCAACACCTTCCGCGCTTTCAATCCTACCCAGTCCGAAGAAACCTACTCAATGGTGACAGCAAACCGTTTCTGGTCACAGATTTTCGGTATTGCTTTCTCCAACAAGCGTTGGCTGCACTTCTTCATGCTGTTTGTGCCAGTTACAGGCTTGTGGATGGCGTCAGTAGGAATTGTCGGTTTGGCACTCAACCTACGGGCTTATGACTTCGTGTCCCAAGAATTGCGGGCAGCAGAAGACCCAGAATTTGAAACATTCTATACCAAGAACATTTTGCTGAACGAGGGTATCCGCGCTTGGATGGCTCCTCAAGATCAGCCTCACGAACAATTTGTATTCCCTGAAGAGGTACTACCACGTGGTAACGCTCTCTAAGGCTTGATGAACTAGGATTTCATCATCAATGATTCTCCAGTTATCCTCCACAATTTAGCGGAGGATTTTCTATTTTTAGTTAATTGTTCTGAATATCAAATAAATTGTGTTATATTGATTAAAGGTCAAGAACCCGGAGTCAAGTACTCTGCCTTTTTGAAAATAAGTCCGCTTAGGCAACAAGGAGGTGATGCCCATGATAGAAAGTAGTAAAACCATGGGTCATCAGGTTGCAGTTAGCCGGCTGTGCGCCGGGGCTGTTCTCTAAAAGTTAGCCTTAGTTATCCTTGAGATACTAAGTTAGCTCAATTAGCTAGGCTAAAGCTCGGAGTTCCTTCCGGCAGTCTGGTTGCAACCTGAAGACCCGCTAGACCGCTCTGATTTAGATCAACTGATCCAAATCAGAGCGGATAGTTTTTATGGGTAACTTTAGTTTTAAAACAGTAATTTTGTGTGATGGCACAACTACAGACTGTTTGCAAATTCAAGGAATTTGCAAACAGTCTGTCAGGTTGGACAGTAGAAGAATCTAAGTTGCAGACCACCCGTACATTTCAAGACTTTATAGCAGCAATTGAATTTGTTAATCAGCTAGTGGAACCTGCCGAAGCAGCAGGACATCATCCAGATATAGAAATTTCTTATAATAAAGTAAAAATTTTACTTACTACTCATGACGCAGGTGGATTGACACAAAAAGACTTTGATGTAGCAGCGGTAATTTCGCAAATCAATTAAATGATTTGTTGTAATCAACTGTTATTATCTGTGTTTTCCGTAGCTGAAATGGGTAAGGACTAATGAGTAGGTGAAAACTTACTCCTACTTTAGATGTATAGCCGATTCCATGTGACAGTTAATCAGGCGATCGCTGCTATCTTGCCATCTGCTTTAGATGCTTTATAATGATATGCTATGAAGCTATGTTTTTGCATAAGATAATCACATGGATTTTAATTTGAAATTAATCGGTTATTAGCTTTGCAAAAACTAAGATTGTATTAGTGGCAACTAGCCCTCATTGATAGATTTCAAAAAGATGTCACATTTTTGAGAATAGGTGCAGCGAAAACAATTATCTATACAAGGTGTGAGGAGAAAAGGAAAAATGTCTAATCTATTGTGGAAAACCCTAGTGGTTAGCCCAGCAGTCTTGGGAGCAACCTTACTAGTTTCAGCAACAGCAATGGCGGCTCCAAATGCCACCAAGGAAGTAGTAGCAACTGAAACAACAGCTACAACAGAAGTTGCTCAAACACCGGAAATTTTGGCTCAAGCAGCTCCAACAAGCAACGATGCAGCAGTTTTAGATCAAGTTAACCGCTACAGCAAGGAAGGGGCACAAAACAATTCTGTGTCTCAAGTCACATCGGTGTCGCAGTTTTCCGATGTACAACCAACAGATTGGGCATTCCAAGCATTGCAGTCTTTGGTTGAACGTTATGGTTGTATTGCTGGGTATCCGAGCGGCGTCTACCGTGGGAACCGTGCTTTAACTCGTTACGAATTTGCCGCTGGTTTAAACGCTTGTTTGGATCGGGTTAACGAATTGATTGCCACAGCAACAGCTGACTTGGTAACAAAGCAAGATTTAGCGACTCTACAACGGTTACAAGAAGAATTTTCCGCAGAACTGGCAACCCTACGCGGTCGTGTAGATTCTTTAGAAGCTCGTACTGCTGAATTGGAAGCAAATCAATTCTCAACTACCACCAAGCTAGTTGGTGAAGCTGTTTTTGCAGTAACTGATGCCTTTGGCGATAACACAGGTGAAGCCAACAATACCGTATTCCAAGACAGAGTTCGTCTAGGCTTGCAAACCAGCTTCACTGGTAGAGACGTGTTAACCACCCGTCTGACTGCTAGTAATACAACTCCCTTTGACATCCAAGACGCTGCTGGCAATAGTATTAATACAACTTCTAGTGGAGAAGGCTTACAAACATTTCAAGTTAATGGTCGCTCAACTACCAACAATGTTCAGATAGACAGATTGACCTATGAAGCCCCCATCGGCCCAGCCCAAGTCTACCTTGCTGCTGTTGGCGGACAACATAGTCAATATGCTGCTGTTAACAACCCTTACTTCTTTGACAGAACTGACGGCGGTAACGGCGCATTGTCTACATTTTCTTCGGAAAACCCCATCTACCGCATTGGTGGCGGTGCTGGTTTAGCGCTGAATATACCTTTTGGTCAAGGTGGCGGTATCCTCAAACCTAGCTCTATCACCGTAGGTTACTTGGCATCAGAAGCTAATAATCCGGCTGATGGTTCAGGCTTGTTCGATGGTAACTATTCTGCATTAGGACAGTTGAACTTTAGTGTTGGCGATAGCATAGCCTTAGCTGCAACCTATGTTCATGGATACAATGCTGTAGGTAGTTCCTTATTTGATTCAGGTGGTTTCAATGGTGCCATCGCTGGTGTTAACACTGCTCTAGTAGGTACTGAAGCAGCTAATACCGTGGGCACACCAACTTCAAGTAATTCTTACGGTATATCGGCTGCATTCAGACCCAGCGACAAATTGTCAATTAGTGGCTTCGTATCTTACCACGATGTCACCCCTCAAGGTGGTGGTAATGATTATGAAGCTTGGTCTTACGGTGCTGGTGTAGCTTTACCTGATTTTGGTAAAAGGGGTAACGTATTGGGTGTTTTCGCTGGTGCAGTGCCCTATGCTCTTAACCGTCCAGGCTTTGCCGGCAGGAATGGTGGAGATATACCCTACCAAATTGAAGGCTTCTACAAGTATCAGGTGTCCGATAACGTCTCTATTACTCCTGGCGTTATCTACTTGACTTCTCCCGGTCAAAACAGCGGCAACGATGATGCAATTATTGGTACGCTCAGAACAACCTTTACCTTCTAGAGCGTTGGAAATCACCTAAGAATTTTAAGTTTTATTTCTCCCCGCCATCAGGCGGGGCTTTTTATTTTAGATAGAGATCATCAAAAACCCCAGTGAATAACCGGAGTATAATAGAAAAGTGAGGAGTTGTGATTTATGAGTTATGAATTAAAAAATCCTGACTTACATCGGGAGTAATATCACGTCCGGATGAAGACTGATAAAAACTACTCTTGCCAACCCTGCCCATTGTAAGGGTAGGGTGTCTGATCAGGCGGGTGGGTTGAATCAGGTAATTATAAGTAATTAAGTGGACTTGACAAAACTTTTGATCAGCGAACTTTTTTAAAAAGCTCGCGGTACAAAATTATATGCATCAGAACTCAGAACTCAGAACTCCTAACTCCTAACTCCTAACTCCTAACTCCTAACTCCTAACTTATTAATGCCTGTGGAACTATCATGTAAATCTGAATACGCTCTTCTTGCCTTGTTAGAGATGGCGACTTATTACGAAAGCGGCGAACCGATGCAAATTCGGCAAATTGCCGCACAACAAAATATACCCGATCGCTATCTCGAACAGCTCCTGGCAACATTAAGGCGTGGGGGTATAGTTAAGAGTCAACGTGGCTCAAAAGGTGGTTATCTGTTATCACGGGAACCTTGGAGAATCACCCTTTTACAAGTTTTAGAATGTTTGGAAGGGTTAGATGTCAGGCCATGCGAAGAAGCCGTGAATCGCAAAAATTTAGATAGTGCTGTTGTGGATGAAATCTGGGTAGAAGCTTGTCAAGCAGCAAATTCAGTGTTGCAAAAATACACACTTCAGGATTTGTGTGAAAAACGAGATTCCCGACAGCAGTTAGATGTTATGTATTACATTTAGTCAATAGTCCAGAGTCAATAGTCCAAAGTCCAGAAAAATTAATTTTGACTGTTGACTGATGACTGATGACTGTTGACTAATCCCTATTAACTCAGGAGTAATTATGCGGATTGCTCGTAATATTACGGAACTTGTTGGTCGTACACCCTTGGTGCAATTGAGCCGTATCCCTCAAGAGGAAGGATGTGTGGCTGAGATTGTCGTTAAACTCGAAAGCATGAACCCATCGGCATCAGTGAAAGACCGGATTGGGGTAAGCATGATCAATGCGGCAGAAGAAGAAGGATTAATCACTCCTAAAAAGACGATATTAGTAGAACCTACTTCTGGCAATACTGGTATCGCTTTAGCAATGGCAGCAGCAGCTAAAGGTTACCGTTTGATTTTGACAATGCCAGAAACGATGAGTGGCGAACGACGGGCAATGTTACGAGCCTATGGAGCTGAACTAGAACTCACACCCGGAATCGAAGGCATGAGTGGGGCAATTCGACGGGCGCAGGAAATAGTGGACAATACGCCAGATGCCTATATGTTGCAGCAATTCCGCAATCCAGCTAATGCACAAGTGCATCGTGAAACCACAGCTCTTGAAATCTGGGAAGATACCGATGGTCAGGTTGACATAATTGTGGCAGGAGTCGGTACAGGTGGTACGATCACAGGTGTAGCAGAAGTAATTAAAGCACGCAAGCCGAGCTTTAAGGCGATCGCAGTCGAACCAGCGAATAGCCCAGTTTTATCTGGGGGACGACCGGGGCCTCACAAAATCCAGGGAATTGGCGCTGGCTTTATTCCCCAAGTGCTAAAGATAAAATTAATTGATGAAGTGATTAGCGTCACTGATGAAGAAGCGATCGCTTACGGTCGGCGTTTGGCAAGAGAAGAAGGACTACTATCTGGTATTTCTACCGGAGCAGCTTTATGTGCCGCCATTCGTGTTGCCCAACGCCAAGAAAACGAGGGACGCTTAATTGTGATGATTCAACCCAGTTTTGGAGAGAGGTATTTAAGTACACCGTTATTCCAAGACCTGGAAGCAAAGGTAGCCGCTAGCATCAGCTAACGATAAATTTGGATGAATGGTCGATTCTAAACACAATTTTAACCACTACGACACACTCAAAGTCAGTCCTAATGCTAGCCAAGCGGAGATTAAGCAAGCTTATCGCCGCTTGGTGAAATTATTTCATCCTGATAGCAATCAGGATACAGCGGATAAAGAGCAGATTATCCGGATCAATGCTGCATACGAAGTTTTAGGCGACAGTCAAAATCGCCACAGTTACGACCAACAACTGCGGGATGACTCTAAGAAATTAAATAGCGATCGCCGTCAACAGCGTACAGCATCCGCTCAAAAGCATTACCAAGCAAGAAGACAAACAGGACGGGATGCGGACGAGCAAGTCGAGGAATGGCTGCGGCGAGTTTATCAACCAGTCAACCGCTTGCTTTGTAACATTCTCTATTCCCTAGAGGAACAAATGGATGAATTAGCCGCCGATCCCTTTGACGACGAATTATTAGACGAATTTCAAGAATACTTAAAATCCTGTCGAGAAGACCTCAAGCAGGCACAATTTACTTTTCGTTCTCTACCAAATCCCCCTAGTCTGGCAAGAACAGCGGCTCATCTTTACTACAGCCTCAGTCAAGTAGGAGATGGATTGGACGAGTTAGCTTACTTTCCATTGAACTACGATGAACGTTATTTACACACAGGTCAAGAAATGTTCCGCATAGCTACAGGATTGCACTGGGAAGCGCAAGCTTCGGTTAAAAGTTAGTTGTCAGTAGTCAGTAGTCAGTGGTCAGTGGTCAGTTGTTAGTTGTTAGTTGTCAGTGGTTAGTTGTCAGTTGTCAGTTGTCAGTGGTTAGTTGTCAGTGGTCACGAATTGATAATCTCCCTCATCTCCCTCATCTCCCCCTGCTCCCCCGCTCCCCTGCTCCCCTGCTCCCCTGCTCCCCTGCTCCCCTGCTCCCCTGCTCCCCCCCTCCCCCGCTCAAGAGCCAGGCAACTCAGGACACCGCTAGAATAGTACTCTAAATAAGGATTATGCCAAAATAGTAATATGACTTCTGCTACTACCGTCAAAACTGAGTACGAAGCGATTATTGGTTTAGAAACCCATTGTCAGCTGAGTACCAATACCAAGATTTTCTCCAGCAGTTCTACAGCATTCGGTGCTGACCCCAATACTAATATTGACCCGGTGTGTATGGGTTTACCTGGGGTTTTGCCTGTACTTAACGAAAAAGTACTAGAGTATGCTGTCAAAGCTGGTTTGGCGCTGAATTGCCAAATTGCTAAATATAGCAAATTTGACCGTAAACAGTATTTTTATCCTGATTTACCCAAAAACTACCAAATTTCTCAATATGACCTGCCCATTGCGGAACATGGCTGGTTAGAAATTGAATTAGTCGATGCTGATGGCAATCCGATTCGCAAACGCATTGGAATTACACGTTTGCACATGGAAGAGGATGCAGGCAAACTTGTACACGCAGGCAGCGATCGCTTGTCTGGTTCTACTTATTCTCTGGTAGACTACAACCGCGCAGGTATACCGTTGGTGGAAATTGTCTCAGAACCGGATTTGCGTTCTGGACAAGAAGCTGCTGAATATGCTGAAGAATTACGCCGCATTGTGCGCTATCTCGGTGTGAGTGATGGCAACATGCAAGAAGGTTCTCTACGTTGTGATGTCAACATCTCTGTGCGTCCGGTGGGACAAAAAGAGTTTGGCACCAAGGTAGAAATTAAAAACATGAACTCGTTTAGCGCGATTCAACGAGCCATTGAGTACGAAATTGAACGGCAAATTGCAGCCATTGAAGCAGGCGATCGCATTATACAAGAAACTCGTCTGTGGGAAGAAGGTTCTCAACGCACAAGTAGTATGCGGGTTAAGGAAGGTTCTAGCGATTATCGCTACTTCCCGGAACCAGATTTAGCACCTATTGAGGTGTCAAGCGAACAATTAGACAAGTGGCAAAGTGAACTGCCAGAATTGCCAGCCCAAAAACGCCATCATTATGAAAGTGAATTGGGGCTTTCGCCTTATGATGCGCGAGTGTTGACAGAAGAGCGTGCTGTAGCTGAGTATTTTGAAAGAGCGATCGCAGCAGGAGCAAATCCGAAAGCTGCTGCTAACTGGATTACTCAAGATATTGCGGCATATCTCAATAAGCAAAAACTCAATATTACTGAAATTGCGCTAACTCCTACCAATCTCGCTGATGTGATCACTCGCATTGAAAAAGGTAAAATCAGCAACGCTCAAGCTAAAGAAAAGTTAGGGGATTTACTGAGTGGTGTTTCTCCTGAGAAAGCTTTTGCCGGTCAGGAGTTAATTACTGATCCTACGGTGCTGGAACCTATTATTGATGAAGTGATTGCTGCTAATCCCAAAGAATTAGAAAAGTATCGCAATGGTAACATCAACCTCAAGGGTTTCTTTGTGGGACAAGTTCTGAAAAAGACTAGCAAACGTGCTGATCCTAAACTAACTAATGAGTTGGTAGAGAAGAAGCTGAATAGTTAGGGAAGTTGAAGAAATAAGTTATATCATGTCCGGATGAATACTTATTAAACCCTAAGAACCCCACCCCCACCTAAGCTACGCTTTGTTTCCCCTCCCCGTCAACGGGGAGGGGTTAGGGGTGGGGTGCAATGACTATGGAAATTATAACTAATTAACCGGACATGATATTATTTCGATTTCAGTTGTTGAATTTTGTGGGCAATTCATGAATTGCCCATTTTTTTGTCTCACGCAGAGGAGCCACTGCGTTGCGCGGGTTCCCCGCGTTGTAGCAAGTGGCGTCGCGCAGAGGCGCAAAGGAAGAATACGAAAATAACGACTTTTGCAAGAGGTTTAATCTAAAATCCAAAATTTAAAGTGTATCTGGATTAATTCCCCTTTCTCGAAGTAAAGCACGGAGTGCTTCTAGTTGACTTTCTGCTTGTTCTGCACGTTGGCGTTGTTGTTCCTGTTGCTGTGCTAGTTCTTCATATGTCAAAAACCGCTGTCCATCAGGACGATAAATTTGCAGTTCGCCATCTGACAATTCAAAGCGTATACCGAGACGAGGACTAACCCAACCAGCCATTTGCTGAATTTCGGCTAATTCACTCTCAGAACGTAACCAGCCGCTTAATTCACTTGTGTCTGGGTCATATATGTAATATTCTTCCACCCCATAGCGCTCATAAAACTTGTATTTTGCAATCATCTCTTTGGTGGTATTGTTAGGGGAGAGAATTTCAAACACCACTTGCGGGGGAATATTATCTTCTTGCCATTGTAGATAAGAACCGCGATCGCCTTTTGGTCTACCAAAGACTACCATCACATCAGGGGCTTTACGGGTGAGGTTATCGCCTTCAAGGGTGTACCACAATAAGTCACCTGCGACGAATACATTGGGGTCATTGCTAAATAACAAATCCAAGTTCTTTTTAATCAGTACAATTAACTCAAACTGTTTGGTGTTATCTGCCATTGGTTGTCCGTCGCTTTCGGGGTAGATGATGCCCTTGTTGCTAGAAGATGGTAATTTAGTGACCATTAACGTAAGTCTCATTGCAGAGGTGGCACTGTTAATTTTAACGAAGCGAGAAATGGCTATCTTGATGATTGTAATTGGGTGGGGCGATCGCTTGAGATTGACTTTATCAATTGGCTCTCATGGTTTGCAGGAAGTACTGAGTAAAAATACTGAACCTGGGTAGTGAATGAGCGATCGCCCATTGTGCTATTGCATTGATATTAAGTATAGCTATGTTAAGTAAAGTGTGTAAATTGTTGCTCTGCGAGTTAGAGTGATGCTATAGCAAATCAAAGCATTAGCAGTATGGATACTGATGAGTTAAAGTTCCTGTTAAAGTTATTGGGATTTCCCAATTATCGAGCAAGCCTGAGTGCTTTCAGTACTAAAGGTAAAGACAAGATTTTGCAGAATTTAGGCGATCGTGAACTGGTAGACTATTCGCGTGAGGTTGCGGCAGTCAAAATTTTACCTGCTGGACAAGCGCTTTTGAAACTCGGTTCAGGCGAGTTACCTATCACTGAGAAAGAACTTAAGGTGCTGGAGAAGATTAGTAAAGCTTCTGACAAAATTACACCCAGCAACATCAAAATTTCATCGCTGAAAGCTGCTGATAAAGAGGCAATATTGAAAACCCTAACTGAACGGGGTTTGATTGAACCGGAAATCAAAAAAGCTAGGAATAAAGTTGAGGTTTGGCTGACTCAAAGAGGAATCGAATTTTTGCGGGATGATTATGATCCTCAAGGTAAGGCAAACATTACCCTAGATTTGCTGAATAATTACGTCCGATTTCTACGGAAAACCTTGCAGGTTAAGCCACAGACAATTTCTACTCCACTACCCAGCGTCAATATCACTGACGGAAAAATTAGTGATGAAGAAATTTTAGAAATTATTGAAAAACTAGACCGAGAATTAGGTACAGATAATTATTTACCCATTTTCCATCTGCGGCAAAAGTTACAACCGCCTCTGTCAAGGGATGAATTAGATCAGGCTTTGTATCGTTTGCAAAAAGATGATCAGATTGATTTCAGTTCCCTATTAGATCCGACACCCTACACTACAGAACAAATTGATGCGGGAATTTCACAAAATGTAGGTGGTTCGCTGTTCTTTATCAGTGTGAACTAACGATACTTAAAGTCTTTTTGCCAAAATAACTTTGCTCATTCACTCTCATTAATTATGGCATCTATTAACGACATTATTAAACGCGAGGTTAATCCGTTTGACCTGGTAAATTTGAAAGTAGGTAATTTTTGGAGTCAACATCAAGAGTTAGACTCTGTGGTTGAGTCTATTCATCAAGAGGCGATAACGGAAGTTGAAGGATTTCTCAATTTAGTAATTAGAGATAACTGTAGTCGTACAGTTTTACTTGTGGGTGATGCTGGTTCTGGCAAAAGCTATATTTTAGGTAGACTAAAACGCACCTTCAACTCAAAAGCTTTTTTTGCTTATATAGGGCCTTGGGTCGATAACGATTATATGTGGCGTCATGTACTACGTAATACAGTTGATAGTTTAATTCAAGTACCAGATGGACAACAAGAGTCCCAGTTAATTCTGTGGCTGAAAAGCTTATCTGCTTTTCGTGAAAGCAGTCTAAAAAAACGAATTTTTAATGAGAGTTTCTGGCAATTATTGTTAAATGACCGCCAAAAGTTTATTAAACATCTCAAACGTAATTACCAAAAAGCAAGTATTTATAATCCTGACACATTTTTCGCAGTACTGTATGAACTCACAGATCCAGAAAATTTTTCTATAGCTTGTGAGTGGTTAAGAGGGGATGATTTAAGTGAGGAATCAATGCAAGCGTTAGGTGTTAAACAATGTATTAATTCAGAGGACGCAGCTAAGAATGTTTTAGCAAATTTTGGCAGAATTTCTATTGAAACTCAACCAATTGTCTTATGTTTTGATCAGGTTGAAACTTTGCCAAATTGGCCTTCTAATCCCCAACCTATCTTTAACATTAATACTACTATTCACAATGAAAATCTCAAAAACTTTTTAATTATTCTGACTATATGTACCAATCCTTGGAAGCAAGGTTATCGCTATATTCAACAATCAGATAGAGCTAGAATTGAGCGACAAGTATCATTAAAATATATCAATTTAAACCAAGCAGAAGCACTTTGGTCTTATCGATTAAAACCACTACATCAGGAAGCTGAATCTCAGCCGGATTCACCTATTTTTCCCTTAAACAGACAATTATTAGAGGAAAATTTCCCTGGTGGTAAAACTATGCCACGAAATGCTTTGATTCTTGGTAGATTGGAGTATCAAAAATATAAAGTTTCACTTTTGGATGTAACTGTAATGATTAATATACAAACACCAGGAGTAGAAAAGTCGAAAAATGAAAGTAAGACGTTAGAGATTAAAATCCAAAAACAAGACATTTCTCAACCTATTGATCCTCACGAAAGAGAAAAGGCTGAATTTCAATTAATTTGGCAGCAAGAGTATACAAAAATTCAGTCTAAGATAAGTAAAATATCTTTTTTAGCTGCACCTGACCTCATACGAATGCTTCAAGAAGCTTTAGAGATATCACAAGTAGATGCAATTAAACCTAAACTCATTTCTGGAGCATATGCAAGCTATTCTTTGAGTTATCAACAGCCGGGTAAGCGAGACAAGATAGGGGTAGTCTGGACAGAAGATGCAAACATGAATGGCTTTTTCAATGTAATGAATGCTTGCCAAAAAGTTATTCAGCAAAATTTATGTCAACGTTTGTACTTAATTCGCTTAGGAAGGTTGGGAGAACCAAAGCTCAAAGGTTATCAAATCTACCAACAGATTTTTACTGCTACTAATCATATTCATATTCGACCAAATTTAACTGCTGTTTACTATTTGGCTACTTACCATAGCTTAGTAAATTCTGCCAATGCTCAAGAATTAGTAATTGCTAATAAAACTATTACTTTACAGAAACTACAATCTTTAATTCGTGAGTCAAAGATTCTGGATAAATGTACTTTATTGCAGGATTTAGGTATTGTTGCTAAACAAAAACTTGACAAAGATGATAAAAATGGGAAAAAAGAAGATTTACGACCAGTTAAAGATTTCTTATTAAATCTCATCAAAACCCAAGGCTTTATGGGAATACCAACTTTAATTAATCAGTCTTTTGGTCAGTTTCCTACTGTTCAAGAAACTGATGTGAAACTGTTGATTCAGTTATTGTGTGAAGAAAAAAAAGTAAAAATTATTAACCCAAAAGAGAAGTTGCAAGACCAATTAATTTGTTTTATTGCCTAATTATCATTATTATTTGTTAATTTTGAGTCAATGCACTACCTGACAAAAGCAACAGAAATTAAAAGTTTGATATCCAAATTAGTAACAGCTAAAACACTGTGGGTAGATACTGAAGTTGCTAATTGGTATACTTCTTCACCAAAACTATCGCTGATTCAGGTATTGGCTGAACCAATAGACTCAAAAGATACATCTGCTTACATTCTTGACGTACTTAATCAACATGATTTGGCTGCATGTTTTATTAATCAAATCATGGTTGATCCCAAAATTGAGAAAGTCTTTCACAATGCTAGTTTTGACATTAAGTACTTAGGAGGACAACTAGCTAAGAATGTCACTTGTACTTTACAGCTTGCCAGAAAAATTACTCGTCAACGCCTACAAGTTTCCAATTTAAAACTTAAAACCTTAGCAGCAGAACTCTGTCAATTTACCAATGTAGATGCAGATGAAGGAAGAAGTGACTGGGGAAAGCGCCCTCTTAGCGATAAGCAGCTAGAATACGCTGCGATGGATACAGTTTATCTGGCTGCTGTGCATCGTCGCTTACTGGAAATCTCTAAACCCAATGCTATCAATAATATTTTTGATATGTTAAATCATAACTCAAAGCAGCCAACCAATAAATATGAAAACTCATCTTTAACAGTTACTAAAGTCAGAGTTGCTTTTGAGTGTCCCCGTCTGTTCTACCTAAATCATAAGTTTGGTGATAAAGCAATATTTTTTCCACCAAATACTGTTGTTGGTATTGGCAACGTTTTTCACCATTTAGCTGATGAATTTGTCAGTTTAGCTAATACTGAGCCACAAGTTAAAACTTTTTTTAAGCTAGCTGCAACAAATTTAAATATAGAGGAAATTTCCTCTCAAATGCAACAACTATTTTATCAAATAAAATTTTATCCATATTTACAAGAAATAATTAAAAAAGACGCAAGCAAAGCACCAGCACTACTACAAGTTTGGCAAGGGTTACAAGGACTAATCAAACGCTTTGTAGAATTATTGGTAATCAATAGGCGCTATTGCAGTGCAGAAACGGTTATTAGTAACACCTTTGTCTCTGAAGAACGTAGCATTGAGCATTACTTTAATCTACCCGACGAAACACAGCAAAGGGTAGGAGGTGAATTTGATTGCTTAATCTTCAATTTTGAATTAAAGCGTCTTTGTGTAGTTGAATTTAAAACTTATCAGCCTGTAGATCCATCAGCGCAATTAGCCCAAGTTTCGCTTTATAGTTATATGCTATGGCAAAAGAAAAAGGTAGCTGTGGACTCAGCAGTTTACTCTGTTTTGCCAGAGTTTAAAGAATATCAATATTCTTGGGAACAGCTAGAAAATGCGGTGCATCAATTAATTCCCTACAAATTGCTACAGATGCAGCAATGGCTAACTTGGGAACCACCTCATCCTAATCCGCCACCAGCAACAACTCAGCCTTATCTGTGCGAAATTTGTCCGCAGCAGCAAAAATGTCAAACTTTTTTTGTGGATGCACGCCTCGATCCTCCCGAACTTCCTTTAGAAACGGGTGAGGAATCTACAAAACCGAATTTACCAGCACCCGAAGCTGATGTTATGGGGGAAGAGTTGGCTGCTACTCTGCAATCTTTTAAAATCAAAGTTGATTATCAAGGCGCTGCTGTTGGGCCAGCTTTTATCCGAGTCAAACTGAAGCCACATTTAGGTGTGAGTGTTAACTCAATTCTGCGCTTGTCTAATGATTTACAAGTACAATTAGGGTTAATTAATCCGCCTCTAATTGCACCCCAAGCTGGATATGTCAGTGTTGATTTGCCTCGTCTAGATCGGCAAATTGCTAATTTTGAAGAGTATATTCAGCCGCAATTTTTGCCCCCAACTGCGCCTGTCAAAATTGCAATTGGAGTAAATTTAGAGGGACAGTTGCTAGAGGCTGATTTATCTGATCCGAATACTTGTCACTTTTTGGTTGGTGGTACAACTGGTAGTGGTAAAAGTGAGTTTTTGCGATCGCTCCTTCTCAGTTTACTCTATCGCCACTCTCCGCAAAACTTAAAAATCGCCCTAGTTGATCCTAAGCGAGTGACATTTCCAGAGTTTGAACATATACCTTGGTTATATTCGCCAGTGGTTAAAGATAGCGATCGCGCTACCGAACTCATGGAAGAATTAGTTGTAGAAATGGAATCCCGTTACCAGCAGTTTGAAAAAGCTGGTTGTGCTGATTTAAGCACTTACAATCAACGTTCCTCCAAGCCTTTACCTCGTATTGTCTGCATATTTGATGAATATGCCGACTTTATGGCAGAAAAAGAAATCCGCATAGTATTAGAACAAAGTATTAAGCGCTTGGGAGCAATGGCACGAGCAGCTGGTATTCATTTAATTATTGCTACTCAACGCCCAGAGGCAAAAGTTGTTACACCGATTATTCGCTCAAATCTACCAGGACGAGTTGCTCTGCGAACTGCTAGCGAAGCAGATTCAAAAATTGTTTTGGGTGGTACACAAACAGCCGCCGCCTATCTGTTAGGCAAGGGTGATTTATTGTACCAAATCGGCGCTCAACTGCATCGCTTACAAAGCTTGTTAGCAATAAATATTCGCATACCGTCAACTTAGACTGAAGCCACATTGCTATAATCTGATTGCCTCAATTGAGGAAGTAACGCTGATCAGCTTATTTAATATAAGTAGCTTTGAATTAACTACGGTCAGAAATTATGAACATCCAACTTCAAGAGGAATACGAGCAATTTATACAAGCTCGAATTGCTACAGGTAGATATGAAAATGCTGAAGATGTGATTGTTAAAGCATTGAAATTGCTAGAGGAATGGGAAAAGGGTTATCAGGAATGGGAAGAAGAAACTAAGAAAAAACTGGCTGCTGGGCTTGCTTCTATCGAACGTAGAGACGTAGTAGATGCTGAAGTGGTGATGACGCGACTAGAGGAAAAATTACGTAAAGCCCGTGAAACTCAAGGATAATAGAATACTTTATTGCCAAGGAAGCAAGTGAAGATTTAAATGAGATTTTGGATTATTTTTTAGTTCGCAATATCAACGCTGGGGAAAGATTTATTCGACGATTTAATAATAAATGCCAAAACATAGCTCAATTCCCGAATATAGGACAAAGTTCCGCCCAGTTTGACCCCAGGCTGAGAGGAATACCGTTGGATGGTTACATTATTTTTGGCGTTGCTGAATCAGAATATGAAATGCCAAAATTACGTTTATTTTTCTTTGTACCTTTGCGCCTTTGCGGCTTTGCGTGAGGCAGATCATATTTTCAATCAGCAACGCCGATTTTTGAGTTGTCAGAACAAAGTTTTAACTTCGATGGTTCCACGGTGGTAAATATGAGCTTGTAGGCAATTTAACTCACATTCCACACCTAGACTTTTGTGCCAGTTGCGTAAGTCTCGACTCTTTTGAGTTCCGGAAAATATTAAATTTAGCGGAAGTTTTAAATGTTTACTATGGGTGTACGCTACCTAGATGGGAATGCGTCATCAGAGGAATGAACCAATGGGATATGTAATTGCTACTGCAAATATGAAAGGTGGTGTCGGAAAAACAACCATCACCGTTAATTTAGCTACTTGTTTGGCGAAAAATCACGGTAAGCGGGTGCTGGTGCTTGATTTAGATAGCCAAATTAGTGCCACGCTTAGTCTGATGTCGCCTTTGGAGTTTGCCAAGCGTCGCAAACAAAGTAAGACTTTTAGATATTTGATAGATGAAGTGATTAATCCTGGGTCACAAACTAAAATGACGATTCAAGAGATTATTCAATCTCAGGTTTGTAATCTTCCAGGGCTGAATTTATTGCCGGGTGATATCGATTTGTATGATGAATTTGTTGTGTCAGAAATGCTGCATCAACAATCCACTGCTTTGGGTGAACAGGATTTTGAAACTGTTTGGAATCGGTTTGAAAGAGTTTTGATAAATAATATCTTGAAACCAGTCCGCGAAGAGTATGATTTTATTCTCTTAGATTGTGCGCCTGGCTATAATCTCTTAACTCGTAGTGCTTTGGCTGCTAGTGATTTCTACATCCTGCCGGCAAAACCTGAACCTTTATCTATAGTGGGTATTCAATTGCTGGAAAGACGCATTGCACGATTAAAAGACAGTCATGAACAAGAAGCGAAGATAGATATCAAAATGTTGGGAATTGTATTTAGTATGGCTAGTTCTAATTTGCTAAATGGCAGATACTATAAACAAGTGATGCACCGTGTTGTTGAAGATTTTGGTGTGGAAAAAATTTGTAAGGCACAAATACCAGTTGATGTGAATGTTGCTAAGGCTGTTGATAGTTTTATGCCTGTTGTTTTAAATGCTCCTCAATCAGCGGGTTCTAAAGCTTTTAATCAGTTAACTCAAGAGTTGTTACAAAAACTTTAATAGAGTTAGGAGTTAGGAGTTAGGAGTTATATCAAATCCCGTTAATTAGTTATAATTACCAGAGTAATTCACCCCACCCCCAACCCCTCCCCGTGAACGGGGAGGGGAGCAAAAGCGTAGCTTTGGCGGGGTGGGGTTGAGTGGGTTTAATAAGTAATAAGCGCGGACTTGATATTAGTAGTTCTCGGATCTTGCAATTTCCCAACAACCGCCTCAGAATGAATTCTGAGGCTAATAGTCAAAGTCTTCTAAAGAAGACTGAGGAAGAATTTCAGTCCACTTAAGTGGACTTGGGCTATTAGCCCAGAAATTTATTTCTGGGCGGGTTAGGGGGTTAATTGAGAATACTGCAAGAACTGAGAATGCTTACTCCCTACTCCCTAAAACTTCCCTGCTAAGGCTGCAACGCACCTTTCACAAATTAAGGGATGCTCTGCTGATTCTCCCACATGGGTCGAGTAGTTCCAGCAGCGATCGCATTTTTCCCCTTCTGCATTCACCACCGCAATTCCCCAACTGTCTGACTGCAAGTTGTATTTTAATCCTTGCAGTTTTTCAGCAGAATCTAATAATTCTACTTGGGAGGTGAGGAACAAATAGCGGAGTTCATCGATACCGTTACCTTTGTCTGGATTCAGCGCTTTTACTGAGGTACATAACTGCTCGTCATTTATATAGAGCAGTACTTTAGCCTCTAGAGAAGAACCAATCAGTTTTTCTACTCTGGCTTGCTCTAATACCTTGTTGACCTCGGTACGAATTTGCCGGACTTGTTGCCAGAATTCTGCTAACTCTGGATTATGCCATTTTTCCTCAAGCTGCACCCAACCGGCTTCAAACACCGATTTGTATGGTGTTTTGTAAGGCAGATATTGCCAGATATCTTCTGCCATGTGACACAACACAGGTGCGATCGCTCGTGCTAAATTCTCTAAAGCTATCTTCAGCACGGTTTGACAGCTGCGGCGGCGGAAGGCATCGGTTGCACTGATGTACAATCTATCTTTGGCAACGTCTAAATAAAAGTTGGATAAATCCACAACGCAGAAGTTCTGCACTGTTTGGAAAAAGCGGAAGAATTGGAAACTTTCAAAGGCTTCCGTCACTTCCTGAAACACTTCTCTGATGCGGTGCAGCATGTATTTATCGAGTTCTGGCAATTCCTCGAACGGTACTGCATCCTTTTCCGGGTCGAAATCATGCAAGCTACCCAACAAGAACCGCGCTGTATTGCGAATCTTGCCTCTGATATCGTTTAATTGCTTGATGATATTGGCACCCAAACGCACATCGGAGGTGTAATCTACCGAAGACACCCACAACCGCAACACATCAACACCATAGCCTGGTTCTTTTTTCTGGTCTTTACCGCCAGAAATGACAATCGCTGGGTCAACTATATTCCCCAGAGATTTACTCATCTTCCGTCCTTGTTCGTCCAAAGTAAAACCGTGAGTCAACACAGTTTTGTAAGGTGCAATGCCATTCACTGCTACACTGGTGAGCAAACTAGACTGGAACCAGCCGCGATGTTGGTCGGAACCTTCCAAATAAATCTCGGCGGGGTAGTGTAACTCTGGACGTTGCTTGGCTACAGCTGCCCAAGATGAGCCAGAATCAAACCACACATCCATTGTATCTGTACCTCTGCGGTAAGACCGACCATTTTGGCGATAGGATTCTGGTAACAACTCCTCTGTTGAAAGTTCCCACCAAGCATCAGAACCTTTTTCGGCGATAATTGCTTGGACGTGGTTGATAATTTCTTTATCGAGTACTACGTTCCCAGTTTCTTCATCGTAGAATACAGGAATGGGTACACCCCAAACCCGTTGACGAGAGATACACCAATCAGAACGTTCCGCCACCATTGGCGTGATGCGATTTTCGCCTTGGGCTGGAATCCATTTTACTGTAGCGATCGCTTTTAAAGCTTCTTCCCGAAATCCTTCCACCGAAGCAAACCATTGTTCAGTGGCGCGGAAAATCGTTGGCTTTTTCGTCCGCCAGTCGTAAGGATACTTGTGTTGATAAGCTTCCTCTTTCAACAAAGAACCCGCTTCAGTCAAAGCATCAATTACTGCTTGATTTCCATCACCCAGCACATTCAACCCAGCAAACCGTCCCGCCTCTTGGGTAAAATCGCCATTGTCATCAACTGGCGCAAGGATAGGCAAACCGTAGCGCTGACCCACAATGTAGTCTTCTTGACCGTGACCAGGGGCGGTATGTACCAACCCAGTACCAGACTCAGTAGTGATATAATCACCACCAACCACCACCGGACTTTCACGGTCAAACAAAGGATGACGGTAAGTGATATGTTCTAAATCTTTCCCTTTGAAAGTAGCTTTTATCGTTAGTTCAGTTGATAAAGTTGTTGATAAACTCTCCACCAACTCAGCAGCCACAATCAGATAGCGGAACCTCACCCCCTCAGTCCCCCTCTCCGTTAACGGAGAGGGGGAAGCTACTTCCTCATTCCCCCTCCCTGCTTGCAAAGAGGAAGAAGCTACTTCCTCATTCCCCCTCCCTGCTTGCGGGGAGGGGGTTAGGGGGTGGGGTTCTACCTCCACCACAGCATAATCAAGGTCTGCATTTACCGCTACCGCCAAATTCCCCGGAATAGTCCAAGGCGTAGTCGTCCAGATAGCCACAGCCAAATCTGGTAAATACTCCGCCAGCAAAGGCTTCACCACCTCAGAAAGACTCGTCACAGCAAAAGCAGCATAAATACTCCGGGAAGTATGACCTTCCGGATATTCCAACTCAGCTTCCGCCAAAGCAGTTTTAGAACTGGGACTCCAGTGAACAGGCTTTAAACCGCGATAGATATAACCTTTTAACACCATTTGCCCGAATACGCCAATTTGTGCTGCTTCGTATTCCGGCTTCAGGGTTAAATAAGGATGATCCCAATCACCCCAAATACCGTAGCGTTTAAAGCTTTGACGCTGATCATCTACCGTTGCTAAAGCAAATTCTTTCGCTTTTTGCCGCAGTTGTAAAGTTGTCAAGTTTTGCCGTTCTGCTGGCTTCATGTTCTGCAAAACTTTCAATTCAATAGGCAAACCATGACAGTCCCAACCTGGTACATAGCGAACTTTACGCCCTTGTAGCAGATGGTAGCGATTAATAATATCCTTAAGAATTTTATTTAAAGCATGACCAAGATGAAGTGAACCGTTGGCGTAGGGAGGGCCATCGTGCAGTATAAATAATTCGCCTGGATTGTTTTGGGAAAGGCGATGGTAAATTTGATTTTCTTCCCAAAACTTTTGGATTTCGGGTTCCCGCTTGATGGCGTTCGCCCGCATATCAAATTTAGTCTTGGGTAAATTTACAGTATCTTTGTAGCTTCCTGTTTCTGTCACGGTGCTAATGTTAGGGAATATAGAAGTCTGATTCTCACTATTATCTGTGAGAATTTCCAATGTCTTCAACTAGATTGCGTTTCTAGTTGCAACCTCAGTCTTTTCAATGGTAATGCATCCCACTCATCCTTTGTTTGTTGAGGATGTGGTAGGATGCTGCCTTTGTAGTATATTGTAGCATAAAATTGAAAAATAACACACTGCAACCTTATACAACTGAAATGTCTGAGGCAGCGAATAAACTGATAAAGGGTGTAGAATTAGCCGATGAGTCAGATGGGGTTCATGGTTGATTGCGATCGCCCAGAATTTCATCTCATAAAATCAGCTTGAGGAATAATTAGAGTTTTGTAAAGAAGATTGAAGCTGACTTTAGTTACGTCGTCCTTGACTTTATTTACGTCGTCCTTGACTTTATTTACGTCGTCCTTGACTTTATCTACGTCGCGCTTGACTTTAGTTACGTCGTCCTTGACTTTATTTACATCTATTAGAACTTTGTGATTTGGCAATTTTTGATATAGTGTGTTGCGATCGCTTGCAAATTCAGCTTTAAAATCAGATAAATTCCACTGCTATATCGGTTGGGTACGCACCCTGCTGACTCTTGATTTGATTAATGGAAAGTAATAGTATTAATCTTAGGAAGAACTAATTGCGATCGCTACATCCTCACGAGTTCCCCCCATAGCCAAAATTGTCCGAACCATCAAATCCAGAGAAACCGAGGGGTCGCCAGTTTCCATTTTTGCCACCCGCGACTGACTAGAGTTGATTTTCTTAGCCAAAGTTGCCTGAGAAAGCTTGTTTTTTAGGCGAAGTTCCTTCAAATATCTACTCAACGATAGCTTCATCTCAATAAAAGCTACCTCTTCATGTGAAAGTTCCAGAAAGTCGGCTGCATCTCCTACACGCCAACCTGCTGCTTCCAGACGCTGACGTTTAACTTTATCCATATATTAATATTAGACAAAGGACGGGTGAGGACACCCCGAAGTTTGCAAGGGCGAGGGGGAACCCCCGCACGCAACTTCTCTCCATCCCACAAGAAAATTTGGGATATTTTTTACAATGGAAGTCTGTAAAGTCGTATTTAAAAAATTCCTGTGTCAATCAACCGTCTGACTCAACAAATTCAATTCATCATTGAAATTGACCGCCTCAAGCTGGTACTGCGTCAAACCTCACTCACCGATGGGTCGCGCCGGGAAAATAGTGCAGAACATTCTTGGCATATTGCAATGATGGCGTTGACATTGGCAGAATATGCTCTTGAAGGAGTTGATATATCCCACACCATCAAAATGCTGCTAATTCACGATTTAGTAGAAATTGATGCAGGTGACACCTTTTGTTATGATGTGCAGGCTAATCAAAATAAAGCTGAAAAAGAAGCTCAAGCAGCGTTAAGGTTATTTGGACTTTTGCCAGCAGACCAAGCTAACGAATTGCGTTCACTCTGGGATGAGTTTGAAGCAGGAGAAACACCCACCGCGAAGTTTGCCGCAGCTTTAGACAGGATACAGCCTTTACTACACAATCAGCAAAATGGGGGCGGGACTTGGCGCATTCATGGCATTAGGCGTGACCAAGTTATGAAGCGAGTAGCACCAGTAGAAACAGCTGCGCCAGAACTGTGGCCGTTTGTTCTGCAATTGATTGATAAATGTGTAGCAGCAGGGTATATAAAAGAGTCTACTATCAAGATTCAGGGTTGATGTAAAAGTTCTTAACTCTTTCCCAAATACTTGGGTTTTAAGGGCGTTTCTTTAACTGTCTGATCTATTGTTTCGAGTCGATAGGCTTTTGCATAAAGACGAGAACTTACAATTGCTTCTAGTTGATTGCCGATAAAATGCAAACCTACTCCATCATCTGTAGCATACCCTTCGCTAATTAATCCTTGTGATAAAAGTCGATGGTAAGCAGGTCTTCTTTCTGCTTCGCCGTCGTAGTGAGGACAGTTACTACCTTTTAGAAAGCCAAGACATTTTAATACGGTCAAGTTTCCAGGAATAGAGTCTGTAACTCCCTCTTCAAACCAACAAATAGAGCCTGCACTCAATCCACAAAGAATAATGCCACTTTCCCAAGCTTCTTTCAAGATATGGTCAAGCCCCCACTCTTTCCAGAGAGTAATTAAGTTTTTAGTGTTTCCCCCTCCTACGTAGATAATGTCTTGCTGAAGTACGAAAGACCTCAAATCAGATGTAGGTGGGTTAAACAAAGACAAATGAGATAATTTACAGGACAACTGCACAAAAGCTGAGTAGAATTTAACAATATATTTGTCAGAATCACCACTGGCTGTAGGAATAAAGCAAACCTTTGGTATTTCCTTTTTGGATAATCCAAATATATATTGATCTAACAGTGGGTTTTCGGGTTCCATCGAAAATCCTCCCCCTCCCATTGCAAATATTTGTTTAGAAACTGAATGACTAGTCATTTTTCCAGCCTATTTTGTGATAATTCTATAAAATTAAATCACCTGTGCATTTCCAAACTCAGTAATGCTAAAATTTCGTTCCACTCTGACTGTGAAAGAGGTTTTATTTCTATTTCCATAGCAAAACAATTACTAGCTGCGGCAATCAAAGCGGCAATAATTTTTTCTACACTAAGACTTTGGGGTAGTTGGGCGTTGATAAAAGATTCAGCGCCAAATACTTTAGCGAACAATTCAGCATCAGGTTGCAAACGTATTGAACCATGTTGCAAAATCGCCCCAGCACTTCGCAGTTGGGCGCTACCAATGAGTTTATATCCATCTGCTGTAACTAAATCTGCACTGGTGGCAGTGCCAAAACAATTAGGATTGTGGATGTAACCACGCCCAGCTGTACCATAGTGTAATTCAACGCCAAGCGATCGCCATCCAGTAATTAAAAACTCACAAATTCTTTGATATGCATCAACACGGCTACCGGTCAGCCCAGATGTAACGACAGCATAAGTTAAATCACCTTGATGCAATACCGCCCTACCGCCAGTAGGTCGCCGCACTAAATCTAATTTCTCACCTTTCCAAGTTAAATGCTGCCAATATTCAGGATATTGGCGTTGATGATAGCCAAGAGAAATAGCAGGTGGCGACCAAGTGTAAAATCGCAGACATGGCGGATGCTTTCCAGACTGGTGTTGTTCTAACAACCAGCGGTCAATTGCCATCTGCACATTGCCAGAAGCTTCTAGCACAGGAATTAGTCGCCACACTTTAGAATTCAAGAGGTAGGAATGGGGAGTAGGGAGTAGGGAGTAGGAAGTTAGGAGTTAGGAGTTAGGAGTTAGGAGTTTTGAATGAAAAACTTCATACAACTAACAACTGACAACTGACAACTAACAACTATAGTCAACCTGCACCGTACTCAGATTGTAAAGCATCATCATTGTCATCAGCGATCGTTGCCACAATGGTAATCAGCCGTGAGACTTCACCCGGAGACAACTCTGCTAGGGTGCGTGTTGAAATCACAACTACTTGGTCTTCAATAATACCAAAGCGGGCTTCAAAGGTGCTAGAACAGTTTAACTCTAAAAGGTGTCGCGTCAACTTGGGTTCGTCTTTAGCAGGTAACTTTAGTACCGCAGACCAAACTGTTATAGTGTCTTCGTCCCTTTTCCCACTAAGTCGGACGAACACTTCCACACTACCGTACTTAAACTTCCAGAGATAACCACCCTCTGGGGGGTGACTAACCATAGCACTGTCATCTTGTACTAGACTGTCGATGACATTTTCGATCACCTCCACATGGTTGATACTGGTTGTCTCTGCAATTAACTCATTGACGAATTCGTTATCGGTTACGCTTTCTTGGTAGGTTGCCATACAGATTTTTTCTCAATATAGTTACAGTTTCATCTACACATACTTTATAGCTTGTGGGCAAGGTTAATTTGAGCTTCCTGAAGTGATAGTCTGGTCGTAAGTTACCCTGGTTGAGTTGAAACGTGATTGTCAAAAATATTACTAAAGTTTGAGAAATATATTACTTCTAAGGTATCTTTAACTGCACTTCAATCTACATTCAAGTCTAACGCTAAAAAAGATGCACGAGTCTATGTCCTCTCTTTCTCAAGCTGTGCAAAGTCGTGATATCCGTCAGTTGGGGATTAACCCGAATCACTGGTATGTGGTAACACGTAGTAGTGAAGTTACAAACAAGCCTGTAAGTGTGGTACTTTGGAAACAAGCGATCGCACTTTACCGCGACAGTCAAGGACAAATTCACGCTTTGGAAGACCGCTGTCCCCATCGCCAAGTTAAACTCAGTCACGGACAAGTTGTTGGTAATGACTTAGAATGTGCTTATCACGGTTGGCGTTTCAATTCCTTGGGTGAATGTGCAGCAGTTCCTTACTTAGCAGCAAATCAGAAATTACCAAATTGCACAATTCGCCGTTACCCAGTCAAAGAACAAGACGGTTTTATCTGGCTATTTCCTGGAGATGTGGAACCGTCTGTAGAACCTTTGGGTTTACCAGAGTGGGAGCATTTGAATTATATTGCCACAGTTTCAGTGATTAATTGTCAGGCTCATTATTCATATTTAATTGAAAACCTGATGGATATGTATCATGGACATTTGCATCAGGATTTACAAGCTTGGGCAGAAGCGGTATTACAAGATATTAATGAAGATGATAACCGTGTAGACGCTCATTATACAGCACAAAGCTATTATAAAATAGATAAGATTTGGTCTATTTCACAGTTGTTCTTTCCAGCTTTACGGCGGTTACATCCTGAACCATTGGATGTAAGTTATGTTTATCCGCATTGGGTTTCTACCTTGGGTCAAGATTTTAAAATTTACTGTTTATTGTGTCCGGTGAATGAGACACAGACTAAAGCTTATTTAATTCATTTCACCTCATTAAATGCCTTTTGGCGGTTGCACAAATTGCCTGTATGGTTTCGGCAGTTTATCAAAGATAGTTTGTTTGGTGCAGCACAAAAGTTACTTGATGGTTTGGTAGTTCAAGATGTGCAGATGATTGAAGAGGAACAGCAAGCTTATTTGCAGAATTCCCAAATAAGGAATTATGAATTAAATCGGGCATTAGTAAGCGTGCAAAGGTTGATGAAAAGTCAAGTTGAGAAGCTGGGATAAGATTTTGAAACGCAGAGGCGCAGAATACGCAGAGAGAAGATGAGTCAGGATAAGCGATTGCACTAATCACTAATATATATAGATATTTAGCTGACTCACGGTTATACAAAATCAGTAATTTGCAAGGCAAAATAGATATAAATTCCTTGATATGCTACTAGTATGAGCTATTGCCTCAGTCCTGTTTGCCGTAAACGTGAAAATCCAGATAACTTGGACTCTTGCCAAAGTTGTGGGTCAAAGTTGCTACTCAAAGAGCGCTATCGTACTATTAAGCCAATTGCTGGGGGTGGCTTTGGCAAAACTTTCTTGGCGATGGATGAGGATATGCCATCGAAACAATACTGTGTGATTAAGCAATTCTTCTACCAAGGGAACAGAGATATAAAAAAAGCAGAGCAATTATTTCGTCAAGAAGCAGTACAACTGGAGATACTTGGTAAACAACACTCTCAAATTCCCAAACTGCTAGCTCATTTTGAACTTGGTAGTGGTTTGTATTTGGTGCAAGAGTTTATCGACGGGCAGGATTTACTTAAAAGTCACGTTTGGGATGTTTTAACTGTTGCAATTAGCCCCGACAGCCAGATACTTGCCAGTGGTAGCACAGACCATACGATCAAAATTTGGCATCTTGCTACTGGAAAACTCCTTGCTACAAAATATCACTACATATATGATAAAAAGTCAGCCGATATTCATTGTATTACTTTCAGTCTTAGTGGAAAAACACTTGTTAGCGGAAGTTGGTGTACTCAAGGAGAGACAGCAGCAATTCATCTGTGGAAGTTAGGCACTATGGAAGTTCTTCAGACTTTCCGTGGCCATTCTGGATGGGTTAACTCAACTGCTTTTAGTCCAGATGGGCAGATTTTAGCTAGTGGTGGTCAAGATCAGACAATAAAACTATGGAATCTAAATACTGGAAAACTTATAAACACCCTAGACAAACATTCTGGGCCTGTTAATTCTATAGCTTTCAGCCCTAATGGTACGATTCTTGCCAGTGGTAGCACAGACACAACCATTAAGATTTGGAATTTTGCTACTGGAGAACTGCTCAACACCTTCGCTGAACATTTAGGCTCTGTTAACTCGGTTGCTATCAGCCCTGATGGTCAGATTCTTGCTAGTGGTAGCACAGACCATACAATCAAAATTTGGCATCTAGCTACCGGAAAACTCCTTAAAACGTTTACAGAACATTCAACGTCCGTTAACTCAGTTACTTTTAGCCCTAATGGTCAAATTCTTGCTAGTGGTAACACAGATAGGACTATCAAAATTTGGCATCTTGCTACTGGAGAACTCCTTAAAACGTTTATGGGACATTCAGAGTCCGTTAACTCAGTTACTTTTAGCCCTGATGGTCAGATTCTTGCTAGCGGTAGCTCAGATAAGACTATCAAGATTTGGCAATGTAATTGCTGACAAAATTTTTCTTTTTAAAGCTTGATGTGAGCGTTTTAATTAAAATAAAAAAAGATAGAATCAAAAAAATCATGAAAAGTAAAGTAGTGAATTTAACCTATGAAATTGAACTTAAACCAGGAGAAAAGTTGTCTTTACCAGAATCTATAGTAGAAAGTGTGGGTGCAGGTAATTGGATAATAACAATTCAACCAAAGCCGACTTCTTCTGTTATTACTCCTAGCCATGATGCTTTTTTAAATAGTTACGCACCTGAAGATGAAGGACTCTATGATGACTATCCAACCGGGTGATTTTTGGGTAGCTGATATTTCCTTTACAAACGGTGCTGGTTCTAAAAAGCGTCCAATACTCGTACTATGGTTAGATGGTGATGACGTTGTTGTAGCAGCAGTTACATCCGCCAAACCACGCACACAAACTGATGTGTTTCTTAATGATTGGTTAGCCAGCGGTTTACGTGTACGTTCAGCTGTGCGCTTATCTCGTCTGGACTGTTTAGAAAAGGTTTTGTTAATAACGAAAATTGGGCAAATTTCTGAGGGCGATGCAAAGGCGTTGAAAGCAACATGGGATATGTTTATTAAACCTCAATTTTAAGATTTGATTTAGATGCTCGTGTTGTATTGAAGAAATTAAAACTATGATTCACCAGCTACTAGTTGAAGAACTCATAAAACTAATGGCAGAAATTGAAGAAAGACTCGAAACAGTAACAATGATGCAACTGGCGGAAACTGGATTTAAAGAATGGGACGACCCAGAAGAAGATATATATAAATGACAAATGATGAACAGGAAGGTGTGAAACTCACCCCTGGCGGACTGAAGAAACTTGGCAATCTTGTTAATATTAAGGATGACATCGTTGCTAATGCTATCCGTGAACGTGGCGGAGGACAAGCGCAGGTTAATCAGTTACGTAGCGATTATCAAAATCTTAAAGTTGGTGAGTTAGCTAATTTAGCTGCTGGGGGAGACACAGACGCGGAAACTGCTATTAAAATTCTCAAGCAAGCAAGGAAAAAGCGTGATAAATATGGCAATCAATGAATTTCCTATCGGGCAACGTCTAATAGATATATCAACAGTTGAAGACCAAGAATTTGATGGAAATGAACTTTGCCTGAATGAAGTTAATCTTTATTTTGAAGATACTGAAAATCAAATTATATTAGTAACTCTTTTGCCTGTTATTGATACTGATGAAATAGAAGTAAAAATAAAAGCTATGAATGATGGTAATAGAATTCATGCTAAGCCTAGTATGGGTGAGAATCAATTATTGTCTTCAATAGCAATGAATGAAAAATTGATGTCGGTTTGGGTGTGTGAAAATGTTCAAGGTTATCAAGATCAGGTGATTTTTGCTTTTCAAAATTTACATCCTACCATTACGTTTCTTGCTGAAGGTTCAGTTATTAAAGTATTTATGCATGAGCAACTATACAAGAAAGTAGACGAATCAGCAAAAGTATATGAGGCAAATAGTAATGCAGAAATTAATAGTGCATTGATGGGTTTGCATGAAACTGCTGAAACTTATCAGAAACAATCAAAAATAGTTGAGTAGCGATCGCTCCCTCATTCACCCATAACAAAAATGCTAAAATCGCCATAGCACAGATGCTTTCAAAGGAGGCAGCATGGAAAAAATAGAACTGCAACTCGACGAGAAAACCCTACAGAAAGCACGCGCGTTGGCAAAGTCGCGCCATTGTGACTTGTCAGAATTGATTACATACGCAATTGACAAACTAACAGTGACAGAACCAGCAGGATATCCCTTACTGGGATTATTCGCTGATGATCCTGAGTCAGTAGATGAGATGCTAGAAGAGGTAATGAAGGATCGGGCAGCACACCCGCTAAATCAACGTTTTGGACAAAGTACTACTTGACACGGATATTCTTTCTGAGAGTCTCAAGCGTAGAGATCAGCGTGTTGTATCTAGGGCTATTGCTTATTTAGCCGTTTTTGGTCGCTACACTATCTCTACCATCACCGTCTTGGAAATTGTCAAAGGTTGGCATAAGCACCAACGGGAAGATAAGATTCAGCAATTTTTTGCACAAATTGGTGTCGCTGAAGTATTAACACTGCAACTGAGTGATGCTGAGTTAGCAGGACGGATTTATGCAGATTTAGAACGAACAGGGCAACCCATAGGACTAGCTGATGCTATGATTGCCGCCATAGCAATCCAACAAAACTTAACTTTAGTCAGTGGTAATCTCTCACACTATCCACGAATTTAAGCAATAGGTTACAGCCTCAAGTTAGATAATTGGAGAATATAAACACCCTTTGGTTGAGAACAGGGCAAAATAAAGACATATAAGAGCGATCGCATTCCTCTCCCTGCAAATGAGCTACTGTCTTAACCCCCGTTGTCCGAAGCCGGAAAATCCCGGTGATGTCAAGTTTTGCTTGAGTTGTGGTTCTAAGTTACTTCTCAGAGAACGCTACCGTGCTATTAAACCCATAGGACAAGGTGGTTTTGGCAGAACCTTCTTGGCTGTGGATGAGGATAAACCTTCAAAACCTCGCTGTGTAATTAAGCAATTTTATCCCCAAGCGCAAGGCACTAACACTGTGCAGAAAGCAGTGGAGTTATTTACCCAAGAAGCGGTGCGCTTAGAAGAATTGGGTCAACATCCGCAAATACCCGAACTCCTAGCATACTTCACCCAAGATGATAGACAGTATCTTGTACAAGAATTTATCGACGGACAAAATTTAGCTCAAGAATTAGCACACCACGGTGCTTTTAGTGAAGCACAGATATGGCAATTATTAAATGATTTATTACCAGTCTTGCAATTTTGCCATGCCAGACAAGTGATTCACCGTGATATTAAGCCAGAAAATATTATTTTACGTACAAGCGATCGCAAACTAGTTTTAGTTGATTTTGGTGCTTCCAAATCTACCGCTGGAGCCGCCTTAAACAGAACTGGTACAAGTATTGGCACACCCGAATATGTAGCACCAGAACAAATTAGAGGTAGAGCTATTTTTGCCAGTGATATCTACAGTTTAGGAGTTACTTGTATTCAACTTTTAACCGAGCGATCGCCTTTCGATTCATATGATATTGACAACGATACTTGGGTTTGGCAACAATACTTGAAAACTCCAGTCAGCAACAAGTTGAGTCAAATTCTCAGCAAAATGTTAGAAAGTATCCCCATGCGGCGTTACCAAACAGCAGACCAAATTCTTAATGACATCAATCAACATCCACAAATAGCAGCCACACCAGTAAAATCAGTAAAACCAATTATTCAAGCACCACCAAATACTGCACCACCTGTTAATAAAACACCCAGTCAAATCGATTTAGAACTAGAAGAAATGAAAACTCAATTTTTGGTAGGTGGCAAATCTCATAATAAACAACAACCACCAAATCCCCAACCGCAGCCTTCTAGTAAAAGCCAAATAGATGAAGAATTAGAAGAATTAAAAGCTAAATATTTGGGAAATAACAACTTATAAAGTTAGTTGTCAGTTGTCAGTGGTCAGTTGTCAGTTGTTATTCTCCCCCATCTCCCCTGCCCCCCTGCTCCCCTGCCCCCCTGCGGTTAGTAAAAAAAGTGACCCTGAAACTCAGAGCCACTTACAAATAAACTCAAAATTTAGAGTTGAGAGAAATTACTTTTTCTCAGCCTCAGCAATTGGTACCCATTCAGTATGGAAACTTCCGGGCTTATCAAGACGCAAGTAAGTGTGTGCGCCGAAGTAATCGCGTTGTGCTTGAGTGAGGTTTTGGGGCAAGCGATCGCGGCGATAGCTGTCAAAATAATCTAAAGATGCGCTGAATGCTGGCACTGGAATACCCAGTTTTGCAGCTGTTGCTATCACTTCCCGCCAAGCTGTTTGCCTATCGAGAATAGTTTGCTTAAATTCAGGAGCCAATAACAGGTTAGGTAATGCTGGATTTTCGCCAAAAGCCTTCTTAATCTTATTCAAGAAGCCAGCGCGAATAATACAGCCACCTTTCCAAATCCGCGCCAATTCACCCAAAGCCAAATTCCAGTTATATGTTTTTGAAGCTGTGGAAAGCAACGCCATCCCTTGAGCATAAGAACAGATTTTAGAGCAATAAAGAGCATCGCGCACCTTATTGATAAAATCTTTGGTTTGTCCATCATACTTGCCAGTGGGGCCTGTCAAAATCTTCGATGCTGCTATCCGCTCATCTTTGATTGAAGATATAATCCGAGCATTCACCGCTGCTGTAATGGTAGGAATAGAAACACCTAATTCTAATGCAGTTTGTACAGTCCAGCGTCCGGTTCCCTTTTGACCTGCTGCGTCAACAATCAAATCCACCAGAGGTAGATTTGTATCTGGGTCAATGTAAGGGAAGATATTCGATGTAATCTCAATCAAAAACGAATTGAGTTCGTCTGTAGTATTCCACTCAGTGAACACTTCATGTAGCTGATTGTGGTCTAGTCCAGCAGCATTCTTGAGCAAATCGTAGGCTTCAGCAATCAGCTGCATGTCACCGTACTCAATGCCATTGTGTACCATTTTGACGTAGTGACCAGAACCACCAGGGCCAATATAAGTTACACAAGGGCCATCATCGACTTGGGCAGCAATTTTGTTGAAAATTGGCGATAAATACTCATAAGAGCTTTGTGTACCGCCAGGCATTAGGGATGGGCCATTTAATGCGCCTTCTTCACCACCGCTGACACCCATACCGATAAACCGAAACCCTGCGGGTTCCAACTCTTGAGTGCGTCGGTCTGTGTCTTCAAACCAAGAGTTGCCACCGTCGATAATGATATCGCCTTCATCCAGCAAAGGCTTGAGTTGAGCAATAACTGCATCAACTGGCTTACCAGCTTGTACCATCACCAGGATTCTACGGGGACGTTCCAATGCAGCAACAAATTCTTCCAGAGTAAAGGCCGCTTTGACGTTCCGTCCTGGCGCACGCTGCGCCATAAACGCATCCGTTTTTTCTCGGGAGCGGTTGTAAACTGCAATTGGGAAGCCATTACGCTCGACGTTCAGGGCGATATTCTCACCCATAACGGCTAATCCAATCACACCAAAGCTTTGTAGTGTCATAAATTTGTTTGGCTAACTCTTGCAGATCCTTTTATCTTTAGGGTAGTCCGAGATTTTCGCTTCTCTCCTAAAGAAGACCTTAAGAGTTGGATAAACGGCAAAAATTCACAACTAACACAGATAATTAATTTTAATTTGTATCTAACTCAACAATTGACTGGCAAAATTTGCAAAATTGTTAATGAAGGTACTGGGGACTGGGGATTAGGGACTGGGGACTAGGGACTAGGGACTGGGGACTAGGGACTGGGGATTAGGGACTGGGAAAGAATTTTTCCAATACCTAATACCCAATACCCGATCCCCGATCCCCAGTACCCGATCCCCAGTACCCGATCCCCAGTACCCGATCCCCAGTACCCGATCCCCAGTACCCAATCTCTAGTCAAAGGAGTAACCAAAAATGCTGGCATATATCCTAGCTTTGGTGGTCGGTCTTGGTAGTTTAGCCCTCTACATATCAGCTTTTTTCTTTCCAGAAATCCACCGCAAGAATGATTTTATTTGGAGTGGCGTAGGGCTTTTCTACGCCTTAGTATTATGGGTGTTTGCACAACGCATTTCTGGAGGTTTGTTGCTGGGTCATGTGGCTAGTGTGGCTTTGTTGGTCTGGTTTGGCTGGCAAACTCTTTCATTACGCCGCCAAACAACGCCACAGTTACAACAAACCCCAGTACCTAGTCCTGAGACAGTGAAAACTAACATTCAGGAACAGATAAATAAGTTTTCAATTCAGGAACGGCTTGGTCAGTTGCAGCAGAGTATTGGTAACACCTTCAGTGGTGTAAAAAATAAAGTACAACAGACTGGCAGCAAAAAAACAGCCGCAACTCCCAAACCTGAAGATATTACCTCTGTACTGGCAGAGGCACCCGCTGTTGAGATTATTGATAACACTACTTCTACACCCGACACCGAAGCCAAAACCGTATTGGTACCCCAAGTGATTCCACCAAATCCCCCATCTCCCGAATTGGTGGAAGCAGCACAAGCTGAAACTGAAGAAAAACCACCAATTCCCGTGGAAGAAATTGCTCCTGATGCGGTACTTGCACCCCCAGCGGAAGCACCACCGGAACAAATACCGCCAAATAATCAGGCTAGTTAGGCGACTGCAAAAAATAAATTATCTCGGTTGAAGTTGATGACTGATGACTGTTAGTTAGCGTCATCAGTCTTTTTGGTGTCACACCATATATTTTACGTTTGGCAGCCCCTACCAAGCCGGGGTGATTTGTCGCAAAAATTTTTTGAATTAGTAGTTGACAAGTATAAAATTATACTTTAACATAAAAGACATGAGAAAGGCGATCGCCCCTCCTCCAAGAGTTTACGACCGCCTTTCTCTAACCCCATACATTAGGAGTTAACTACAATAATGGCACAAGAAGAAAAGTTCGGTAATAATCAAAACTCCCCCGAAGGAGAGTTTCAAGAAAATTTGCAGGACGAAGACTTAGATGCAGCCAACCTTAAGCCATCTCCCGAAAAGCCATTACGCAAAAGAGAACCAATTAAACATTTATTAATAGGTTCTCCCAAAGCCGTCACCAGCACAATTCACTATTTGCAGATGATTGGCTATGCAAATGTTGGAGATTGGAGTCAACTAATACCAACCGACAACCCTGACGAAGTAATGAGTATTTTAATCCGTCAGATTTCAGTTTCATAACTTTAAAACCACAAGCCCGACTTAAAAGTCGGGCTTGTATTTTGCCTAAAAATGTCAAAGTAGGGGCGTACAGCTGTACATTGGTGTCAACTTAAGTTAAAAATCGCTTAACTGTCGGCTTCCTCGCCCGCCTAGAACTAAAGTTCAAGGCTAATAGCTAAAGTCTACTGAAGTAGACTAAAGATTTTTGGGGTTATTGAGTCATCTTCAGATGACTTTTGCTATTAGCAAGGAACTGAAGTTCCTTGCGGGATATCACTTTTTTGTTAAGTTGACACCAATGACAGCTGTACGCCCCTACATGAGCAGGTATTTCATGAAATGGTATAGTGCGTCTTTAATTGTTCGCGGTGCGTTGCGCTACATTGCTATACAATCATTGAAAATGACTAAATCATATTTAAGTGATTGATATGGCAACGAAATCTGACGTTGAAGTGACGATTTCTCTGGCTGAACTTGGTTTAGATGACGAAGAGTTGCAAAAACAAGTAGAAATTTTGCGACCCCAGTTAGAAGAAGTGGATGGGGTAGAAAATGCAAATTTAGTTCCAGTGGAAAACGCCCCCAAGGGTACAAAAAGTATCAGCGGCTTTGTGTGGGGATTGATAAAGGCACAAATTAAACCAGCTAATATCCCGGCTTTGTTTAAATTTTTGAGCGATCGCTTTGGCAACAAACCAATTAAAATCGGGGTTAAAGCACCCGACGGTAGAGAACTGACTGTGGAAGCCAGTAGTCGCGAAGAGTTTGAATTTGCCTTACAGAAAGCAGAAGATTTTTTAAACAATAAATCAAACGGCTAATCACAAGTCCGGTTAATTAATTATGATTACCACAGTCATTGCACCCCACCACGCCAGATGCTTCAAGTCGGCAAAGCCGCCCAACGCACTGGCTCCCCAACCCCTCCCCGTCAACGGGGAGGGGAGGGAAAGCGTAGCTTTCGCGGGGTGGGGTTCTTCCGTTTTAATAAGTAATAAGCGCGGACTTGTTATTATATCAAGTCCGGTTAATTAGTTATGATTACCACAGTCATTGCACCCCACCACGCCAGATGCTTCAAGTCGGCAAAGCCGCCCAACGCACTGGCTCCCCAACCCCTCCCCGTCAACGGGGAGGGGAGGGAAAGCGTAGCTTTCGCGGGGTGGGGTTCTTCCGTTTTAATAATTAATAAGCGCGGATATGACATAACATGGCGAAGCGAGCATTGCTAATCGGGATTAGTGAATATGATGAGCCGACATTAGCACCGTTACCAAAAGCTGTTAATGATGTAGAGGCAATGCAGCGAGTTTTGGTAAACCCAGAAATGGGTGGTTTTGCTGCGGGTGATGTCACGGTGCTGAAAAATCCCGAACGGCAGGACATGGAAAATGCTATTTATCACTTATATGATAATCGTCAAAAAGATGACTTGCTGCTTTTATACTTTTCTGGTCATGGGGTGAGAGTAGAAAACGGTGAATTTTACTTCTCGACTCGCCGCACCCGAAAAAATCCGCAGGGACAATTAATCCTCCCCTCAGCCGTAGCTGCGACAAATGTACATAGTTGGATGAACAACAGCAAATCTAAGCGACTGGTGGTAATTTTAGATTGCTGCTTCAGTGGTGCTTTTGCCAAGGGTTTGACAGCTAAAGATAGCGGTACTATCGACCTGCAACAGCATTTAGGGGGTGAGGGTAGGGCAATTCTCACTGCTTCCACTTCTACGCAATATGCTTTTGAATCTGATAGCTTAGACCTGTCAATTTACACTTATTATTTAGTAGAAGGTATTGAGAAAGGTGCCGCAGATAAAGACGGTGATGGCTTGATTGCGGTGGATGAGTTGCATAACTATGCTAAAAGCAAAGTGCAAGAAGCATCGCCAGCGATGACACCAGAATTTTATCCTGTTAAAGACGGTTATCGGATTTTTCTAGCGAAGTCGCCCAAAGAAGACCCTAAACTGAAATATCGTAAGGAATTTGATAATATTGCTCTTGAGGATGAGGGAGAAATTTCTCTAGGCAGTCGCTATTATTTCGACGAGTTACAGAAACAATTAGAATTATCTGCTGATGAGGCTGATGTAATTGAGTTTGAGGTTCTCGAACCTTATCGCCAGCGACAGCAAAAATTGCAACGTTATGAGCAAGCTTTATCTGGGATAAAACAATATCCACTCGCAAACAAAGACCGCAATGGGTTAAAACGCTTACAAAATATCTTGAATCTTCGGGATGAAGATATAGAACCAATAGAAGCACGAATTATTGGTTTGCCAGCAAAGTCAAATCAATTTGAGTTTGACATAGTAACTGTGAATGCTCAAGGACAACCCATCAACCGCAGTCGGGGACGCGCCGAGTTTTTTAGAGAAGACCTTGATAATGGTGTAGTTCTAGAGATGGTTGCAATTCCTGGCGGTAAATTTCTCATGGGTTCGCCAAAGAATGAGCCAGAACGATATCATTCTGAAAGTCCACAGCACACCGTCACCATTCAACCCTTTTTCATGGGTAAATTTCCTGTCACCCAAAGGCAATGGGCTGCTGTCGCGGCTCTTGGTAAGGTGAATATTGATTTAAATCCCGACCCATCCCGTTTTAAAGGAGCGAATCGACCTGTTGAAAACGTTTCTTGGGATGATGCAATTGAGTTTTGCCACCGACTATCTCAAAAGACTGGCAAAACCTATCGTTTACCCAGTGAGGCAGAATGGGAATATGCTTGTCGTGCAGGCACAACTACCCCATTTTATTTTGGCGAAACAATTACAACGGATTTGGCGAATTATCGAGGTACTGACTGGGATTATCAGGGAACAGTATACCCAGGTAATTATGCTCAGGGGCCTAAAGGTGAATATCGTGAGCAAACAACAGATGTAGGAAAATTTCCTGCCAACCCCTTTGGTTTATTTGATATGCATGGTAATATATGGGAGTGGTGTCAGGATGAGTGGCACGAAAATTATAATAATGCTCCAGTAGACGGTACTGCTTGGTTTACTGAGAGTGACAATAAATACAGTCTGCTGCGTGGTGGTTCGTGGAACGGCAGTCCCAGGAATTGCCGCTCGGCGGGCCGCTACTATGACGCGCGTGACGATAGGAACGGCAGCGTGGGTTTTCGGGTTGTGGTGGTGCGGGGCAGGACTTGGTAGCCCTTTACACTTTTGCCCTTTAGCACTTTGCTCTTGTTCTCTTTTCCCTTCTTAACCCTTTCGCGCTTCGCGCGATCAAATATTTTTTATTTTTCGTCGTCGGATGAGTGATTTACCCATCATACAAAAAACTTACGATTTAATCAAGTGGTATGTGCCAATTTTAAACCGCCTTCCCAGAAATCATAGGTTTTTGTTAGGAAATCGCATCATTACAGAATTATACGAAGTACTAGATATTCTCATCGTAGCACGGTACGCTAAACAAAAATTAACCCAATTAGAATCTTTGAATAGCAAGCTAGACATCTTACGTTATCAAACTCGCCTACTTTTAGATTTTAACTTAATTAAATATATTCGTTATGTTGACGATTTTGCATTATTTTCAGATGACAAAGTATTTTTAGAAACCGCTAGAGTGAGAATAGAGGAATATATTAGCAGTTTAAGAGGATGTTTGAAAAGTCCTTAACTATGTATCAAATGAGTTTAGATCCCCCTAAATCCCCCTTTTTAAGGGGGACTTTAATTCTTGTTCCCCCCTTAAAAAGGGGGGTTAGGGGGGATCTGAATGTACTTAAGATAACAGCCGAATACTTTTCAAACACCCTCTAAGACTGAAAATTCATCCGATAAAAAGCCAATTATTTGAAACAAAACACGGAGTTAATTTTGTCGGATTTCGCATCTTCCCAAACCAGATTCGTATACGCAGTGACAATCTACGTCTGGCGAGAAAAAGATTACGGCAAATGCTCTCAGACTGTGATGAAGGCAAAATTGAACCTCAAAAATTAGCCCAATCAATACAGAGTTGGGTTGCCCACTTAAAGCATGGTGATACATGGCAATTACGCCAGCAGATATTTAAGACCTCTTGCAAAAGTCCCCTAAACCCCACCCCCAGCCCCTCCCCGTGAACGGGGAACTCGGGGCCCCCTCTGGGGATTAGGGGCAGGGAGCAAAAGCGTAGCTTTGGCGGGGTGGGGTTCTTGTTTTTGATTTATGCAAGAAGTCTTTAGTAGTTTATTGTGTGACCCACTGTGTTAAATTGAAAAATGGGTTAGGCGATACCGACTGCTGCGTGGTGGTTCGTGGAACAACAATCCCAGGAATTGCCGCTCGGCGAACCGCAACTATAACGCGCGTGACAATAGGAACAACAACGTGGGTTTTCGGGTTGTGGTGGTGCGGGGCAGTACTCTTTTGTGTCAGAGCTGGTAAGTGGGAATTTATCGGGAGTACCAAAAAAGAGTCCAGGCTTAATCCAGTGAGGTTGATGAAGCCTCCGAATATCAAACCGAGTCGGATAGCTTGGTAGGCTGCAAGGTCGAACAGTTGTCCGATTCATCTGATTTTACGGCTGAATTACCAAGCGATCGCAACATACCACATCAAAAATTGCCAAATCACAAACTTTTGATAGACGTTCCTAACTGGGATGCACCCCCCTACATTTTATATTTAATTATGTCCACCTGCTTATGGAATTTAGATGTGGTTGAGCTTACTATTACAACACAGTCAGATAAGTATCTTTACCTTCCATTGGTAAAACTCTCAGTCGTTGATTTTGTAAATCAGGCTCTAAACCTAAATCTTCTAAGGGAATTAACCCTAACAGAGGGTCTGCACCTGTTGGTAACTCAATACAATTAAAAGTTCCTTCCCGTCCTTCAACGCTAAGACTCAACTCTCTGAAGATACGAACTTTGTGTACTCCCACAGCAATTTTGACATCTACTTCTCCTTGAAGAACCAATCCTAATTCACTGATAATATTTTCAGGTAGGCAAAGCCGAGTAGCGCCCGTATCAACTAACACATTTTCTAAAGTAACTGAACGGATTTGATCGGCTTTAATAAATCCCCTTTCTGCAAGAATTTGATCAATACGGTTAGTGACAGTGATTGTAGTAGTAACTTTGCCCATTATTTTGTCAGTGATGGCTGTCATAAACCTTACTTCCAAACTCAGTTCAATCTGTTGCAATCATTTTTCAAGTTGCTGTAACTACTCGCTTGCATTTTTAATTTTTAATTGTTACAAATTAGTTGACTTGGCAATTAGCGCCAACTGCAAACCAGGCGGATAGCTACCTTCTTCTTTAATCCGCTTAATTTCCGCATCGGTAATTCGCAAGTTTAACTTTTGTGCTAGCCCCTGCACAATGTCTCCTCGGTCAATGACACCAGCCACAGCACCAGCAGGTGAAAGCACGGTGATGCGGGGTAACTGTTCATTTTCCAACTTATTAATTACCTCAGCCAAGGTAGTTGATTCAGCAACACTTGGTATTTCTGTCAAGGGATGGACAATACTTTGCAAAGTTTGGGTTTCCCATTCACTTCTTTCTACTAAGCGCAAATCCTCAATGGCAACCATACCTCGGTAACGTCCATCAGAAGCGGCAAAATAAACTTCTGGGGCGGTAGAATCTAATAAATATGAGTCGGCAAAGCTGCGTAATGTCTGATTCGCATCAACTACGCGAAATTCACGCGTCATCACATTCGCGGCTACTACCTCTAACAAAGTTTCCTGTAATGTAGTTACGCGGTCATAACTGCTAGCGTTGCGGACACCAAACCAGCCTAACAGTGCAATCCACAAACCAGTTACTAATTCTCTAGTAAAGAAGTCTACAGCAAATCCCAAAGCGATCGCAGCATAACCTAAAATTTGTCCTGCCCTTGCTGCTAAGTGGACGGCTTGAAAACGGTTTCCTGTAACTTGCCATAGTGCTGCTTTTAATACTTGTCCTCCATCTAGTGGTAAGCCAGGGATGAGATTAAACAGCGCTAAAACCAAGTTAATTCTTGCCAAATCTCCAACCATCATACTGATGGGGCTATTATCTGGTATAATGTCAGCTACGAGACGCAGTAGCAAAAATAAGGCAACACTAACTAAAGGCCCAGCGATCGCGACTTGAAATGCTTTTCCTGGAGTTTTAGATTCTTCTTCAATGGCAGCAATGCCACCAAATAAAAACAGGGTAATAGAGTTAACTTTAATGCCTTGCGATCGCGCTACCAAACTGTGACCTAACTCATGTAGCAACACCGACGCAAATAGCAACAGTGCCATACTGATACCAGCACTCCAAGCGATCGCGGTTCCCCATTCTTGGTAAGCTACCCCAAAATTGAGGGTTGCCAGCCCTAAAATTACAAACCATAAAGGGTCTAAAAATAGCGGAATTCCAAATAAAGACCCGATTCTCCAATTTGTTTGCATCACATTGTCCTAAAATTAGTATCTGAACGCAGCTATGCTGAAGAAATATTACTTTTAGTATTAGCTGTTTGAACTTTTTCTGCTCGATAGTTATTTCTGCCAAGCTGCATTAGGTCTCTTAAATACTGAATCCTATAAAAGTTATATTTGATTTGGCATCCCTAATAGTTTATACTTAATTTTTCCAGATGTATTGTATAAACGAGCAGGAGTTTGCTACTAGACATCAAACAATCAGCGTTTGTTGATTTAGATACTCTAAATTCTAGAATAGACAATGAAAGCTATTTAATCATTTTGAAAATAGAAAAATTAATTAATATCATGTCCGCTTGATTACTTATTAAAACCGAAGAACCCCACCCTGCCAAAGCTATGCTTTGTCTCCCTGCCCCTAATCCCCAACGCCACTTGCGCGCGTCTGTCGGCAAACCGCGATAGCGCAGTGGCGTTTGAGGAACGAAACCCAACATTTTGACGACTTTGTTGGGTAACGCTTATGCTCTAGCCAACCTACAATTATCCTTAACCCAAGCGTATTGAGTTATGTATTTTACTATTAAATAGCCCTGATGAACCGCATACACCATCAAGGATAAACATGCGCTTTATTAAGTATAATTACTTGACAACGCTAGTTACTACAACTTGATGAAAATCTGGCTTTCTCTGAAAATTGACAAATCAAAGCTTTGGTACATTTGTCAATGAGTAATTATATTCACAATTTTGCAAAAACTGGGGTAGTAAACAAAATTTGGAGGCAAACATCGACCACATCATTTGTTCTTCCTCTGATTCTTTCTCCTGCATGAACAAACAGATTAAGTCAGTTATCAGCTACGTCAAAACTTAGCTGGTGATCACGCAAAAGCTAACTATACTCATTCTGAAAGTCTCATAGCAGAAGAAAGAACTCGAATTGGGTGTCAGAGTTTTGGATTCATCAAGACGTGATAATTAACGTCTTTGACATCTCCAATTTACAGACGACCGATATTAGTCAATCCTAAAACGATACCAACGCCGATAATATGACCAAAAGCCATAGCCGCGACGAATGTAGGAATGCTGACTGGCAGAATAGGGAACTTAGGCCCAACTAGGGGTTTCTCAATTCTGGTAGCAAGCAAAAGAACCACTAAGCTGCTGACGCTAATAATGATTCCTACCGTAGGATTCCACGCGGGGGTTGCAGGAACATTTGCCGCAGCTGCTAATAAATTTGATGAAATCAAGCTGTATCTCCTAAATGGCAAAATGAATGTAGACCTCCAAAATTATAAAGTTACTCAGGAAACAACTGAAAATAATTAGCAAAAATTCGACTTTTTTTTTCAGTTCTCCATATCACCAATTTCTATGCGAGTTAAAATCTGCGGCATTACTCAACCAGATCAGTCTGTAGCGATCGCCTCTCTGGGCGCAACCGCACTAGGATTTATTTGTGTACCTACTTCAAAGCGCTACGTCACCACAGCACAAATTCAAGCAGCAGTGGCACAGCTACCAAAAAATATTGACAAAATTGGTGTATTCGCCAATGCTGGCATTAGCGAAATCAGCCAGACAGTAATTAACTCTGAGTTGACTGGCGTGCAGTTACACGGAGACGAATCACCAGAATTTTGCTCCCAGTTGCGTCAAGTCTTACCCCAGGTTGAAATTATTAGAGCTTTGAGAATTGGTTCTCTTGAGCATCTTGAGCAAACTGCTAACTACGCCCAATACGTAGATACCTTACTACTGGATGCATATCATCCTCAGCAGTTAGGTGGTACAGGTCAAACTTTAGATTGGCAGATGTTACAAAAATTTAGCCCTAGTTGCCCTTGGTTTTTAGCCGGGGGACTAACCCCAGATAATATTGTGGCAGCCTTGAGTCAGGTAAAACCCGACGGTATTGACTTATCTAGTGGTGTAGAATTCAAACCAGGAGATAAGGATTTAACTAAGGTAGCCAAGTTGTTTGAGAAATTAGGCAGTAGTTAGTAGGGAGATGGGGAGATGAGGGAGATGGGGGGATGAGGGGGATGAGGGAGATGGGGAGAATTACCACTAACAACTGACAACTGACAACTGACTCCTAACTCCCTATTCCCTACTCCCTACTTAAAAGAATGCTGCTTGGTGACGAATTAAGTTAAAGAATTCTTCACGGGTTTTGTGTTCTTCTTGGAATACCCCAAGCATGGCGCTAGTCACAGTCCAAGAACCAGGTTTTTGTACGCCCCGCATCACCATACACATATGACTAGCTTCCATCACAACTGCCACACCTTGAGGTTCCAGGATAGTTTGAACTGCTTCAGCAATTTGGCGGGTTAACCTTTCTTGGACTTGCAAGCGGCGAGAATACATCTCGACAATTCGCGCCAGCTTACTTAAGCCTACAACTTTTTGCTTCGGGATGTAGGCAACATGTGCCCTTCCCATAAAAGGTAGCATGTGGTGTTCGCAGAGGCTAAAGAAGTTAATATCCCTAACTAATACCATCTCGTTATGTCCTTCATCAAAGATGGCGCCGTTAACGAGTTCTTCTAGAGATTGGTTGTAGCCACTGGTGAGAAATCGCATTGCCTCTGCCATACGCTTGGGTGTTTTGAGGAGTCCTTCACGTTCGGGGTCTTCTCCAACACCTACTAGCAATGTCCTGGCGGCTTCCATCATTTGCTCCATGTGTTCCTCTGTGGGCGGATGCAAATTGGGTTCGCGTCCATCATGGGTGTTGCGATCCGGTCTGGAGTTGATGGCTTCTGCCAAGTCTGGAATTAAAGGAGATTGAAAGCGATTGGAACCGTTGGCACTGTTGGAACTAGCAATAGTCATGGTCTAGATTTTGGTTAGAGGTTAGTCAATAGTCAATAGTCAATGGTCAATGGTCATTAGTTAGTGGTCAGTAGCCAGTGGAAGAGATAAACAACTGACCCTTCGGGTGACGCTCGCGCTTCTCGCGCTTCGCTGTGCTAACGGCAGTTCCTCATGGGGAGCCACTGCGGGCGCTCTGCCGACTTGAAGCACGTGGCGTGGAAACCCCCTCTCTCGCACTTCCTCACAACTGACAACTAACAAAGGGCTAATTAAAGGGCCCCAGCACTGGGCATCAGAATCAATTCATCAATGACCGCTTGCTGTGGTAACAAGGCGGTGTGGAGAATTGACTCAGCAACAATTTCTGGAGTTAACATTTTTGAACGGTCAAGCTTGACACGGACTGTTTCGGTATCCCATATTTCGGTATTAACTGCACCAGGACATATGGCAGTGACGCGAATGCCGTGAGCGCGTTCTTCTTGGGCTAAGGTTTGAGAAAGGGCGAGAAGGCCAGCTTTGCTGACGCTGTATGCTCCCCAACTGGCAAAGGGTTGTTTGGCAACAATGGAGGCAACATTAATAATTGTGCCTGTCTTGCGATCGCGCATTCCTGGCAAAATCCCCAAAATACACTGAAATACACTTGTGAGATTTAAATCAATTACTTGCTGCCAGTCTGCTAAGGGGGTTTCAGTTAAAGTGGCTGTGTATGCTATTCCTGCATTATTTACCAGAATATCTATATCCCCAAAATCAATGGCGATCGCTTGTATCTTTTTTTCTACTAAAGATACTTCTGCTAGGTCTACAGTATAAGCTTTGGCTTCTACCCCAGTGTGCCTTACTGCTTCTGTAACCGCCTCCAATTTATCCCTAGACCGACTGACTAAGGCAACATCAATTCCAGCTTTGGCAAATGCCAAAGCTGTTGCTTTCCCAATTCCACTACTCGCCCCGGTAATTAGGGCGCGTCGTTTCTGCTTGACACTCATGCTATCTCCCAATTTTTTGGCAGTTCCCAAACCTTTTTGCCACCTAATTATCAAAATCTATCGGATGGGATAGATTAAACTAACCTTAATATCCGATGATTTTTTTAGATAACTGTTAAAATTCCTTGTTAGTGTGGGTATTTTTACCGTCTAGTTTTTTCCCAGCAGACACGACAAGTGTTTGCCTGGGAACTCAGCTTGTCTACTCAAATTAGATTACTCAATACTACACAAAATACTCATTAAGTCACTGACAAATAATAAGTATCCGCTTGTAATTGTTGTTTAATGACGGTTAACTGTCAACCGTGAACATTTAACAGATTTAAGCAGAATAAATGATTTGTTGAGTTTCTTGACAGAGTGATTTGCTAGAAATGCAAATGCCTACGGCTGATAAGATTGTTAAAAATCTTTAAGAGCCATAGGCAATTATAGCACTGGAGTTGGGTTGGTCACTTCATTTTCTAGTGCTGTTAGTGAGCAACTTCGGTAAAAACACCAATTTTGCGGAATTTTTCATAGCGCAGTTGGCGACGTTCAGTGGAAGTTAGCTGATTGAGTTCGTCTAAATTGTCTAACAGCGATTGTTTGAGGGTTGTGGCGGCTTTCAAGGGGTCGGCATGGGCGCCACCAATGGGTTCGGGCAATATTTCGTCAATAATTCCCAAATTTTTCAAGTCAGAGGAAATAATTTTCAAGGCTACCGCTGCTTGGGGGGCTTTAGCTGCATCTTTCCACAAGATGGCGGCACAGCCTTCAGGACTAATCACGGTATAAACGGCGTGTTCAAACATCAACAGGCGATCGCCTACACCAATACCGAGGGCGCCGCCAGAACTAGCTTCACCAATGACTGTGCAGATAATGGGCACATCCAGACAAAACATCTCTCGCAAATTGTAAGCGATCGCTTCTCCTTGACCTTGATGTTCTGCGGAGACTGTGGGCAAAGCACCAGGGGTATCAATAAAAGTTAAAATCGGCATCCCGAATTTATTGGCATGTTCCATCAAGCGCAGCGCCTTGCGATAGCCTCCAGGGGCAGCCATGCCAAAGTTTCGGGCGATGTTATCCTTGGTATCGCGTCCTTTTTGTTGACCTAACATCACCACAGGTTGTCCACCCAAACGGCCCACCCCACCAACTAAAGCTGGGTCATCAGTGCCATTGCGATCGCCATGCAACTCCATCCATTCATCACTAATAGCCTGAATGTAATCAAGAGTACTAGGCCGACGGGGATGCCGAGCCACTTGTAGTCGTTGGAACGGCGATAAACTACTAAAAATTTCCTCACGCAGCTGCATGGCGCGTGTTTCTAATTGCCGAATTTGACCAGATACATCGACACCATTTTCTTCTGCAAGTTGCCGTATCTGATCAATCCGGGTTGCGAGTTCTGCCAGCGGCTTTTCAAAATCTAAAAGTAGTGGTTTGCGTTCACTAGTTGCCATAGTTAGGGATTGGGTACTGGGTACTGGGGATTAGGGATTGGGTACTGGGTACTGGGCATCAGTATTAGGGATTAGAGATTGGGTATTAAGTACAGGGGATAAGAGATTGGGCATTGGGCATAACTTATGAGGAGTGAGAATTAGAGATGATGAATTTAATATTGGGAGCAATGGGCATTATATCTTAGTCCCCAGTCCCCAGTCCCCAGTCCCCAGTCCCCAATCCCCAATCCCCAATTCCCTAAACCAACAATGGTCTAAATCCGTGTTTCACCGATGCAAGACCAATCTGTTCCATTTTGTCTACGGTAATCTGATTACGCCCCCAAGAAAAGTTCGTATATAACTTCTCAAATTCCAAGAGCATTGATTCAGCAAAACAAGCAAACAACTGCCTTGCTGGCACTTCCATATTGACGATTTGCATGATTTTCCAGTCAATATCCAAAGAATGCTCGACAATGCCACCATTTAGCACATATATCCCCGGATGTTGAATTTTAGTAGCTAAATTTTTAGGATAGCCACCATCAATTAACAGACAGGGTTTTTTCAAAACATTGGGGTCAATTTCCACACCTTTAGGCATACTGGCAACCCAAACCACAATATCAGCTTGGGGCAGTGCTTCATCTAAACCCAGAATTTTTCCCCGCCCTAGTTCATCTTGCAAATCTTTGAGACGTTCTTGGTTGCGGGCTATCAATAAGAGTTCTTTAACATCTGTTTTTGCATCTAGCCAGCGTGTGACTGCACTGCCAATATCCCCAGTCGCCCCACATATAGCAACTGTCGCTTTATTCAACTCAATTCCTATTTGTTTTGAAGCTTGTTCTACCTGCCGACAAATAATGTAGGCAGTATGGGTATTTCCTGTAGTAAAGCGTTCAAACTCTAATTTGATGTTGCGGACTTGGCTAAACTGCTCCAATTTAAAATTTTCAAAAATAATTGAAGAAAACCCACCAAGAGCAGTTATATTAATGCCATGCTTTTGAGCATGAGCCATAGCATTGAGGATTTTGCGCGTCGCTGCCTTAATGCGGCGATTGGCTAGCATCTCAGGTAAAAAGCAAGATTCTACATACCGTCCTTCAATTTTCTGTCCAGTAACACTGGTGACAGTAATATTATCAACAATTTGCGGCGGGGCGCTGCACCAAAAATCTAGCCCTTGGTCGGCGTATTCCGGGTAGCCTAATTCTTGAGCTACCGCTTGAGCGTGTTCTAAACTCGTCAGATGTCCAATTAGACCAAACATGTAGTGATGTACTAGGCGTGTGCTTCGTGGAAAGCGTGTAATTAGTGGAGTTAGGAGGCGCGGAGTTAGGAGTTAACAGTTAGGAGTTAGGAGTTTTGTTTTTAACTCATAACTCATAATTCATAACTGATAACTTTTTTAAGCGGCTTTCAGACCGTGAGCTGAAAGACGCATGATGTCACGAGTAGTGAAGCCGATGTTACCTAATGCCTCACCGTATTGAATCATGAAGGCTTCTACCAAAGCGTCTTTTTCCATTGCCAAAGTTTCGGCATCGTCTGCTACTTCGTTGAGCATTTTCCAAACAAGGGGTAGGTTTTCGCCATTTGCCTGTTCTAATTCAGCTTTGGATGCTTCAAAGTGTTCTTTGAGCCAAACTTCTCCAAAGTTGAGGTGATTGTATTCATCTTTTACTACTCCCTCAGTAATTTTACGAGCAAAATCGTCAGCAACCGGGATGTAGATGTTATATGCTGCTATGGCAAAACATTCAATAATCAAAGATTGAATCAGCAAGCAAGTAACAACTTTACCTTCTGCCGCTGCTGTTTGAAAATTTTGGTGTAGTCCTGCGAAAAACTGCTGAGCAAATTGCAGATCCGGCACTACTTCCAGATTGCGTCCGCAAGCTTCAAATCCCTTCTTGTGGCGACTTTCCATCTTGGATAAGCGAATCAGTTCATCTTGATTTTCCGGCAGCAGTTGGGCCAGTTGGATGTAATTTTCATGGGCTTCTTGTTCCCCTTCAATCACGATCGCATTAATGCGACTGTAAGCATCTTTGTATTTTTCACTTTTAAAATCAATTTCAAAGTCGGCTGCAAGCTGCGGCATGGTACGTTTACTCCTGTAAGGCTGAATCATTTAATATCAGTACTTAATTTACCTGATGAATTTCGGGTAACAAGCACTGTGATTTAATTTAACTTAACAAGTCACTATGTTATAGATTAGCTGTTGCTGGGGGCGCTGCTCTAGTACTAGAGAAATAAATACTTTGATGCTCGACTCATGTCTAAACCAAACTGGAATCTCAAATCAGCCGATTTTTTCAGCCTCGGTGTGCTATTGCTGGGGGCATTTATTGTGTTACTGCCGCTGTTTATAGTATTTCTCACCTCTTTTGCACCTCCAGGAGCCGCTTTAGAAGTTTTACCCAAAAATAACTGGTCTTTAGCAAATTACCGCGAAGCATGGCAAAGAGGTAAATTTTTGCTGGCGTTTGCTAATTCTACCTTAGTGGCGATCGCTGTGACTGCGTTTCAGATAGTCACTTCTGCATTGGCAGGTTACGCCCTAGCACGACTGAAATTTCGCGGTAGGCAAGCTTTGCTACTTGTTATCTTGGCAACTTTGGTAATTCCGTTTCAGTTATTGGTGATTCCCATCTTTTTGGTGTTGAAGTGGGGGCACTTAATCAATACCTACGGGGCGCTAATTTTACCAACTGCTGTCAACGGCTTTGGTATTTTTTTGTTATGTCAGTATTTCCAAACAATTCCTGTGGAATTGGAAGAAGCCGCAGCCATAGACGGGGCGAACCGATTACAGATTTTGTGGCGGGTAATGTTACCTTTAGCACGTCCGGCTTTGGTGACGCTGTTTTTGTTCACGTTTATCGCGGAATGGAACGATTTATTTAAGCCTTTAGTCTTCACAACACGCCCAGAATTAAGAACAGTGCAGCTAGCTTTGGCGGAGTTTCAGGAGCAATTTACGAATAACTGGCCCTTGATGATGGCAGCGGTGACAATTGCCACTGTGCCAGTGATGGTACTATTTTTAATCGGTCAGCGTCAGTTTATCCAGGGTATTGCTGCCACGGGTATTAAGAATTAATGAAGACCTAAGTAATAAATTGTAATTTTTAGCTTGGTAAATTTGTATGAATTCATTGCATAATACACAAACAATCTAAGTGCGTCAAAGATACTACTTGCTGTATACATCGTTAACTTGGCAATGCGGGTAACAATTAGTTATGGCAAGTCAAAAAAATCTGCGTAATAGCAGGCTTTGACGGATAAGCTCATTGGAACCAAATTAAAAAAGGTGAGTTAAGGACTTATGAGTTACCAAATTCTCTAAGGTAAAGAACGGCTAGCAGTCAGTTTCATCAAGTTCATCAAGGCTTTAAGGAATTTCACCAGAAAAATATGAAGTTTTGTTAAGCACTGCGTAATTCTCGTAAGTCCAACTGAATAAATAATTAGTGTGAATTTGAGGAAGCTTTAGAATCTGAATTCTATAGTACCCCTCTAGATCCAATATCGTGGATTCCTTAATTGCCAGAGTTGATTCATCAAACTCAAGTTAAGTAGTAGAGCGCAAAATAACTTCATTCATCTACCATTCTGCAAGGAGAGCAAAATTCATGGAATCTAAAACTTTACAGCAAACAGTCCTCGAACCTGAAACATTACAGCAATTAGAAGACGAGATTAAGCAAGAACTGTCTGAGGTTCTGAAAAATTCTAAGTTAGGTCAGTTAATGGAAAAGTACGGGATCTCAGAAAAAATCTTAGAAATTGAGTGCGGTATCGACCTCAGTAAAATTAAAGTTGTTGATATGCCTCCTTCACTGACTATTTCAAATAAGCGTACCCTTATATCAGGTTGCTGGTGTCCATGTAAAGGAATTTGCCCTTGCCCGTCTACATGTTAGGACTTACCCACGCTGTACAAATTATCGCTGTTCTTGGCAGGCCAGTTGCCTGAACTTTGGCAAACAAAGCATAGCACTGGCTTGTCTTGACAGTTCGATAAATTAAGCTAAAAATTGATATTGGCAGAAGTACTAGATGTCATTAATTTTCTGAATGTATTTCAGTTGCTGACATATGGTATTCATTTGCAATGCAATAAGCATATTTGTCAGCAGTAAATTTGACAAATATGCTTATAATTATTCCTTTATAAAATCCAAAAATAAAGTACAGATTTTTAATGTAGTATTTGAAATAAAATTTAAAAAAGATATTTTATTATTCTAAGCAAAACAATAACTAAGCTTACATATAAAGCAACTTCAGCTTTGGTAAAAAGCAAAAAATAAATTAATAATTTTGATGAGTCTACTTAATTAAGACTTTCAGAGCGAAAACGAGATTATAAATTTTTAGCTTAGTGACAGATAGCCAAGAGTAGATATGAAGAACTCCCTTATGATGTACTCTGGGGGTATCCACTCACTAGGTTTCGCTCAGTATGAGATAACAGTCTTTTCATTAATCTTACTTCAATATTTACGTACAGTGTAACTGTTATTTAGCAACTACTATCTCTTTAGAGGGGTGCAATGTCAGAGATGAATCTTATTTGTGGCTGGTTTCAAAGACAGGGAATCTTAGTAGGTAGTGCAATAGCTTTTTCTGCAAATGGTGCTATTGCCCAAATTATCCCAGATACTACTCTACCTAGTAATTCTCAAGTTTCAACACAAGACAAGATCACAACTATTCAAGGTGGAACCCCATCTGGAAGCAATTTGTTCCATAGTTTTGAGCAGTTTTCTGTCTCTAAAGGAAGTACGGCTCACTTCAAATTGCAAAATCCTACGGAAACTCAAAACATAATTACCAGGGTAACAGGTAAGTCTATCTCTAATATTGAAGGCATCCTCAAAGCAGATGGCACAGCCAACCTATTTTTGATTAATCCCAACGGAATTATTTTTGGTTCTAATGCTTCTTTAGACATAAAAGGTTCATTTATAGCGAGTACAGCCAGTAGTTTGAACTTTGCTGATGGGACTAAGTTTAGTGCCATAGATCCCCAAACCACACCCCTGCTGACAGTAAGTACTCCCATTGGTCTGCAATTCGGAGCAACTGCTGCTTCCATCCGCAATCAATCTCAAGCACCCAGTCGAGATGAAACAACTAATATCTTCGGGCAACCAGTTGGACTACAAGTGCAGCCAGGCAAAACCTTGGCACTTGTAGGTGGTGATATAACACTACAGAGCGGAAACTTAACAGCAGCTTCGGGACGAATTGAGCTAGGAAGTGTTGCTAGTAATAGTCTAGTCAGTCTAAAATCAATGAACCAAGGTTGGATTTTGGGATATGAAAGTGTCCAGAATTTCCAGAATATCCAATTAATGCAAGACAGTTTTGCAATTCCATCTGTTGTAGATGTTAGTGGCGAAGGTGGCGGGAGTATCCAGTTACAAGGCAATACAGTGAAACTAAGTGGTGATTTTGTACGCTTGATCAGTTTGACTACAAATAATGGTGATGGCAAAGATATTACAATTAACTCTAGAAACTTAATTGTTCAGGATGGCGCACAAGTAGTCGCTTCTACTTTAAATAAGGGATCTGGGGGAAATTTAATTGTGAACGCCTCCGAGTCAGTTGAGTTGACTGGCAGCTATAGCTCACCAGGTACTACTCCAGCTAGTATTACTTCACTTTTTACAGCAACTTTTAGTGATGGAGATGCGGGTAACCTTACAATCAACACTAAAAGATTGCGTGTTCAAAATGGGGCAGAAATATCAGCAGGAGCTAGTGGAATCACAGGGGACTCTCGAGTCAGACCATCTGAAGGAAAAGGAGGGAATTTGACCGTAAATGCCTCTGAGTCCGTAGAGCTAATTGGAACTTGGGCAATAGATAATTCCCGTGCTAGTAGCTTGTTTGCTTCGGCTATAAAGTATGGAAATGCTGGAACAATTAACGTAACCACAGGGCGATTGATTATTCGGGACGGGGCTGTAATAAGTGCGAATGTCCAGATTCCACCAGATACGATTTTCTCAAATGATATAACTAACACAGACACACCAGGTCAAATAAATTTAACTGCTCGCTCCATACTTCTCGACAACGGACAAATTACATCTAACAGTGAGTCTGGTAAGGGTGGGAATATTAGGCTACAGGTGCGGGACTTATTATCAATGCGCCGCAACAGTAAAATATCAACTAATTCAGGTAAGTTAGGGACTGGTGGTGATGGCGGTAATATCACCATCGATGCACCTAATGGCTTAGTCTTTGCCGCTCCCTTGGAGAATAACGATATCACCGCCAACGCCTTCTTTGGCTCTGGTGGTAAAATTACAATCAACGCTGATAGTATATTTGGATTTGTGCAGCGCGATCGCACAGACTTTCCCACACAAGACCCAGAAGAACTAGACCCAAAGAACCTACCAACAAATGACATCACCGCCTTTTCTCAGCAAAACCCTTCATTAAGTGGCGTGGTAGAAATCAACTCACCAGATGTTGACCCCAGTAAAGGATTAGTAGAACTGCCAGTAAATGCAGTTGACGCTCAAGATAAAATTGTTGCTGGCTGCAATTCTGCACAGAGAATTGCAAAAGCTTCATTTATTACTACAGGACGTGGAGGAATAGCATCTAGTCCCACGGACGCATTGATAAGTGATGCGGTACTAACAGATTGGATTGTACTCGAAGGGCAAGATGAGAATCGTGCTGCTAGTGTCCACAATAGACCAGTGACTCCAAATCAGAGCAATGCACTAAAAATTAATTCTGTCAATAGTCCTACTCAAATTGTCGAAGCCCAAGGTTGGGTGATGGATAGCAATGGTAACGTAGTTCTGGTGGCTCAAGCACCTACTGTAACACCACATAGTTCAACGCTCAATCCTGCATCTTGTGCTGTGAATTAGGAGCTTTCGGAGCAGGGGTGATGGGGAGATGGGGGATAAAAACAAATGACAAATGACAAATGACAACTGACCACTGACAACTGACCACTAACTAATTACTTTCCTGAATTTGCAAACGGATGGTGTGTTCCGTGGCGCCAGTGAGTTGTAGTTCCATGACTTCACCACCAAGGGGTTCTATGCAACTGAGGAGCGATCGCAAATTCGGCGTACTTGCACCAGTATCAACATACAACCGATCTGCTAAGTTGCCAATGCGTTTCCAAGTCATGTACAACTTGGCAATTGTTTGTTCTATCTGAGAGGCTTGATTTACCAAGTCAGCAGCTACACTTAAACAGCCAATTCTTTGGGCTTCTTCTAAAGCTGTTTCAATGTCAACATCTTCTTGCACTAGCGCCTGGACTTGGGCAGCAGATTTGAGATATTTTGCTAACTGACGTGCTTCAGTGGTTGCCTGTTTGAGGGTATCAACATCAGGATTGGCAGCAATTTCTTTTTGAATAAATTTTTGGTGCGATTCTGGCAGTTTCTCCATTTCCTTCACCAATGGGGCGATGTAGCGTGGAGGAAGGGTATTGTCTGCTGCTTTTAACTTCACTGGTTCGGGTAGTAACTCCGAAGACATGGCTGTCCATTCGTCGGTAAGTTGACGCACCTCGCGCCTGGTGATGCGATCGCCTTTTTGTGCAGCTTCACTCACCATCTGTTGTACCTCTGGGGCTGCTTTGGAGGTTTCAATAAAAGCTCGTTTGCTAAAGTTATTCACTGCAGCTGGGTCAAGCCTTCCCTCTTCTAAGAGTGTATCAGCACTGTTAGCCAATTGAATCCAAGCATAAGCCTGACTTTTACTAATTTCTCGTTCCTTGAGCCATCTGAGGAACCCGGTACCGCGTCCATCGCCGCCTTTTTTCTCTCTATCACGGATAGCCCGTAAAATTCGCCCCCGCCAAATTTCAGTTTGCAGGTCAAAGCGATCGCATACTTGCCATGCTACATCAAGCTGCTGCTGAAAATCTGACTCTGGAATCTCTTCATCTTCCGGATCTGGCAGTTCAAAGGTTAAGTCTGCTGGCTGTTGCAAAGCCGCAGCAAGGTCATTGATTGAGTCGGTATCTGGCACGATTGATGGCTAACTACTGTATGCGACCGGCTTATTATGGCACAATCTGAGTACTTCAGTAAAAATATGGACTCAAATTTCATTTAATTCATTAGACTTGTTGCAAAAGTCGTTTTGTTGGCGTTCTTCTTTGCGCCTTTGCGCCTTTGCGTGAGGCAAAAAAATATTTATGCAAAATGTCAGATTAACGATACAACTATAGCCACGTTTCACCTGGGAGTGTGAATAGATATGGTGAAGACAGATGAAATAGGCAAAAAGCAATTATGACCGCAAACTTACCCCTAGCCACAGAAATTGTACCAATTGTCTTGCAATTGCAACCTGCGATCACGATGACTGACGATCAGTTTTACGAGTTTTGTCAACTAAACCTGGATTTTCGTATAGAACGCAACGCCGCTGGAGAATTAATAATTATGCCCCCTACTGGTTCCGAAACTGATCAATGTAACTTTGATATCATTGTCCAGTTGGGTATTTGGACAAAGCAAGATGGTACAGGTGTAGGGTTTGGTTCCAGTGGTGGGTTTACTTTGCCAAATGGTGCAGTTAAGTCACCAGATGCAGCCTGGATAAAACGCACGCGCTGGGAGGCGATACCGTCAGAACAGCGTAAAAAGTTTGCACCAATTTGTCCTGAGTTTGTGATTGAATTGCGTTCTGATAGTGATAGTTTGCAAGTTTTGCAAGACAAGATGCAAGAATATATCGATAATGGCACACAACTTGGTTGGTTAATTGATAGAAAGCAACGCCAAGTTTTTATTTATCGTCCTAATACTACGGTTGAGGTATTAGATAAGCCTAAAACCCTGAGTGGTGAACTCTTACTACCTGGGTTTGTTTTAGATTTAAGCCAAATTTGGTAAAATTAATTACACTATCGTCAATGCACAGCAACAAAATTAAAAGTTAGTTCCATCCAAAACGTTTCTTGACATCTGCAACGTTGATTACCGCTGCAACTAACTTATAACAAAATTCTGGTTCTGTTTCTGTAGGTGCAAAAGGTTCTCCTAAACTAATGGTTAGTAGGAAACTATTAGGATCATAGTTCTCTAATTCAAGTTCTTCTATGACTTCTTCACAGGAATATGTCCCCTCTTCAAGACACTCAAGTTGAGATTTCCATAGGGGATCAGTAATCGGTAAATTATAAACTCTTCCTCCCAATGAAAAATTAGCTCTAATTTTTTGATATGGGTTAATTTCCCATTCAATTTCACGCGGTTTTATTAAAGCTAATGAAGACTGAGCCGCTGATATTTTTAGGTCGTCATAGGATAGTCGATTATCTGAGTTACCTAAGAGTTCTGGAGAATCAGAGTGTTTTTTGACCTCTGGATTCAGAAGCTGCTGAACTTGATATAGGGTTGGAGTACCCAGAATTTCCCATAATTTATTTGGTTCGATTACCCAGTTCTCTGGTTGGTGATACTTTGGTTGAGGTCTAGAGCAGGGAATTCTGATAATGTCAAAAATTTCAGGTTCATTGCCATCTTCTAGAGTGTAATGTTCTGGATATAAAGTGCCATCTTTTTTATTGGCAACTGGACGAAGCCACCCTGAACCATCTGTTTTGATACCAGCAATACAAATTCCGCCATGTTTGGTAGATTTGGCAAGGCAAATAATTTCAAAAGTAGGCATCCTCAACCTCTTCTTCGCACCCTAGTCAATATGATGTTTAGAGGTGATGGATGTTGATAGTTGTGTTTAGCTTACCTTGTAAATACTCAGCAACTAATCGACGATGGCAATTATGAGGCTTTGCCTCACTACACAACAAACATCCTTCATCCAGAAGGTCTGAAGAAACCTTCTTCTCAATCTGTCTCTCTGTAATGAGTTGATTGAACCTCTCTTCATATGTTGCCCAGTTTATTTGCTTCTTTTTATATTCGTCGAGAATATCTTTGGTTGGAGCCAAATCAAGAACGTGAATGTACTCAATTCCTCCGATTTTATGGAGAAGATACTCTAAATCTTGTTTTTTTGTAAACCCAGCAAGTTGTGAAGCATTGTTAAGTCGAGTATCAATAACTCGTCTAACGCCGGCTTTGAGAAGTGTTTCAAAAAACTGTTCCGCTTTTTTTTGGGTGAAGCCAATAGTGAATAGATTAACTTGCTTGCTCATGAGATTGTTCTTGCTCTGTATGTCTCTCTTCTACATAGGCTATTCTCTCGCCTTGAAGCTGATATGCTTTTTCAATTAATTCTTCACGTAGGAGGGGTTTAGTTGTGTTATGTGTATCTCTAGAATTGGTATCATAAGGGTTAATATCAAACAGAGAAAGCTGTTTACCAAACTGATTGTCATCACCTGAATCTGTAGATAGAGGCAATAATTTATCTAGGCTGTGTAGTTTTAGCAATCTTGCCTCCAAGCTTTCATGTGGCTCTAGCTCACCATTTTTATGGATATGCTGAATTTTTAATCCAGTCTTCTTCAAATGTGGACACACTAAAATAGCTCTATGACAAACGATTGGATCTTGTTCAGCACACATCAAAGTAATTTGGTATTTTTCTGTACCCTTGATGAGACGGTTTAAGCCTGCGGCAAAAACTTCTGTTGCAGCAATCAGTTCATAACGAGCCATACCTTCTACATAACAGCTTGGATCTTTAGAACGGGCACCAAGGTTATCGCCAAGCGGAACATATGCAATATCTGCGGTTTTGAGCGCTTTTTTGAAGGAAGCTTGGTTAAAATGTGGAAATCTACGACTATAAGGGCTAGACCGAACATCTGCCACAGCAGTAACCCCATGTTGCTTTAAAAGTCCAATAAAAGTTTCAATTGAATGATTTGAGTGTCCAATAGTAAATATCTTCATAAGCAGTCATCGCTTTTTAACACCGACTCTAGGGACTGTCGCTGTTATGTTAACGTGAATTTAGATTTTCATAAAAATTAGGACTGAGATTTATTTCTCAGTCCTGATAAAAAAGCGGGCTAACCGCTAATTACATGGTTAACCCGTGCAGCTTTGGGAACGCGCAGAGAAATTGTTATTGCAATACCAACTTCACATTGGCGTTTTGCAAACCGCGCTGTTTTACTTCAGCCAAGGTTTTGTTAACGGCGTATTTTTGATTGATGGAGTTGATCAACTCGGTTTGGTTGTGCTTTTTAGCAACGCCCCACAGGTCAGCGATTAGGTCAAAAGAACCATCGCTGTTGCGAGACCAACCTAAATCATATTCGCCATCCAAAACAGCTACGATGTCGGAACGAACGCGCTGACCGTTATAACCACGAACATCAGCTTCAGTCTTTACGCTGATGCCCAGGTCGCGCAGGGAAGCTTTGAGGATTTCAGCATCGGTGATTTTGGTACGCAGGGTGCTAAAATGAGACATTTGGGTTTCCTCCAATGAGAAGATGAGAAAAAACGACAACGGTTTATCTTCAACTAAGCCGCGCTAACCTAAATGCGGCTTTTTTCGTAACTGCTAGCATTTTTTGCTAGCCTTTCCCCCTGGGTTAGCAAGGGAAAGCTTTTAAAACTCCATTCGCTGATATTCAGCAACGGAGGATGCTGCGGGTCTTGCCCTCTGTCTGGCCCAGTCTCTGAGGGCTGTGACCTGTTCTTGCATTGTACGAGACAGCGGCAGGGTCGCCTTAAGCGCAGCAATAATATCTAGTTGGGTGAACTCGCGTTCTTGGGCAAATGCTTCGTACATTGCCGCAACTAGCGCTTGTTCAATTTCTGCCCCAGAAAAGCCATCGGACATCTTGGCTAATTGCTCCAAATCGAAGCGAGAGATGTCTTCACGACGCTTGGTAAGGTGGATTTTGTATATATCCTGTCTTTCCTCAGGGGTGGGCAGATCCACAAAGAAAATTTCATCAAAACGTCCTTTCCTCAAGAATTCCCCAGGTAAGCGTTCCACTCGGTTGGCTGTTGCCATCACGAATACTGGAGATTTCTTTTCTTGCATCCATGTCAGGAAAGAACCGAAGATTCTACTTGATGTTCCTCCATCAGAATCGGATGAACCTGTGCTACCTGCAAAGGATTTATCCAATTCATCGATAAACAAAATTGCTGGAGAAATAGATTCTGCTGTTTTCAAAGCACCGCGCAGATTGGCCTCACTTCGCCCCACCATCGAGCCGTCGTAGACTCGCCCCATATCCAAGCGCAACAGTGGTAAACCCCACAACCGGGATGTGGTTTTGGCGATTAAGGATTTACCGCAACCTGGAACTCCTAAAATTAACATTCCTTTTGGTTGAGGCAAACCATACTCTCTAGCTCTTTCTGTAAAAGCATTGGAGCGCTGTTTGAGCCACTTTTTCAGCTCTTCTAATCCACCTACAGCATCAATGGTTTCGTCTTCTTCAATGTATTCTAGAATACCATTGCGGCGAATTAGTTGCTTTTTCTCGGATAAAACTATATCTACTTCTTCTTCCGTCAGACGCCCTGTAGTTACCTGGGCTTTACGATATACTTTCTCGGCTTCATCTTTAGTTAAACCCAAAGCCGCCCTGAGAAGTTTTTCTCGCGCCTCTGTTGTTAACCGCCGTCCACGATTTTGCTCTAAGTGGTGAGTCAAAACCTTGTTCAACTCAGCCATATCTGGTAATTGGAAGTCGAGTACAACAACTTCTTTTTCCAGTTCAATAGGTACTTGCTGCATCGGAGACATCAAAATGATGTTCTTTTGCATACCTTTGAAGCTGGCGATCGCATCACGTAAAGACCTTGCCGTCGCAGGTGCATCAATAAATGGATGTAAATCTTTAAGAATAAATATACCGGGTTCTCTCTGCCGGATGATCCACTCAATAGCTGCCTCTGGAGAAACAGTATTGTGTTGGGTAACATTCCGGGGTTGACCATACTCTACGATGCCGTGAGTTACTGTCCAAACAAATATACGACGTTGGGGCTTTAATACTTGGGCGATTGTGGAAATCGACTGCTCAGCCCGCTCTTCCTCGGAGGTCACAAGGTAGATTAGAGGGTATTGAGCTTGAATTAGGATATTGAGCTCTTCTTTCATACAATCGACCTACTTGAGACCTTATACAGTACAGACATCGCTTTGCTGGTAACGACAATCGAAATTATCAGCTACTCATTCATTATTCCTATCAGCAAGGAACCAACTCTTCCTCACCCTTGGGATGTGTTTCATCTTGCTCCATTTCATCAATGGAAAGATGCTCTTGACCAATTATTCCTGGTTGATCACCCAAAGCAACCAGCTCTCCATCGCGCAGAACTAATTGACTCTCACAATTTGGACATGAATAAACTCGATGAGTCCGTCCAAAGGAAGAAGCTTCCACTTCCTCTACTAGTTCTGAGTTTGCCAGGTAAAAGACTAGGGCACGTTCAGCAAGGTCTGACATTGGTTCAGAATCAATGGCTGAACGAATCTTCAGTTTCCTGTGCAGTTCTGGCGACAAATACAAAGTAACCTTTTGCTTAGCTTGCATATAACTCTTTGGCGGTCTTACCCGGGTATGTATATTACGTTATCGGCTGTCCTTTTAGTTGTCAAGACAGCAAGACGTTTTGACGGCTTTATTGTTACATATTTTTACAAAGCCGACTTTTGTTTGAATCACACAGTCATTCAACTGAGTTATTTAGAAAACTACCAATCAATTTTGTTCCAGATAGAATCAAATCGCGGTAGAGTTGCTCTAAACTGCTTCTAGATTAACTTTTGCAAAAAATGCCAGCACATCCGCAACTGTGAAAACATGTAGTTTAATACAAAATATTTATACTAATGCTCAAAGCGTTGGCAAAACGATGCCTAACGTCAAGCTAGTTTGCGTCTATGCTTTATTCACAATTCTGTGGGGGTGTTCAGCGGCAAATTTTAACGCCTCCAATATTACATGGAAGACTTATAGTAATTCCCGTTATGGTTTTGAGTTTCCATATCCCAGCAACTGGACTGCTTTAACAGCACCAGAAAATAATGATGGTATTGCCTTTGTGCCACCACAAAACGACTCTGTAGAAATTCGAGGATGGGCAGTTAATCAGCTACCAAAGTCTATAATCGAAGATCAGGATTCTGAAAAAGCGATAAAGCCCAACTTTCAAACAGCCCAAGGAGTATCTGGAGTGATGCTTATAGAAGTTGGTCAACAAGTCAGTTCGATGACACTGACACTAACTCAGGGTCAAGTCAAATATTACTGGCAGGGTCGAAGCCAAAGTCAGGAATTCCAAGATTACTACCGTTTGTTTTACTACATTGCCCAGCAGTATCGGATTCGGCGATAGGGGAGATGGGGAGCAGGGGAGCAGGGGAGCAGGGGAGCAGGGGAGATGAGGGAGATGAGGGAGATGAGGGAGAAATAACTCCTAACTCCTAACTCCTGCTTTGTTTCAAGAGTCTCTTTCTTTTGATGGTTGAGAGAGTACAGAAAACTGATAGATTTAGCTATCAGCGAGTAAACACTAGTGAAAATGAAAGTCCTGGTTATTGGTGGCGATGGGTATTGCGGTTGGGCAACTGCACTTTACCTTTCCAATCGAGGTTATGACGTTGGAATTTTAGATAGTTTGGTGCGACGACACTGGGATAATGAACTGGGTATCGAAACTCTGACTCCGATCGCACCAATTCAGCAACGCCTCCAGCGCTGGCAAGATCTAACAGGTAAATCGATTGATCTGTTCGTCGGCGACATTACTAATTACGAGTTTCTCAAAAAGACGTTACACCAATTTGAGCCAAACGCCCTAGTACATTTTGGTGAACAGCGTTCAGCTCCATTTTCCATGATTGACCGCGAACATGCTGTTCTCACACAGGTGAATAATGTCGTCGGTACTTTGAATTTGCTGTATGCAATGCGGGAAGACTTTCCAGATTGCCATATGGTGAAACTGGGAACAATGGGTGAATACGGCACACCGAACATTGACATTGAGGAAGGATACATCACAATTGAACACAATGGGCGTAAGGATACCCTGCCTTATCCCAAACAGCCCGGTTCAATGTATCACTTAAGCAAAGTCCACGATAGCCACAATATCCACTTTGCCTGCCGGATTTGGGGTTTACGGGCTACTGACTTAAACCAAGGTGTAGTTTACGGTGTCTTAACCGAAGAAACGGGAATGGACGAACTGTTAATTAACCGCCTAGATTATGATGGCATCTTTGGCACAGCACTGAACCGTTTCTGTATTCAAGCTGCGATCGCTCACCCCCTAACCGTCTACGGTAAAGGTGGACAGACTCGCGGATTTTTGGATATCCGGGATACAGTAAGATGTGTGGAATTAGCGATCGCTAACCCTGCCCAATCTGGTGAATTTCGTGTATTTAACCAATTTACCGAACAATTCAGCGTTGGTGACTTGGCATTGATGGTGAAAAAAGCGGGTAATGCTATGGGATTGAACGTAGAAATCAATCACCTAGATAACCCCAGAGTTGAGAAAGAAGAACATTACTTCAACGCTAAAAACACCAAACTGCTGGATTTAGGTTTACAACCCCACTATCTGTCTGATTCCCTTCTCGATTCGCTATTGAACTTTGCCATCAAGTATCAAAAACGAGTTGATCAAAAACAAATTTTGCCTAAAGTATCTTGGCATAGAAATTAGGAGCAATTCTGTGTGCAGCTGGTGACAGAACCTTATTTAATTCAAGAAAGTCGCTGGCCTAAAATTGGTCGCCATATCTTAGCACAATATGACGACCAATTAATTGTTGTTTATCAGGCTTATCGTCCAGCTATTGGTCACTTCGCCGCCACCAACAATTATTTTGGTGGTGAATTTAGTCTTGACCGTATGAGTTGGATCAAAACTAACTTCTTGTGGATGATGTACCGTTCGGGATGGGGTACGAAAACAGGGCAAGAGGTAATATTAGCTATTTGGATGAAACGTTCGGCTTTTGATGAAATTTTAGCTAAAACTGTTCATTCCAGCTATATTCCAGAACTTTATCCAAACATCAATGCATGGCAAATAGCACTCAAACAATCACAAGTTCGCCTGCAATGGGATCCAGATCATCACCCATCTGGAGCCAAATTAGAACGACGTGCTATTCAGTTAGGGTTACGTGCCCAGGTATTAGCTGCTTACGCCAAAGATTGGATTATTAACATTCAGGATATTTCGGATTTTGTACAAAAGCAGCGACAAAACATTAATTCTGGCTGTCAAGAATTGATTACGCCACAGGAGACAGTTTACTCTGTGTTTGATACTGAAACGCAAAAAAAGCTGAGATTATCTGCCTCTACTGAATAGTTTTTTATGAGAATAGCCCTATTCACCGAAACCTTTTTGCCCAAGGTTGACGGCATTGTGACACGCCTACGCCACACTGTTGACCATCTACAGCGCAATGGAAACCAAGTGTTAGTAATTGCCCCAGATGGTGGTATCACTGAACACAAAGGAGCTAAAGTTTATGGTGTGTCTGGCTTTCCCCTTCCGTTGTATCCAGAGTTAAAAATGGCGCTACCCCGCCCCAGCATTGGTTATGCTCTAGAAGATTTTCAACCAGATATTATTCATGTTGTAAATCCAGCAGTTTTAGGATTGTCTGGGATTTTTTACAGCAAAATTCTTAACATCCCCTTAGTAGCGTCTTACCATACGCATTTGCCCCAATATCTCCAGCATTACGGTTTGGGAATGCTGGAAGGGGTTCTCTGGGAATTGCTCAAAGGCGCTCATAATCAAGCAGCATTGAATTTATGTACTTCCACAGCGATGATGGAAGAATTGACAGCACACGGCATTGAACGGGTGGATGTATGGCAGCGGGGAGTGGATACAGAATTATTTCACCCTGATTTAGCTAGTATAGAGATGCGATCGCGTCTCTGTCAGAACCATCCTGAAAGTCCCTTACTTTTGTATGTTGGTCGTCTTTCCGCCGAAAAAGAAATTGAGCGCATCAAACCAATTTTAGAGGCAATTCCCCAAGCGCGATTGGCGCTGGTGGGAGATGGCCCCCACCGCCAAGCCCTAGAAAAACACTTTGCTGGCACAAACACCAATTTTGTCGGCTATCTCATGGGGCGAGAGTTAGGATCTGCCTTTGCTAGCGCTGATGCTTTTATCTTTCCTTCCCGCACAGAGACACTAGGCTTAGTACTGCTAGAAGCGATGGCAGCTGGTTGTCCAGTGGTAGCAGCCCGTTCTGGGGGAATTCCTGATATTGTGACAGAAGGTGTAAATGGATACCTTTTTGAGCCTACAGCAGATATTCAAGATGCCATCGCTGCTACTGTCCGCCTTTTAGAGCAAAAACAAGAACGAGACATGATCCGTCAAAACGCCCGTAGGGAGGCTGAAAGTTGGGGATGGGCAGCCGCTACAAGCCAGCTTCAAGATTACTATCAAAAGGTAATTTTTTCCAAACAATTGACGAAACACAAAAAGTAGGGAGTGGGAGAAGAAGGTGGTGCTTTGCGCCGCCTGTTAGATGGTTTCAAAAAATACTTTCAAGAAAAAAGCTCGATTTGATAAGGTTTTGGCAGTATTTACAGAAAGTTACCAAATTCTTCTGGAATTCCACTTAGGCAGATAGTAGTTAATGTTATGCCTATAACAAAGGCGACTCCTAAAATAAAATATGTAAATTCTATCGGAAGTTCTTACCAGCTGCTTTTTCGCTGATCAGAACTTCTTTTCTCTGGTAGATATATCTTTGAAATTTTTCTGGTTATACTAGGTATTTAAGCTGGGTAAGTGAAGAATTAAGCATTAGCCATTTTTACAGTCCAGCATAGAACACACAAAAAACCTTGCTACATTTTGACAGCTATGTCAAGTAATCACTAAAGTTAAGACTACAGAACAAATCCACATCAATCACACGTCTTGCCAGTAAGCATTTATGAAAGAAGAATTGATTGAATTAATAGCCAGAGTTTTGCATGTCTTGAGTATTAACAAGAGTTGGATGACTTGGAATCTGTTTCTAGCTTTTATACCTTTAGCCTTGAGTGTTTGGCTATTTCGCACCAGACGGGGTTGGTCTTGGGTTTGGTGGCTAGGATTTCTAGTTTTCTATGCTTTTTTACCAAATGCGCCTTATTTGTTGACTGATATAATTCACTTGATAGATGACATTCGCACAATTCAATCTGTGTGGATGATTACTTTGATATTAATCCCTCTTTACCTACTGGTAATTTTGGCTGGATTAGAAGCTTATGTAATATCTTTAATTAATCTCGGTTCCTACTTACACCGTATTGGCAAAAGTCAATGGATTTTCGGAGTTGAGTTGATTACTCATGCTCTTTCTGCCATTGGTATTTATTGGGGGCGTTTCTTACGTTTCAATAGTTGGGATTTTATTACTCAACCAGATGCTTTACTGACTAAAGGTGTGGAAGAACTTTTAGGTAAACAGCCTTTGGTAATTATTGGCATTACTTTTGTGATATTAATGGCTTTGCACTGGATTATGAAACGGGTAACTTTGGGGTTTGTGACGCAACTACGCAAGGGGATGGTTATTAAGTCACAAAGAAGTAATACTCGAAATGTTGGATAGTTGACTGATGACTGATGACTGATGACTGATGACTGTTAGGGGTTAACAGATTTCAGAATTTTTTTTGCAATTTATATCTGTTTTAGTTTAAAGCAATCTGTATACCTACCCGCCTGTATATCCATCTAAAGAATGGTGTACCTGGCGGGTAATTTTTTATCAAAAGAAAGATGTACTTTTGTATTTTAGGTATTGAAATAAATATAGATTGTTCAGGTTTAATTGAAATGGATAGGAGTTACATAATATGACACTATTGTCTATTGATGAACTAAAAACTTTAATTGAACATCCTCAAAGTCACTGTGTCTCTTTGTATATGCCTATGCAAAAAGCAGGGCCAGAGATTCGACAAAACCCAATTCGTTTTAAAAATTTAATCCGTGAAGCTGAAGAACGCTTGGATGCAATTGGAATTAGCCAGACTGAGGCGGAAAATTTACTTCAGCCAGCTAAGGAACTCGATACGGCTGATTTTTGGGAACACCAAGACCACAGCTTGGCAATCTTTATTTCTCCAGAAGTATTTCGCTATTATCGTCTACCAATGGAATTTCAAGAATTGGTGGTTGTGAGCGATCGCTTCCACCTCAAACCGCTGCTACATTTAATCAATAATGATGGCAAATTCTACGTTCTCGGTCTTAGCCAAAAGGATGCGAAATTTTTTGAGGGTACACGCGCTGGACTGAATGAGATAGAAGTAGAAAACATGCCAAAAAGCATTGATGAAGCTCTTCAATACGACGAAACCGCCAAAGATGGTCAATTTCGCATCGCCACACCCAAAGGCGGCACTTCAAATGCTTTTTCACGCTCACAACCTGGTGCATTTCACGGGCAGGGAAGTCCAGACAGAGATCAACACCAAGAAGCTATCCTACAATACTTTTATGCAGTTGATGCCGCATTGCGCGAAAAACTGCAAAATGAAAAAGCACCTTTAATTTTGGCAGGGGTTGAATATCTCCATCCGATTTACCGCGAGGCAAATAGTTATCTACATTTGCACGAGGAAGGTATTACCAAAAGACCAGAACTTTTCCAGCCGGAAGAATTGCATAGGGAAGCTTGGCAAATTGTTGAACCTCTATTCCATCAATCTGAAAAAGATGCGATTGAGCTTTTTCAACAACTTGCTGGTGAAGGTACTGGCAAAGCTTCTAGTGACCTTAAAGAAATCATTTCAGCGGCTTATTATCAAAGAGTTGATTCTTTATTCGTGCCAATAGGGAAGCAAATCTGGGGTGAGTTTGACCCCGATAATATGGCTGTAGATTTACACCCAGAACCAGAACCGGATGATGAAGATATGTTAGATTTTGCCGCTATTCATACTCTTTTAAATGGTGGCAATGTCTACACTGTTGAGCCGGAACAAATGCCTAATGAGGCACCAGCAGCAGCAATTTTCCGATATTGACGGTTTTTGTAGTGTTGTATACAGTTGAAGGAGCTATATACAACACTAATAATGAATATTATTCGCACGCTGATTAATCAATCTTTAATAGGTTTAGCTATTTTGAGCATGACTACTGTGTTGTCTTTGCCTGGTAGGGCTGAGACAATCATGGGAAAATCTGGCAATGTTCGGGCGGAAATATCCTATGACAAACTAGAGGAATACCAGTACAAAAATGTGCGGTTGCGAATTATCCGGGCGGGTAAAACTGTTGTGGATAAAAAGCTACCCCAAGAAAGTGAATATGACCGACCTGTTGGGGTGTTTACAGATAATAAGTTACCAGTGCTAGATTTGGACGGCAACAAAGAACCAGAAGTAATTGCCGATTTCTTTACAGGCGGCGCACATTGTTGTACTTATTCTCTAATTTACCAATACAACAGTAAATCTCAGCAGTATATTCAGACTCGTCATGAATGGGGTAATGGTGGCTATCGACTCAAAGATTTAAACAAAGACGGACTCCCAGAATTTGATAGCCAAGACGATCGCTTTGCCTATGCTTTTACAGCTTATGCTGCTTCTGGCTATCCTCTGCAAATTTGGCAATATCGTCAAGGAAAAATGATTGATGTCACCCGCCGCTATCCCAAGTTAATTTACAGTCATGCTTCGGAACTATGGCAAACTTACACCCAAGCGCGACAACAAGGTGATGACGGAAAGGGGTTTTTAGCAGCCTACTTAGCAGATAAATATTTATTAGATCAAGGACAGGATGGTTGGCTACGGGTGCAACAAGCTTATAAAAAAAGCGATCGCAATCAATTTTTCGCTGATTTACGCAAATTTTTGCGCGAAACTGGATACGTAAAATAAGTTAGGAGTTAGGAGTTAGGAGTTAGGAGTTAGAAGTTAGCAGTGAGTGATTTGGGACTTACGTAACTAGCAGACTAAATAAAGGTTAGGGTTGTTAATAGTCCACAGTCAAGATTGAAAAATCAAGCTTTTTTCGACTATTGACTATTGACTATTGACTATTGACTATTGACTATTGAAGTTTTCGTCGGGCTGCTTCTAAAATTAAGCGTTGTTCAGCACGGGCGATCGCTTGATATGTTCGCTCAACTGCTTCGGGTTCTACGGAAATCGAAGTAATCCCCCATTTTACCAGTTGCTCGATAATTTCTGGATAAAGTGCTGGTGCTTGACCGCAGATTGAACATGGTATCCCCGCAGTTTTAGCCATTTGGATCAGTTGGGCGATCGCACCCATTACCGCCGGATGTCGTTCGTTAAATACTTTTGTCAGTTGTCCTTGTTCTCGATCTACTCCTAATAGTAGTTGCGTTAAGTCATTGCTGCCAATGGAAATTCCGGCTACGCCTGCCTTGACATAATCTGGTAGCAAAAACAACACGCTTGGCACTTCTGCCATGATCCACAATTGAAACTGCGGGATTTGGGTTAACCCTGCTTGCTCAACTTTTTGCCGACAAAAGGAAAACTCGCTGACACTGCGAACAAAAGGCAACAAGAGGTTAAGGTTGCTGTAGCCTGCTTTTTGTACCGTTGCTAAAGCTGTTAGTTCCAACTCAAAAACTGTGGGATTGCTGACGTAGCTGAAAGTGCCGCGATCGCCTAGCATGGAATGAAGGTTATGAGTTGATGATGACAACTCGTGCGATCGCCAATCCAAAGAGCGATAAAATACTGGTCGTGGTGCGAAAGCACGAGTAAATTGCATGATCCGCTCACACCATTGCTCTAACAATTCTTCTCTACGCCCATCTATCAGCCAACTATGGGGGTGTTGTCCTTTAAGTGTGCCTAAGAGCATTAGCTCTGATCGCAACAATCCTACCCCATCCACAGGTAAGCTTTGTGCTTGCTCTATCAAGCTGGGCTGACTCAGGTTAACCAACAGCTGGGTAGCAATCATGGGTAGATTAGGGGTAATAAGAGGATGGGGTGATGGAGTAATGGGGCGATTGTGAGAATTCAGTTGATCATTCTCCCCCTCTCCTTGTATATCTACTAAGTCTTTTTTGATACGATAAACTTCGCCTCTATCACCATCTATAAGCAGTCTTTCACCGTTTTCAATTAAAACTGTGGCATCTGTAGCACTTACCACTGCTGGTATACCCAGTTCTCTAGCTAGAATTGCTGCATGGCTGGTCACTCCGCCTTGCTGTGTGACAATACCCACAACTTGTTGCAATAGCGGCAACCAATCAGGTGTAATTGTTGATACTACTAAAATTACTCCCTTGGGTATCTGTTCTGGTCTGTGTTGAGAATTGACAATTACACAAGCGGTCGCTGCCACACGTCCTGCTGCCGCCCCTAGTGCTTTGATAAACTGTAAATCGGGAATTGCTGATTGGGGGCTACTAACTTGTGTCAAATAGAGATTGGGGAGCCAGTCGCGTGCAGGTGTTTCCAAGGTGTGGTCTTGGAAAGAGAAGTCACCAGCAGCCAGGGCTGGGGACGGGTTTTCCTCTGGGCTAACTTCAGAGGTTTCCCTTGGAGGTAGCAAAACTGGATTGACTGGGGTTTGCTCAGAGATAGTCCACTTGATAGTAAAATTTTTACCTAGTTCACTCACAAGTTGATTTCCCAGAGTGATTAATTGTTGTAAGTAAACTTCATTTAAAGCGTACTGTTTTTGTTGAGCTTCCTCAACAACATCAGCTAATATATCAGTATTATCTACTATTGTTAGTACTGAGTTAGGTATAGATTCCGAAGGATCTATAGCCAGAGGATCTTTCAGACGATAAGCCAGCATTTTATTGCCTAGATGTCTCTCTAATACAACTCCTGTACTCCGTTCAATGTAGTATGCATCAGGTAGTACATCGCCTTGGGTGATAGCTATTCCTAATCCCCATGTAGCTTCGATTTTCCACCCCGAAGAATTAGCACTCAGTAAGCCGCTAGCGATCGCGTTGTAAACTGGTTGCACTAAAACTGCTAAATTAATTTGTTGCAGGCTAATTCCCAAACCTTGCCAATACACCAGACTTCTGGCACGAAATAATTGGTTCCAAGTTTGCTTTAATGCTTTTGCGATCGCTTGTTCATCACAGTGGCAAAAGACTGATTCCAATAAGCCAGATGTATTCCCCAAACCTGGCATCATCGTTGATAATGCCAGTGTTGGACGCAAAATTAGATGATTAGCTTGCCATTGCTGAGCTGCTTGAAAAATTGTACTCACCCACTCAGGTGGTACATTTGCTGTCATGATTTCTTGACGCAAGCGGACAGCAACCTGCTGAAGTTGACGCCAATTAGCTACATCCAGGTGCAACGAAGAATAGGGTAAATCTGCGACTAATGACTCTGAACTGTTGAGAGTTTCTAGAAATTGTCGCAAAACATCTGCTGAAACTACAAAACCAGGCATCACCGGATAGCCAAGCTGCATGATTCTGCTTAAATAAAATGCTTTGTCACCTACCTTAGTACGGTCTAGCAGTTTAATTTGATCAAGCCAGTAGAGTTTATCCACTCAATTTGTTAGTTGTCAGTTGTCAGTTGTCAGTTTGCCACTACAAGCATATCCTCTTGGTAACTTCTCAGATCTCATCTACTGAATATCTAATAGAAGGAGTTTGTACCATTGACGTTTAATTTTTCCAACTTAGTTATTGATTAATTAGTAAGTAGGTCGGCGCAAATAAAGTTAACTGGTGAGGGTCGTCAGTTGTCAGTTGTCAGTTGTCAGTAGTAAGGATAAGAGCCATATTTACGTTTCGTAACATAGTTTGGTTTATTCCTGCCTACCTACTTAATTACACTCTGTATGTCAATATCTCACTCCTTTGTCAATTAATAATTTTCATTCACCCTAACTGTATATTTGAAGATGCATTTGATATTTAAATATTAAGTGTTTAAATCTCAAAATTGGATTTAAAATATAAACCGATGATCATTTTTGAGAGTTGAAGAGCCTTTTAATGAATTTAAAACCCCCACTGTTGCTAGACATCATTCATATTGACATAAATTATAAATGAAATCATATATTCTTTGAAAAAAATATTCTTCTGAGTAAACGAGCCAAATAGTACAGGAAATGATTTTCTAGATATTGAAAGTATTCTCAATTATTTTGAAGCCAAATCCTATGTAGGTTTTGTAGTAAGATTTATTATATAAGGTTAATTTTAAGAACTATACTACCAAGCAACGGTAGGATGTAGTACTATCTCTGTGAACCAGCATTGTTAAACACTTACTATCTTGCCCCCAATGATTTTGTGAATATCGTCTTCAGGCTGTGCCTTGCTTTGCTGCTTGGGGCAATTATTGGAACAGAACGCCAGTTGAAGCAGAAACCAGCAGGTTTAAGAACTCATATGCTGGTATGTCTTGGTTGTGCTGTGTTCACTCTTATACCTCTGCAAACAGGCCCGCTACAACAAAGTCCTGATAGTCTCAGCCGGGTGATCCAAGGGATTGCAGCTGGTGTAGGATTTCTTGGGGCTGGAGAAATTGTCCGCGAATCTTCCCAAACATCACAGCGATCTGAAATTCATGGACTCACATCTGCTGCATCTATTTGGGTTTCGGCTGGTTTGGGAATTGCGGCTGGCTTTGGTTTATGGCAGTTAGGATTAATTGCTGCTGTGCTGACTTTTATAGTTCTCCACCTTTTTAAAAGATTAGAAAAAGCCAATTAGTCATTAATTTAGTAGTGCTGACTGATGACTGATTAACCAGTTATATTCCCTTGGCAATAATTGGTTATTATGGCTTAGTCGCTAGGGTGTGTTGTCGCCAAGCGCCGCACCATCATTATTTTTCGGTGCGTTAGGACTAACGTCCATAACACACCCTACTGACAAATGACTAATAACTACTTCGTTAATATTTTTCCTGCGTTCACAAAAAGAATTTGGGAAGAATTTAACCACTGGGAATCAAAAGAACTCAAATGAGTAGTAGTAATTAGAGTTTGGAAACGGTCTTGAATGGTATCTAGCAATTGATTTTGGCGGGATGGATCTAATTCAGCTAAGACATCATCAAGTAACAGCAGTGGCGGTTCTTTCACGACTTCTTCAATTAGTTGCAATTCTGCTAGTTTTAAAGCTAATACTAAAGTTCGTTGCTGCCCTTGAGAACCATATTGACGAGCAGGTGTTTGATTGATCGCTAATTCTACTTCGTCACGATGGGGCCCCACAAGGGTAGTACCTCGGTACAGTTCCGCAACAGATCTTTGTTGAATTTTTGTTAAAAATGCTTGCTGTACTTCTTCTTTTTGGTTTTGTTCTAAAGGAACACTAGGGGCATACTTGATTTGCAAAACTTCTGTACTGCCACTGATATTAGCGTGCCAAGTAGCAGCGATCGGAGCTAGTCTTTGGATAGCCCGATCGCGTCTTCTAATCACCCTTGTACCTGTGGTTGCCAATTGTGCATCCCACACGGCCAGTTCCTGATGTAGGGGCGCAAGGCCTTGCGCCCCTACTGAGTCTTGATGTTTTTTTAAAAAGGCGTTGCGTTGGCGTAACACATGGTTATATTGCTGCAAAATGTGAGCATAAACTGGTTCAAGTTGAATTAACAGCGTATCTAGCCAGTTGCGGCGGCCTTCAGGGCCACCGCGCACTAGTTCTAAATCCAAGCTGGAAAACTGCACTGCATTTAGCACACCGAGAAAGTCCATTTGTCGGCGTAGAGATTCGCCATTAAGGGCTACACTACGGCGACCATTGCGACGGAGAGTTAAAGTTAAATCACTAATACCAGTTTCTCGTTCTAAGGTGGCATGAATTTGAGCGATCGCTTCTCCTTCTCGGATTAAATCGCGATCGCGTGCCATGCGGTGCGATCGCAGTGTCGCCAACAACTCCACCGCCTCCAACAAATTAGACTTTCCCTGAGCGTTATTGCCTACCAAAATGGTTTTAGCAGCAGTAAATTCAACCTTTTGCTCTTGGTAATTGCGAAACTGCCTCAGGTGTAGGGTTTTGAGATACATAATGAAAATTCGGGAGTTAGGAGTTAGGAATTTAAAACTCATAACTCATAACTCATAACTCATAACTCTTTTACACAGCCTTCTTACCTGCAAACCGCAAAAATAGCTTCTCTAATTCCACCCACACAAACATCAAGGCACTAAAGCCAATACAAACTCCCAATTCCTGTAAATTGAGGTAGTGAGTGCCGAAAAAATCTCGCAGGGGCGGAACGTAAATCAGCATCAACTGTAAAATCGTTGTCACGACTACAGCACCCAACACAAAAATATTTGAGAAGGGATTCATCTCAATAGTTAATTGGTTGTTGGAACGAATGGCTATGGCATGACCCATTTGGGCGATACACAACGTTGTAAACACCATTGTCTTCCAAGCATCGGGGTCGCGATACCCTGGTGTATGCGTATGGTTATAAGCCCAAGTCATCAAAGTAATGCTGATAATGGCAAAGATGATGCCAATGCGAATCATATAAGAACCCAAGCCCCTAGCAAAAATACTTTCGCGGGGACTAAAAGGTGGACGCTTCATCACATCTGGTTCTGGGGGTTCCACAGCTAATGCCAAGGCTGGTAAACCGTCTGTCACCAAGTTCATCCACAGAATTTGCAACGGAGTCAGGGGAACGCCTCCCAAACCAATTAAGGGTGCGGCGGCAATGGTGAGAACTTCGCCAATGTTACTACCCAAAATGTATTTAATAAAGCGGCGGATATTGGTATAAACAACTCGCCCTTCCTTAGTGGCGGCGACAATGGTGGCGAAGTTGTCATCAAGCAGTACCATGTCGCTAGCTTCTTTACTCACATCAGTACCAGTGATACCCATAGCAATGCCGATGTCAGCTTGTTTAATGGCTGGGGCATCGTTGACACCATCGCCTGTCATGGCTACAAATCTGCCTCGACGTTGCAGTGCTTGCACAATTCTCAGTTTGTGTTCTGGGGCAACCCTAGCATAAATGCTCACCAAGTCTACATTTTGCTCTAATTCTTGGTCACTCATGCGTTGCAATTCTTGACCTGTGAGGACGCGATCGCCTGCTTGGGCAATTCCCAAATCCGTAGCAATTGCCCTGGCAGTTAACTGGTGGTCACCAGTAATCATCACTGGGCGAATACCTGCTTCTCGACATTCTTGCACTGCTGCCCTAACTTCTGGGCGTGGTGCATCTAGCATTCCCACCAATCCCAGCCATACCAAATCTTGTTCGTATGTCTCCTCTGACCCCTCTGGCGGAACTTCGGTTAGGGGTTTATAAGCAAAACCTAGCACCCGTAAACCTTTACCAGCCATTTGGTCATTTTCTGCCAGAACCTTTTGGCGTTGTTCTTCAGTGAGGGGTGTTAAGCGATCGCCTAAAAAAATCTGAGTACAACGTGCCAAAACTAACTCTGGTGAACCTTTGGTAAACATTAAATTCGGTTCCGATTGCACTAGAGAGGCGATCGCTGGGTCAACTGCGCTTAAAGATTGTTCACCTGTGGCTACTTGCTCAACTCGACAAATCACGCTCATGCGTTTGCGTTCTGAGGAAAAAGGAAATTCCCCAACTCTGGGTAATTTACTATTCCATTGGTCTTTTTCAATACCTGCTTTCCCCGCCAATGTCAGCAATGCGCCTTCTGTAGGATCTCCCAAAATTGCCCATTCCCCTGCTTCTTTTTGCAGCACCGAATCATTACAAACGGCACAGGCAACTAACAAAGCCAATGTGTCTGGATGTGACTCTACGGGGATTTTTTGATTATCTAATTGAAAATCTCCCGTGGGAGCATAACCTTCACCCGTGACACGCAGCGATTTACTGTCGGTATAAACTGATTGCACCACCATTTTGTTCTGAGTCAGAGTGCCGGTTTTATCAGAACAGATGGTGGTGACAGAACCCAAGGTTTCCACTGCTGGGAGTTTGCGAATTAAGGCATTGCGGCGTACCATCCGCTGAGTTCCCAGTGCCAGGGTGACAGTAATCACGGCGGGTAAACCTTCTGGCACCACAGCAACCGCCATACTCAAAGAAACTTCTAACAGTTCTTTGAGGTTGCTAAAACCTCTGGCTTGGATGACACCACCAACAACGACGATCGCGACAAGTATCAAAGAACCTGTCACCAAAACGTTGCCCAGTTGAGTCATCCGCTGTTGCAAGGGAGTCGGTTCACTATCCACCGACTGCAACATGGCAGCAATTTTGCCTAGTTCGGTTCCCATCCCGGTGTTGCTTACCAGAACCTTCGCTCTTCCTTGGACAACTTCCGTTCCTTGAAAGACTAAATTAATGCGATCGCCTAAATCTGTTTCTTCTGGTAAAACTAGCGTTGCCTGTTTATTTACAGCTTCGGCTTCCCCTGTCAGTGCCGATTCTCGCACTTGTAAATTAGAGGTTTCGATTAAACGTCCATCTGCGGCTATCTGTACCCCAGCTTCCAGCAGCATGACATCGCCTGGTACTAGTTCTTTGGCTGCTACCTCCACCACTCTGCGGTCACGAATCACTCGCACCAAAGGAGAGGCCAGTTGTTTCAACGCTGCGAGGGCTTTTTCAGCACGGCTTTCTTGGACGTAGCCGAGTATGCCATTAAGGATAACAATGGCTAAAATGGCGATCGTGTCTTTGAATGGCACTTCACCAGGCTTCAATTCGCCCGCCCGCCAAGACGTAAAGTCTAAAAACCCAGAAATGAAAGCTACAGCAATCAGCATCAACAACATGATGTTAGTGAACTGATCCAGCAGAATTTGCCAAGCACTGCGACCAGCACTTTCTTCTAGTTCGTTGGGGCCGTATTTCTGCAACCGCTGTTCAACTTCTTCGGGTGTTAAACCCCGGTCTGCGTTACTATCAAGCAGGTTCAGCGCTTTATCAACTTCCAAACTATGCCAAGTGGCAGCACCTTCAGGCAGAGAATTAGCAGACATTTTGTAGGTTACAGGAAATGGTTACAAAATTCGATCATAATTTAGTGGTGGCTGGAAAACCATCAACTAAAGTTACATTAGGACTAATGCAAACTTGTATGAGTTTAAATACATTTCATTACAATTGCAAATATTTCGCCTCTTGACATATGTGTGTTATCTCCTACGAAGGAGTTTTTTACAACACATTGTACTGATAATTAAGAGAAATAGTTCAGTCTGAGGTTTGGTGTCAAAGGATATGCCAAAATTAATCCTGGGCGTGCTAAACCTTTGAATAATTATGATTAATATGAGTTTTGCACTCCCTAGTTTCACTGCTAGCCAGATGTTTGGGCAAAGGATAATTCGACCGCTTACCGCTGCTACCCTAAGTGGCATTGCTTTCATCAAAGATACACTCATCGGTATTGATACTATTAAAGGGCACTTACTGGAGATTGATCCTGCTTCTGACAACAGCAAAATTCTTAATCCTCACCAAACTAAAGAATTTACTGAAGTGACTGGTCTAGCAGTTTGGTCAGATAATCTCTGGGTGACTCGTGGACACAATGTTTATTTATCCAAGCTCACATCTTTGGGTTTAGAGCATTTTGCCACTTTGCCTTATCCCGCCGACGGCATTGCTGTCTGGGAATCAACGGTTTACATCAGTTGCCAAAAGTTAGGCTCGATACTGGTATACGATCGCGACACGCGTAAAGAAATTACCAAATTTTATGCGCCTGGGGTTGGTGTAGAAAATTTGGCAGTTAGCCAAGAAACGCTTTGGGTTTGCGATCGCACAGAACAAACTGTCTACTCTATGGACAGGGCGACAGGAGAAATTAACTTCAGTGTTTTAACACCGTTTGAATCTCCTACTGGCATCGCAGTACACATTGATGGCGAGACAGGAAAGGAAAGTCTGTATGTTGCCTATGCCTCAGAAGAACCTTATATCCGGGATAACCCCAACGCTGACCCCAATTATGAGTTAACATACCGCGATCGCACTTTTATTCACCCGCTGTATTACCATTACGAGCCAGATAAACATTACGCCCTCTCTAATGGCTATCTGATTGAAATGTCCTATGCTGAGGAAATTTCTCCTTTAGACGAGGTATATTTACCACAGGTAGAATGGCGTATTGCCTTGCCCTCAGAAACTGAGCGGCAAAAGCTCAAACACGTTGAACCCATTGGTCTACCCTTTACTGAAGAAGTCATAGATGGACAACGTGTGGCAGTGTTTAAATTTGATGCCCTCACTCCTGGCGAACGGCACATATTTGGCTGGAAAGCACTGTTAGAAGTTCGTGGAATTAAGTATCGCATCACACCTAAAGATACGGAAGGGATTGCTGAACTCACACCAGAATTTCAAAGTCGCTATTTGGTGGATGATGACGATTTGGCAATGGACACTAACATTGTCCGCCGTGCTGCTCGTGAGGCGATCGGTTCAGAAACCAATTTACTGCGGAAAATGTACAGCATCCGCAATTATGTCTATGACGAGTTATCCTACGGTATCAAACCATACATAGACACACCAGATATAGTCTTAGAACGGGGTGTTGGCTCCTGTGGTGAGTATGTAGGAGTTTTGCTGGCGCTGTGCCGTTTAAATGGTATCCCTTGCCGCACCGTTGGTAGATATAAATGCCCTGCTCATGGCGAACAGCAAGGTGTTCCCTTGCAACCCGACTTTAATCACGTTTGGCTAGAGTTCTACATCCCAGGTATTGGCTGGTTGCCAATGGAATCTAATCCTGATGATCTGGGGGACAATGGCCCCTATCCCACACGCTTTTTTATGGGCTTATGCTGGTATCACATTGAAATTGGCAAAGGCATCACCTTTGAAAGCTTGAGCAGCCAAGGCACCCGCCTCACCAAAGACGATATCCCCATAGGTGACCTAGCGATTAATCATATTCGCTTTACGATTCTTAAAGAATTGCCACCTTTTTGAATTTTACGAGGCGTGAAGCGTAAAGCCCCCGGTTTCTAACCGGGGGATATAAGCGAATAACCGAATTTATTCGGTTGTGGTAGAGTTAAATTGATGGGCAGGGCGTTGTCCATTGGGCGGTTGTGATTTTTTTTGGATACATACCTTTTTCAGTATCCTGCCAGTCTGTCTCAAGTAGATGATTGAGTCTTTCTTGTACTTTGAGGAATAACTCGTTGGGAACAGGTTTAGTTTTCTGTCTCAGCGTTGGCAGCAATAAATCCCTTAACTCTTTAGTTAAGGCTTGGTAAGTGAGACTAAAAAAACTTTTGCTGTGCTGAAAGGTTTGATAGGTCAGCTTAGTAAAAGTGTCAGACATAAGTAAATATTGAGATTTATTATCTTTAATTAAGTTCTCAATATTTTAGCTAATAAAAATATAAAGTGTCTATATATACATTTTTTATTATATTTGACAGTATTATCCTCATTTATGTACAGCAAATAACAAGTGAAAAATAGTATGGGGCATTGGGGAGCCAGTCCTCAAGAGACTATGAACTAATTGTTGTAAACGATGATAGTTCTAAGAGGACTCAGGAAGTAGCATGATTACTGATGGATGAATACGCACAATTTAGGGCTTACGCAACTGGCACATTAAATCAAGGTTAGGGTTGTCAACAGTCCACAGTAAATAATCTTTAATCAAGCTTTTTGGACTATTGACTACTGACTCCTTCAGGGAGACAGTACGAGCGTCGCTAACGCCCTTAGGGAGAGCAGTTCCTCTTTTTGGGGAGACCCCTCTCTCACACTACTTCACGGCGCTGGCTCACTATTGACAGCCTCAACTAAAAATTAATAACAATGGCCGTAAGTCCTGTAATAGATGGAGTTTTACAGCATTCTCCAGAGGTGTTAACTTAATAAGGTCAGTTGTGTTTAGGGCAAGGATTGAACTATCTTTTCTATGTACCTTTATCCTTATTCATCTATTTTTGTTGATTTCTACTCACTAATTTAAATATTTTCTCTAAATAAATCGAAAATTCTATGAGTAAAAAAATATCAACTCACTCGGCTCTTTTTCCTAGTTGGTTACGCTTTTTAATAATCATTTTATTAGTTATAGGTGTATTACTCCGCTTTGTAAATATTGACAAAAAATTTTATTGGCCTGATGAAGTCTTCACATCATTACGGATATCTGGATATACGGTTTCAGAAATGAATGATCAGTTAGGTAATGGTCGTGTGTTTAGCATAGAAGATTTGCACAAATACCAGTACCCTAATCCTGAAAAAAATACAATTGATACAATTAAAGGCTTGATATCAGAAGAGTCACAGGTTGCACCGTTGTATTTTGTGATGGTTCGGTTTTGGGTAGAATGGTTTGGCAATTCTATAGCAGTGACGAGAAGTTTTTCAGCATTCATTAGTCTCCTCACCTTTCCTTGTCTTTATTGGCTATGCCAAGAATTATTTGAGTCTTCAATAATAGCCTGGATAGCTATGGCGTTGGTAGCCGTTTCACCCATTCACCTCATTTATGCACAAGAAGCACGAGCTTACAGTTTATGGGTAGTAATTACCTTAATATCTAGCGCAGCACTGCTGCGAGCTATGCGTCTTAAAACAAAAGGTGCTTGGAGCATTTATGCGGTGACATTGCCGCTAGGATTTTATACACATTTATATTTTTGTTTTATTGCTTTAGCACATGGAATTTATGTAGTTGTAATCGAACGCTTCCGGTTGAGTAAAACATTGAAAAATTACTTAGTTTCATTGCTTACGGGGGTGATAATTTTCGTACCTTGGATTTTAGCTATTATTACCCATCCCGCTCCAGGAAAAGTGGATTGGACGAATGCTAAACAAACGGTTTTGGCTTCAGCTATAAGGTGGTTTGGTATAGTTAGTCGTGCTTTTGTTGATTTAGGTACTACTCCTAATAACTTAGGTAAATTTCAACTGATTACATTAATTATTTATATTTTAATTATTTTATCTTTAATTATCTATTCAATTTATTTTATCTATAGCAAAACTTCTAAACCTGTTTGGTTATTTGTCTTAACCTTGAGTGGATCTGTAGCGCTTCCTTTAATGCTGCTGGATTTTGTATTTCAAAAACGATACGGTACGACTAGATATATACTTCCCTCTATTTTAGGTATACAGTTAGCTGTTGCTTACCTGTTTAGTAATAAAATCACATATATTACTACTAAACTTTGGCAAAAAATATTATGGTCACTTTTAGCATTTATGGTAATAATGGGCGGAGTCACATCTTGTACACTCTACTCCCAAGCCACTACGTGGTGGAACAAAATACCTGAAAGATCTGAAATATATCCCAGGATTGCTGAGATTATTAATCAAAGTAATAAACCACTTTTAATTAGTGACCACGGCATAAAACTACAATTACTTGGTCACCTACTTGATCCAAAAGTCCGTTTTCAATTTCCACCGAAATCTCAGCTACCAGAGATTACTGAAGGATTTACGGATGTATTCTTATTCGATTTATTCGATGACTCTGAATTCTTAAAAGCTGGAGTGGAAAAAGTTTATAACTCAAAGTTACAGCAAATCAACAAGCTACTCTGGAAACTATCACCCAAGCAATAGCTTTCAGAGGATGTTTTAAAAGTATTAGGCGAATATAATTCGCTACTACACAAACAAAGTCCACCTCCGTGGACTAAGACAAAATTAAGGGTTTTTAACCTGCGGAGGCAGCTTTTGTCTGTGTAGCCGCGACTTCTAGTCGCCAGGGCTAGTATGAATTGAGACTTTACAAACATCCTCTCATATGATTATGTTTTAGAGAACTTGTAACTATGGATTTTTGATGAAACTAGTAGAGTTTGCATATGAGTTGGACAAATTCATATATCATTTTTCTTCCAAGTCCCAAAATAAAAATTTCAATAATTTTTGACTAGCTGCTAATCACTAATTGCTAGACAAATACTAAGCATTAGTTCTTAAGCTAGGCATCGGGTGTGATTGAGATGATTGTTGGGAGAAATCACAGATAGATTGAAATGGGCAAAAACGGCAGTGAGTTCCAGGATTTGGCGGAAAAATTTCGCTGAAATTACTAGTTTTTTCCTGATACTGTTGCAAATCGTGCTGGTGCTTGTGAGCAACATTAACCAATTCAATTTTTAAAGATTCTAATTCGCTATTGTTGATGCTAATTAAATCTGATTTTTTACTCAGTTCTAGGTTATAAAATGAGGCTACAGCTTCACGTCCTGGGTAAAGATAACGAGCAGCCAGCAAATAAACTAATGCTTGTCGTCGGTCAAAAGCAGATTTACCAGTTTTGAAATCTAAAATATGTAAAGTGCGATCGCTCTCAATAAAAACACAGTCCATCGCTGCATACAGGCGGAAGTGATAATCCTCATGGTCAATTAAAATCGGTTTGGGAAAGCCTTCATCACCAGGGGTTAGCTGGAGAATTTGTTTATCCAACAACAACGGCGTAGCATGATATCTTCTCAAAATTTGCAGCACGCGCTGTTGCACTTGGTCGGTGGAGTTACTTAATTTCAGTAGCTGGGCGACTTTTTCTACTCCGTCAGCTCTGTGTAACAGATGTCTATTATGATGAAATTCATAAACCCCTTTTTGGGCAAGTATCCCAATCCGCTGGGGTGCAGTGGCCTTTGCTAATAGTGCTTTGACTTGTGGTTCATGTTGACGCGCTTTGATAAACCCCCGTCTCATCTGGCAATGCCAGCGTTCTTGCCCTATAGCTGGGGCAATTAAAGACCAAAGGTGATAACTGGCAAAAGGTCGATCAGGGGTTAACATTGCTCAACAGCAGTGAGAAAAAACACGGTGGGGATACTTGCGGCTACGCACGCTTTGCGGGAAGCTTCCTATAGTATTTGGAGAAAGTAGCAAAAATGAGCGCTAGTAGCAATTCCAGTAAGATAAAGTTTGGCACTGACGGATGGAGAGGCATTATTGCTGATGATTTTACTTTCGCCAATGTGAGGAAAGTAACAAGAGCGATCGCAAGTTACCTCGAAACAGCCTACTCTAAGGACAGACCAGTTCTTATTGCCTACGATACTCGCTTTTTAGCTGACCAGTTTGCCCGTACAGCGGCTCAAGTCTTGGCGGACTTGGGTTGGACGGTCAAAATTACTGATCGTGATTGCCCCACACCAGTAATTGCTTACAACGCCCGTCACTTAAATTCCGCTGGGGCGTTGATGTTTACTGCCAGTCATAATCCAGCACCTTACTGTGGGATTAAATATATCCCTGATTATGCTGGCCCTGCCACTCCAGAGATTACTGATACTATTGTGGCAAATATTGAAAGTGCATCGGATGAGTTGCCCAGTAGCAACCCATCAGGTGCAATTTCTACTTTCGATCCGAAACCAGACTATCTCCAATTTATCTATACTTTGCTGGACGTGGAAAAAATTAGAAGCGCTCAACTAAAAGTCAAGTATGATGCGCTATATTCTACTTCTCGTGGATATTTAGATGAAGTTTTGCAACATAGTGGTACTCAGTTAGAATCTTTCCACACTTGGAGGGATGTGCTATTTGGTGGTGGGATGCCAGAACCCAAAGGCGAACAACTTGTAGGGTTAGTAGAAGCAGTCCGCCGCGACCAAGCAGATTTGGGTTTGGCCACAGATGGAGATAGCGATCGCTTTGGCATTGTTGATGAACAAGGCAACGTCCTCACTCCGAACACCGTGCTTTTAGTACTAGCACGACATTTAATAAAAAATAAAGGGAAAAGTGGCGCAATTGTCCGGACGGTAGCTACAACCCACTTACTGGATAATTTGGCGGCTAAGTACGGTTTACCAGTTTATGAAACAGCAGTAGGTTTTAAATACATCGGGGAAAAAATGCGCGAAACTACCGTGCTGATTGGAGGAGAAGAATCAGGCGGCTTAAGTGTTATTGGGCATATTCCTGAAAAAGATGGTGTTTTAGCTGACATGCTAGTGGCAGAAGCGATCGCCTATGAAGGTAAACCCCTAAGTCAACTTGTCACTGAAGCGATCGCTGAAGCTAATGGGCCGCTTTACAATCAGCGTCTGGACTTACACCTCACCGAAGCCCACAAAAACGCCGTCATTGACTCTTACACCAAAAATCCACCCACAGAGGTAGCAGGGATTAAAGTCAAAGAAGTCGGGCGTAAAGACGGTATTAAGCTGTATCTAGAAGAAGGTAGCTGGGTGTTGTTGCGTCCTTCTGGTACAGAACCCTTGGTAAGGGTCTATCTGGAAACCAATTCTCCGGAAAAACTCACTCAAGTTGCTCAAGAGATGGAAAGTTCCATTGCTAAGCTAGAGGCTGTGGCAGTTTAATCAGTTAGGAGTTAGGAGTGATAAGTTAAGAGTTGTAAATAATTAATAATTATGAGTGAAGAATTGTAAATATTTATAAGTTATGAATCAAGACTTGTAAATTAATAATTCTTAACTCCTAACTCCTAACTCCTAACTCCTAACTTTGAATATGAAAATCTTAGCTCCTTTTTTTACATCTCTAGTTGTAAGTATTTGGGTAGTGGCGATCGCGATTATTTCAGTTCAAAATGCCACGCCAGTATCGTTAAAATTCTTAATATTTGAATCGGTTAAAATACCAGCGGGTTTAGTGCTGGCTTTCTGTGCTGGTATTGGCTTCATTAGCGTGGGAGTATTACAACCCCTGTGGAGTCTTGGTGATTCTGGGCAGCGTAATTCTAGGTTTGAAGACGATGCGGAGTTTTTTGTTGATGACGAAGATTTTTGAGGGTTGAGTAAAACTTCAATCTGGATAGCGCTTTGATGTCTGTAGAACCCGAAGAATTTCTACAGACTCTTCTTGTAATCGATAAATAATAATATAAGGCGTATTAGATACTACAAGCTCTCTTGTCCCTTCTACACGTCCAGGTCGCCCCATGAAAGGATAATTTTCAAGTTGATTTGTAGCACTTTGAATTTTTAATATTACTTGCTGTGCTGCTTGTGGATTTTCTTTGAAAATGTAGTTATGAGCTTGTTCCAAATTACGAAGCGCACGACGCAGCCACTTAATCTGCATTGGTAAGCCTTGCAAAAGTAGCTTTTACTTCCTCATCACTAGCAAAGTCACCAGCATCGGCTTCAGCAATCCCTTTTTGAATTTCCTCTATTTGCCACTGGTGCATCTCTAAATAAGCGTCTATTGCCTCATTCAAGACGTAGCTGCGATCGCGGTTTATTCCTGCTGCGATCGCTTCAAGTGCAGCCTTTTTATCGCTATCTATCCGAAACGTAATGTTTTCTTTACTCATCGTCCCATCAAATAAAGCTCCATTGCATTATATAACATTATATTATATTGCAATGCGGTGCAATATAATATAAATGTCAAAATACTAAGTATTGCCACATATAAGTAAGTATTTAGTATAGTTATTAACATCAAATATTTTTCTAAGTACAAGATTTGATCTCTGCTAATTTCATTCCTGAAAACAACAACTGCGGCTATTTCTAGCGCCATAAGAGGTCAAAAGGCAGACATCAAGAGTACGATTAAGCTAGAATTTGAGGATTTAAAGAGTAATTTCTTGCTCTTATCTATTGTCTTTATAGCTACATCTGTATGAATGAAGAAACTGGGTTGAAGTCTATTTTGCTGCTAGCTGCTAATCCAAAAGGAACACAGAGTTTGCGTCTACAGGAAGAAGAGCGAGAAATTAAGGAGAAATTGCGCTTGGCAGGATACGGCAAAGTACCTATCAATTCAACCGGAGCAACTCGCCCAAGAGATATTCAGCAGTCAATGTTAGACTTTCAACCACAAATAGTGCATTTTAGCGGTCATGGCTCAGGGAAAGAAGGTTTAGTTTTTGAAGATGAAAGTGGACAAGGCAAATTAGTTAGCTCAGAAGCATTAGCAAATTTGTTCAAGCTTTTCTCAAATCATGTCGAATGTATTATTTTAAATGCTTGTTACTCACAATTACAGGCTGAGGCAATTGCTCAACACGTTGATTACGTTATTGGTATGAGGCGAGAAATTGGAGATCGAGCTGCCATAGAGTTTGCTGTATGCTGTTAGAGATATCAGTAGCCAAAATCAACGTGGTATAAATTTTAAGGTTGCCTTTAGATCGGATGTTTATTATTTAGTTAGAACATCTGATGAGTCAACTGACAAAATAGAAGGTTCTGTAATTTGGCACACCTGGACAAACCATGAAATTTTTGTTTTATTAATCAAACGGATTGAAACTTTTTTTGGGCGTTCAATCGATGAAGATCACCTTCTAAAGATTAGACAACAAGACTTAGCTCGAAAATATTTATCTTCTATAATAGAGCCGAAATTTACAGGTAGAGGCCAGTGGGCCAATGCTCCTATGTATCGTGTCCTGATGTCCCTGATAAGAAAAAGACCCCGTGATTTGATTAAGCTGTGTACCTTAGCTGCTAGGAAAGCTTATGCTAGAGGAGCATCAATTATTCAAACTGGAGATTTTGAATCAATTTTTGAAGAATATTCTCAAGGTAGAATTCAAGATACAATTAATGAATTTCGTTCTGAATTGCCAGAGATAGAACAGTTACTTATTAACATGAAACCAAATCGTAAAGAAAAAACTACTAGGGAGGGATACGTTTATACAACAGCAAAGCTACTTCAAAAAATAGAGAATGTATCAAAACCTTCTGGAGGATTTCGCTTTGCAAATGGCAAAATTGCAGATAGGCAAGATTTAGCTGCATTCTTGTATAAAATTAATTTCCTTACTGCCAGAAAAGAAGCCCATGAAGGTATTATTAGAAAATATTTTGAAGAGAATCGTTACTTGAACTCAAAATTTGCAGATTTTGGTTTTGATTGGGAAATTCACCCTGCCTACAGATGGGCATTACAGCCAGATTCAATAGAAGATATTTTCAAAATATTAGAACTGAGTGCAGATGAACAATAGTGCGATCGCCTTTCTCTTCCACCAAAACTTTAGTGCAATGGACAAGCGATCGCCAACAACAAAGCCAAACCTTTAAACCAGAAGAAAACGCTATAATCTTGCTACGATTGCAAGAGTACATACAGCAAACGTAGCCCTTAACAAAATGCTGAAAATTGAACAAATAGAAGCTGCAATTCTCCAACTTTCCCCTGAAGAGTTTCGTTATCTGTCAGAGTAGTTTTTCGATTTAGATTACCAACGATGGGATGAGCAGTTAGAAAAAGACATATCACAAGGTAAGCTAGATGCTTTGGCAGAAGAAGCGATCGCTGAGTTTGAGGCAAAGTAAAAATAGTAGAGTTTGACTAATAGCTTAGTAAGCGCATGAAAATTAAAGCAGTTATCTGGCAAGAAGACGGTGTGTGGTGTGGTTCTGTACCTGCTTTACCAGGATGTCACACTTGGGGAGAAAGCTACGAACATCTGTTAGAGATGCTACAAGATGCGATTCAGGGTTGGTTAGAAGTTGCTAGCGAACGAGAAGAACTCGAACCGGACAAACAGGTTGTTGAGCTATCCCTATGAAAGCAGTTTCGGGTAAAGCATTGTGTAAAATTTTAGAACGTCAGGGTTGGAATTTAAAACGTATTACTGGCAGTCATCACATTTACGCTAAAGAAGGTGTTGATGCAATCCTTTCAATTCCAGTTCATAGTAATCGAGATTTACCAATTGGAACTTTGAGAAGCATTATGAAAGATGCTGGACTTATCGAAGAAGATTTAGACTAACGAGCAATGTTTGGTAAATGCGATCGCATCAAGCTAAAACCTCATTGCAATGGATGAGCGATCGCGCTTACTAAATTGCTGTTAGGATCAGGGGCAGGAGGGTTGATTATGTCCGCTACAGCGCAAGAAATATACAACCAAGTTGTCCGCACCATGTCACCTACTGAACGGCTACGCTTGGCAAACTTGATTCTTAATGAGCTTGTTCAGCAAAACTTATCCATTATTGACCAAAGTGATACTTGGACTGAACAAGATCAGTTAGAGTTAGCATCGTTCTCTCTACAATATACAGCTTCACTGTTTCCTGAAAGTGAGGAAACCGTTTAATGCCCTTCATTCCTGGTGACGTGGTTACAGTTGATTTCCCTGGTGTCACTGGTGTGAAGCGTCGTCCTGCTGTAGTTCTATCATCTGTTACTTATAATACAATTCGTCCTGATACGATCATCGGAATTATCACAACTCAAACCGTTTCATTAGGAATTACTGACTACGCACTACAGGATTGGTCAGTAGCAGGTTTACGGGTTGCGTCTATTTTCCGAAGTTTTATCGTCACTCTACCACCCTCAGCTAATATAGGACTCATATTTGATTTTTGAACAAAACTCAGT